>JAWOLC010000105.1:0-17288 GCA_033853925.1 Candidatus Eiseniibacteriota bacterium
GAGCTGGGATGCGGGGCGCACCACGCTGCGGCTCGCGACGCGAGAGGGACCGCTCTACCGCGTGCGGGCCGTGGCGATCGCCGCCCCGGCCGGCGGGGACTCGGCGGCCTTCGCCGCCGCGCTCGCCCTGCGCGCCGGGGCCCCCGCCTCGGCGGGCGCGGCGGGCACGGCGGGGGAGCAGGCCCTGCGCGCGGTGGCCGGCGAGGGCTATCCGTACGCGCACCTGAGCCTCAGCCGCTTCGACGTGGATTCGCTCGGGGCCCAGGGAGCCGCGGGGGGAGTCGTGGTGGGCTACGCCGGAGCCCGAGGGCCGCGGGTACTGGTCTCCGGCGTGCGGATCGATGGCCTCAAGGTCACGCGCCCGGAGGTGGCCGAGCGGTCACTGGGGCACCTGACCGGCCAGCCGTGGAGCCGTGACGCGGCCCTCGCTGGGCGCGAGCGGCTCGAGCAGCTGGCGCTGTTCCGCAGCGTGTCGTTCGCCGGGCTGGAAGGCGAGCCCGATTGGGGACGGGCCCGGCTCGTCTACCGGGTCGAGGAGCCGCGCTACAACCGCTTCGAAGCCGTGGCGGGTCTGCAAGGCGACGCCGGCACGGCCGGGCTCGCGCGGCTCGAGCTGGGGAACCTGCTGGGCACCGGGCGCGCCGCCAGCCTGTACTGGGAATCCAGCGGTCGCGGCCGCTCGAACTTCGAGGCCCGCTACGCCGAGCCCCTGGTCCTCGGCACGCCGCTGCGGCTCGAAGGGGCGATCCAGCAGCAGATCCAGGACACGCTCTACGCGCGCACCACCTGGGGCGGGCACGCGCGCATGACGATCGGGGCGCAGGAGAACGTCGAGGCCGGCTACCAGCAGGAGCGCGTGGTGCAGCAGAGCGGCGACGTGGAGGAGGCCGACATCCAGAGCACGTCGTTCGCCCTCGAGCGCAGCACGCTGGACGAGCCGCTGGCTCCGCGCCGGGGCACCCGGGCCCGCATCGAGGCCACGCAGTCCTTCAAGCGCGAGAGCCTGCGCCCGACGGGCGAGCAGACGGCGAGGTCCTCGGCGCTCGACCTGCGCGGGGAGTGGCACCGGCCCCTGGGGGGCGCCTCGGGCCTCAGCCTCGAGGTCTCGGGGGCCGGGCGCATCAGCTCCGAGCGCGTGCTCCCCATCTTCGAGCGCTATCCCCTGGGCGGAGCCGCGACCCTGCGCGGCTACGACGAGGAGGCGTTCCGCGTGGACCGCTACGTGCTCTCGCGCCTGGAGTGGCGCTGGTTCCTGGGCCCGGCCGGGCAACGCGTCTTCCTCTTCTGGGACCACGCCACCATGGGCACGCGGCTCGCCGACCCGGCGGGTGCCGAGCGCTTCGCCGTGGCGAGCCGCGAGGGAGTGGGCTGCGGCCTCAGGCTCGAGACCGCGGGCGGCCTCGTGGGCGTGGACTACGGGCTCGAGCCCGGGCGGCCTCCGCTCGAGGGCAAGATCCACCTGCAGCTCGTCTCCACCTTCTGAGCGCGGGCGCGAATCTCCGCGCTCCCCCCGCCTCTCCGCCGCCCGGCCGCCCGGCCGCCCGCGCCCGCGTGGATGCCCCTGCGCCGGGATTCGGGGATAATGCGCGCGCGAAGGGAGGGGCCGGTGTCGCTGGTGCGCGAGGTGGAGTCGTTGCTGGGGTCGGCAGGGGAGCTGTGCCGGCGCTGGCCGCGGTACGAGGAGCGGCCGGCGCAGCGGCGCCTGGCGGTGGACATCGCTCGCGTGCTGGAGCAGGGCGGCGTCCTCCTGGCCGAGGCGCCGACCGGCGTCGGCAAGTCGCTCGCCTACCTGCTCCCGGTGGTGCTGCACGCCCGGGAAGGAGAGCGGAGGGTGGTCGTGGCCACCTGCACGCGCTCCCTGCAGGATCAGCTCTTCGAGCGGGACCTGCCCAGGCTCCTCCAGACCCTGGGCGGCTCCCTTCCCTGCGCGCGCCTCAAGGGCAAGCAGAACTACCTCTGCCCGCGTGCCCTGCAGCTCGTGGAGGGACAGGGCGCGGAAGAGGACGAGACGCTGGCGGAGCTGCGCCGCTGGGCCGCGGCGGATCCCGAGGGGGATCTCGACCGCTTTCCCGCCTCCGATCCGGAGGCCATGCGCCGGCTGCGCGGCCGGCTGGGCGCGGATCCCCATGCCTGCACGATGCTCACCTGCCGCAAGGGACGCGAGTGCTACTGGGTGCGCGCCCGGCGCGTGGCGGCGCAGTCGCGCGTGGTGATCGTGAACCACGCCCTGCTCGCGCTCTCCGGCGAGGTGGACGGGCTCCTGCCCGACTTCGATGCGCTGGTCGTGGACGAGGCGCATCGGCTGGAGAGCGTACTCCTCGGACAGCTCGAGCTGTCGGTCTCGCGGAGCCGCATCGAGGAGGCGCTGCGGCTCGTGGGGACGGGGCGCCGCCGCCCGCCGCGGGGCGGCGGCGTCCCGGGCGGACTGCTGGCGCGGGTGCGCGGCTTCGCTCTGCCCCTGCTCTCCTCCCAGCCGGGGGTCGGCGAAGGCCTCGAAGGGGAGCTGGAAGCGCTGGCCCACCGGGTCGGCGAGGCGCGCGCCGACGCGGATCGCTTCTTCGCGGCGATCGAGCCCCGAGGGGAGCGCCACGAGCTGTACGGCACGCGCGAGCGGTACCGCTCGGCCGGCGAGCTGCTCGGCCGCGATCTGGAGCCTCTCGAGGCGATCCTCTCGCACTGCAATCGGTTCGCGCGCTCGCTTCACCTTCTGGCCGAAGGTGTGGACGGTCTCGGAGAGGGCGAGGCCGCGGACGAGCTGGTGGGGGAGCTGGAGCAGGTCGCGGGACGCTTCGGCCAGCTCGGCAGCGAGGTGGAGCAGCTCGGCGAGGCGACGCACCGCGACTGGGTCTACTGGCGGAGCGCGGGGGGGCGCGGCGTGGAGCTGCACGGCGTGCCGGTGAGCGTGGGCGACCACGCGCGCCGCCTGGTCATCGGCCGGGCGCGGGCGGCCGTGCTCACCTCCGCCACGCTCTCGTCGGGTGGCGACTTCGGCTTTCTCGCCGAGCGCCTGGGTCTCGGCGAGGCGTGGGGCATGCCCTACGAGGTGGCGTCGTATCCCTCGCCGTTTCCCCTGGCGCGACAGATGAAGGTGTTCGTCTTCGCGGGCGGGAGCGACGAGGCCGCGACGGTGAGCGAAGTCGTGGCCGAGCTGGCGCGCGCGACGCGACGCAACCAGCTCGTGCTGTTCACCGCGCACGAGCGCCTGCGCCGGGCGCGGCAGCTCCTGCTCGAGCGGCTCGGCGGCGCGGGGCGCCTGCTCGCTCAGGAATGGGACGGCCCCGCGAGCCTGGTGGCCGAGCGCTTCCGGCTGGAGCGCGGCGCCGTCTTGCTCGGAGTCCAGAGCCTGTGGGAAGGTGTGGACTTCCCGGGCGAAGCGCTCGAGATCCTCGTGGTCGCCAAGCTGCCGTTCTCGGTGCCGGACGACCCGCTCGTCGAGGCCCGAGGCGAGCGCCTGCGCGAGCAGGGACTCGAGCCGTTCCGCCACGACGCGGTGCCCGAAGCGGTGCTGCGCTTTCGACAGGGGGTGGGACGGCTGATTCGCCGCTCGGACGATCGCGGAGTGCTGGTCGTGTGCGATCCCCGCCTGGTCACGGCCGGCTATCGGGGCCCGTTCCTCGACTCGCTGCCGGTCGGACCCGTGCGCGTGCGCGACGCACACACCCTGGCCGCCGAGGTCGCACGCTTCCTGGACGAGCCGGGCGACGGCGGGGTGGAGCGCGCATGATCTGGCTCGGCGGCGCGCCGCTCACGCTCGCCCAGGTCGCCGCCGTCGCGCGGGCCCCCCTGGCGGGGCCGGGCGGCGCGGTGCCGCCCGAGGCCGAGGTCGGCCTCGCGGCGGCCGCGCGCGAGCGCGTGCGCGAGAGCCGGGACGTCGTCGAGTCGGCCCTGTCTCGGGGCCTGGTGATCTACGGCGTCACGACCGGGTTCGGCGAGCTCAAGGACCGCGCGATCCCGGCCGATCGGCTGCACGCGCTGCAGGTGAACCTCCTGCGCTCGCACGCGGCGGGCGTCGGCCCCGAGGCCCCGCGCGAGGTGGTGCGCGCCATGGTGCTCCTGCGCGCGGCCTCGCTGGCGCGCGGCTGCTCGGGTGTGCGGCCCGAGGTCGTGGAGGCGCTGCTCGCCTTCCTCGAGCGCGACGTGACGCCGGTCGTGCCCCTGCAGGGCTCGGTGGGCGCCTCGGGCGACCTGGCCCCGCTCGCGCACCTGGCGATGACGCTGATGGGCGAGGGCGAGGCCTGGCTGGGGGACCGGCGCATGCCGGCCGCGCTGGCCCTGCGCGGCGCCGGCCTGCAGCCGCTGGCGCTCGAGGCCAAGGAGGGACTGGCCCTGGTGAACGGCACCCAGCTCTCGACGGCGCTGGCGACACTGGCCTGCGTGGACGCGCGGCGCGTCTGGGAGGCGGCCGCGGCGGCCGCCGCGCTCAGCATCGAGGTCCTGAACGGCTCCTTCACGCCGGCGCGCGCCGACGTGCTCGCCCTGCGCCCGTACCGCGGGGCGCTCGAGGCGGCCCGGCGCCTGCGGGCCTACTCGATGGAGAGCGCGCTGGCCGCCGCGCACGCGAACTGCGAGGAGGTGCAGGACGCCTACAGCCTGCGCTGCGCCCCGCAGGTCCTGGGTGCGGCCTACGACGCGCTCACGCACGTCGCCGAGCAGCTGGCGATCGAGGTGAACGCCGTGAACGACAACCCCCTGGTGCTGGCGGCGGGGGACGAGGTCGTGTCGGCGGGCCTCTTCCACGCCGAGCCGGTGGGGATGGTGGCGGACTACCTCAAGATCGCGGTCGCCGAAGTGGCCTCGCTGGCGGAGCGGCGCATCGACCGCCTGCTGGACCGGCGCGTGTCCGGTCTGCCCGCGGTGCTGGCCGCCGATCCCGGGCTGGAGTCGGGCTACATGCAGGCGCAGTACACGGCGGCCGCGCTCGTCTCCGAGAACAAGGTGCTCGCGCACCCGGCCACGGTGGACTCGATCCCCACCGGGTCCGGACTCGAGGACCACGTCAGCATGGCGCCGATCGCCGCGCGGCACGCACGGGCGGTGGTGGAGAACACGGCGCGGGTCGTGGCCCTCGAGCTGCTGTGCGCCTGCCGCGCCCTGGAATTCCGTCGCCCGCTCTCGGCCGGTCTCGGCTCCGAGCGGCTCTACGGCGCCATCCGGCGGCTGGCGCCGGCGCCCGAAGGCGACCGCCCGCTCTCGGGCCCGTGCGAAACCGTCGCGCAGTGGGTGCTCTCGAGCGCCCCCGAGCGCCTGGCCATGGAGGTGTTGAGCGAATGAACCCGACCGTCGGAACGCATCTCGTGCGCGCGCCGCGCGGCACGGCGCTCTCGTGCAAGGGCTGGGCGCAGGAGGCCGCGCTGCGCATGCTGATGAACAACCTGGACCCGGAGGTGGCGGAGCGGCCGGAAGAGCTGGTCGTCTACGGTGGGCGCGGCAAGGCGGCGCGCTCGTGGGAGGCCTACGAGCGCATCGTCGCCACGCTCCGCGCCCTGGAGAACGACGAGACGCTGCTCGTGCAGTCGGGCAAGCCGGTGGGCGTCTTCCGCACCCACCCGGGCGCGCCGCGCGTGCTCATCGCCAACTCGCTGCTCGTGCCGCGCTGGGCCACCTGGGAGCACTTCTGGGAGCTGGAGGGGAAGGGCCTGATGATGTACGGCCAGATGACCGCCGGGTCGTGGATCTACATCGGCTCGCAGGGCATCGTGCAGGGCACCTTCGAGACCTTCGCCGAGTGCGCGGCTCGGCATTTCGAGGGCTCCCTGGCCGGGCACCTCGTGCTGACCGCGGGGCTGGGGGGCATGGGCGGGGCCCAGCCCCTGGCGATCACCATGAACGGGGGCGTCTGCCTGGCGGTGGAGGTGGACGAGGCTCGGGCGAGGCGGCGCCTCGAGACCGGCTACTGCGACCGCGTCACCCACGACCTCGACGAAGCGCTGGCGTGGTGCCGGGAGGCTCAGGAGGCGAAGGCGCCTCTCGGCGTCGGGCTCATCGGCAACGCGGCCGAGGTGCATCCGCTGCTGGTGCGCAAGGGAGTGCGGGTGGACGCGGCCACCGACCAGACCTCGGCGCACGATCCGCTCAACGGCTACGTGCCCGCGGGGCTGACGCTCGAGCAGGCCGCGACGCTCCGCGCCGGCGATCCGACGGAGTACGTGCGCCGGGCGCGCGCCTCCATGGCCACCCAGGTCAAGGCGCTCGTGACCATGAAGCAGATGGGCACGGTGCTGTTCGACTACGGCAACAACCTGCGGGGCGAGGCCGAGCGCGGCGGCTTGCCGCACGAGCAGGCCTTCTCCTACCCGGGGTTCGTGCCCGAGTACATCCGGCCCCTCTTCTGCACGGGCAAGGGTCCGTTCCGCTGGGCGGCGCTCTCCGGCGACCCGGCCGACATCCTGGCCACCGACCGCGCCGCGCTCGAGGAGTTCCCCGGGGACGAGCGCCTGCACCGCTGGATCCCGCTCGCCGAGCGGCACGTGCGCTTCCAGGGCCTGCCGGCGCGCATCTGCTGGCTCGGCTACGGCGAGCGGCACCGGCTCGGCCTGCGCTTCAACCGCATGGTGCGGGAGGGGACCCTCAAGGCGCCGGTGGTGATCGGGCGCGACCACCTGGACGCGGGCTCGGTCGCCTCGCCGTGGCGCGAGACCGAGGGGATGCGGGACGGGAGCGACGCGGTGGCGGACTGGCCGATCCTGAACGCCCTGCTCAACGTGGCCTCGGGGGCCTCGTGGGTGAGCGTCCACCACGGCGGCGGCGTGGGCATGGGCAACTCGATCCACGCCGGGCTGGTGATCGTCTGCGACGGGAGCGCGGCCACGGACGCGAAGCTCGAGCGCGTGCTCACGAACGACCCCGGCACCGGGGTGATGCGTCATGCGGACGCGGGCTATCCGGCGGCGATCGAGCACGCGAGGCGGACCGGCATGAAGCTGCCGGGCGTGACGTCGTGAGCCGCGCATGAGCCTGGGGCCCGCTCGCGATCCGTCCTTCCGGCCGGTGGCCGGGCGCACGTCGTACCTCATCCTGCACAACACCTCGGAGGTCGTCACGCCCGACCGGGAGGGGCGCTCGGTCGTGCGTCACCCGCGCGGCGCGATCGTCTTCCGGGAGGGGCGCGTCCTCGAGGTGGGCCCCGGGCCCGAGCTGCTCCGCCGCCACTCGGAAGCGCGGCCCTTGAACGCGCACGGGCGGCTGGTCACCCCCGCGCTCGTGGACTGCCACACCCACATGATCTTCGCCGGCCATCGCGCGGCGGAGTTCCAGCAGCGCCTGAGGGGCGAGTCCTACGCGGCCATCGCCGCCGCGGGCGGGGGCATCCGCTCGACCGTCGCGGCCACGGAGGCGGCGGACGAGGACGCGCTCGAGAAGTCGCTGGCCAACCGCCTCGAGCGCTGGCGCGCGAACGGCTGCACCACGGTGGAGGTGAAGAGCGGCTACGGCCTGACGCCGGTGGGGGAGACGCGCCTGCTCGAGCTGATGCGGGCCGCGGCCCAGCGCGTGCCGGCGCGCCTGCACCGCACGGCGCTCCTCCTGCACGCGCTCCCGGACGAGTACCGCGAGCGGCGGGGGGAGTACCTGGAGGCGATGAGCGGCCGGGTGCTCGAGGACGTCCGCGTGCGCCAGCTGGCCAGCGCCGTGGACGTCTACTGCGATCCCGTGGCCTTCACCGTGGAGGAGTGCCGCGCGGTTCTCGGCCGGGCGAAGGAGCTGGGGCTGGACATCAAGCTGCACGCCGACCAGCTCGAGCGCAGCGGCGGGGCCCGGCTCGCGGCCGAGCTGGGCGCCTGCTCGGCGGACCACCTCGAGTGCGCCACCGAGGAGGACTGGCGGGCGCTGGGCTGCGCGGGGGTGGTGGGCGTCCTGCTGCCCGGAGCCGCCCTCACCCTGGGGCAGGGCCTGCCCGAGGCGGCGATGCTGCGCCGCTCGGGCGCCCGCTGGGCGATCGCCACCGACTTCAATCCCGGCACGTCCCCGGCCCAGTCGCTGCTCGAGTGCGCGTCCCTGGCCGTTCGCCTGTGCGGGTTCAGCGCCGAGGAGATGCTGCTGAGCATCACCTGGAACGCGGCGCGCGCGCTGCGGGTCGAGAGCGAGGTCGGGCA
This sequence comes from Candidatus Eiseniibacteriota bacterium, assembly GCA_033853925.1. Taxonomy (GTDB): domain Bacteria; phylum Eisenbacteria; class RBG-16-71-46; order RBG-16-71-46; family RBG-16-71-46; genus JANXPZ01. The sequence goes on from JAWOLC010000105.1 coordinate 8,091, forward strand.
TCTGAACGCCGGCGCCTGGGGCGACGCGGTGGTGTGGGAGTGCGAGGCGCTCGAGGAGCTGCCGTACTGGCTGCCGGCCGTGCGCCCCGACACCGTCTTCATGCGGGGCGCGGACCTGGCGCTGCCGACGGTCGAGAGGCGCGTGTGGCCTTGAAGCCGAGCCGCGGAGGCCCGGCTGCGGCGTTGGCTTCGCAGCCGCGCCGGGACGGCCCATCTGCTTCGTTGGCGACGGCGATGCGGCCTGCGACGTGTCCAGGGGGACACGCCTCGGCCACCTCGCCCTCGCCGCCTTGCATCGGGGCCATCGCGGCGCGGCTCAGGGAGGCCATCGCGGCGCGGCGAGGGGAGGCGGCTACGCTCACTGAGTTGATCCATGCCCGCGCAACCCGGCTCGGGAGTGTCGCCCTGCTCGCGGTCGGCTTGGCAGTCACGCTGGTTCCGCTCGCCCACGCCGGAGCGGGGAGGGACTCGACCGGCACCATCGTGGGTTGGGTGCGCGATTCGCTGACCGGCCGGCCGCTGCCGTTCGCGGACGTCCTGGTGCTCGGCGCGCGCATGGGAAGCTTGGCCGACTCGAGCGGCTGGTTCGTGATCCGCACGGCCCCTTGCGGCCCGTGGACCCTCAAGGCGCTCGCCATCGGCTACCGACCCGCTCAGCGGACCGTTGTCGTGAAGGCCGCGTCGACGGATACGATGCGCTTCGCTCTCGGTCCCATTCCGGTTGATCAGTGGTTCATCGACACGATTCCGACTCGGAGGCTCGACCCGCCCCCTCACCCAGGGAGACCCTGACGGCAATGCCCAAGCTCGTCGAATGCGTTCCGAACTTCTCGGAAGGCCGCCGCCGCGAGGTGGTGGAGGAGATCATGCAGGCCATCGCCTCGGTCACCGGGGTGACGCTGCTCGACAGCGAGATGGACGCCGACCACAACCGCTCCGTGATCACCTTCGCGGGTGAGCCCGAGCCGGTGATGGAAGCGGCGTTCCGTGCGGTCCAGAAGGCTTCGCAGCTCATCGATCTGAACCACCACAAGGGCGAGCATCCGCGCATGGGCGCGGCGGACGTGGTGCCCTTCGTTCCGGTCGAGGACGTGACGCTGGAGGACTGCGCCGAGCTGGCGCGGCAGGCGGGCAGACGCATCGGCGACGAGCTGGGCATCCCCGTGTTCCTCTACGAGGCCGCCGCCTCCCGGCCGGATCGGGTGACGCTCTCCGACGTGCGCCGCGGGGAGTTCGAGGGGCTGCGCGAGCTGATCGGGAAGGATCCGGCGAAGAAGCCGGATTTCGGCCCCGAGGCCATCCACCCGACGGCCGGGGCAACCGCCGTCGGGGCAAGGCGTTTCCTCGTCGCCTTCAACGCCAACTTGAACACCCCCGACGTGCGCGTGGCCAAGGCCATCGCCGCCACGATCCGGGAGCAGAGCGGCGGCCTCAAGAACGTCCGGGCGCTGGGCTTCTCGATCGAGGGCGGGCGGCGAGCACAGGTGAGCATGAATCTGGTGAACACCGAAGCCACGCCCATCCACCGCGTCCTGGCCCTGGTGCGCGAGGAGGCGGCGCGGCACGGAGCGGCGATCTCGGGCTGCGAGGTCGTGGGCCTCGTGCCCGAGTACGCGATGCTGGACGCGGCCGAGCACTCCCTGCAGCTCGAGGGCTTCAAGCGCGATCAGGTGCTCGAGCTGCGCCTCAAGCGTCCACCCCTCACGGAGGCCGCCTCGGTCGCCTCCTTCTTCGATCAGGTCGCCTCGCCCTCGCCCACGCCGGGCGGAGGCACCGTCTCGGCCTTCGTGGGCGCCCTGGCCTCGACGCTGCCGGCCATGGTGGCGGGGCTCACGCTGGGGAAGAAGAAGTACGCCGCGAGCGAGGGGGCGATGCGCGAGGTGAGGGGGGAAGCCGCTCGGCTGCGGGGCCGCCTGCTGGGCCTGGCGCGCCGAGACAGCGCGGCCTTCGAGGCCGTGCTGAAGGCGAGGAAGCTGCCCCAGGCCACGGCCGGGGAGGCCGAGGCGCGGGCGAAGGCGTTGGCGCACGCCGAGCTGGAGGCCATGCGGGTGCCGCTCGAGACGGCGCAGGCCTGTCTGGACGTGCTGGCCCTGGCCACGACGACGGCCGAGAAGGGCAACGTGAACGCCGCCAGCGACTCCGGCGTGGCGGGCCTCCTGGCGGCGGCCGCGGCCGAGGGAGCCCTGCTGAACGTGGAAATCAATCTGAAGTCCGCCCAGGAGTCTGCCGATAAAGCCGATGTCGAGATGGGACTGCAACGCATCCGGGCGGCTCTGGACCCCTTGGTCCAGCGCTGTCGGGATGCCGTGCACGCCGCCTTGAGCGCTTGACAGGGATTGCGTCATGGCGGAAAGCCGCTGCCGCTCGATCCGGCGGGGCGGTCTTCCGTGGGGAAAGCCAGCTTGGAAAAGGCGATCGAGATCAAGCGACGGGCACAGCGCTGCCTCCAGAGTGGTGATCTGGACGGCGCCCTGAGCGAGTATCAGAAGCTCACCCGCGCGGAAGACTCCGAGCCGATCAACCACGTCCTGATGGCGGATCTCCTCTTCAAGAAGGGAGACCTCGCCGACGCCGCCACCGGCTACCTGCAGGCGGTGGACGCGTACGCCAAGGCCGGGCTCTACAAGAACGCGATCGCCGTCTGCAAGAAGATGACGCGGCTCTCGCTCACGCCGACCGTCGTCCTCCAGCGCCTCGCCGAGCTGCACGCGCTCGACGGCCTCACCACGGAGGCCGCCCTCTACTACCAGGAGTACGCCGATCATCTGACGCGCGCGGAGAAGCACCGTGATGCCGCCGACTGCCTGCGGCGGGCGTTCGAGGCCACGCCGGAGAACGTGCGGCTGCTCGAGCGAGCGAGCGAGGCGCTGCTCGCCGCCGGCGACAACGCGGCCGCGGCGGCCACGCTCCTGGAGGCCAGCCATCACTACGGGCGGTCCGGACAGCCCGAGGACGCGGCGCGGCTGAAGGCGCAGGCCGAGGAGCTGCAGCCGGACATCGGCGAGACCCTGGCGGCCATCCCGGTCGCGGAGGCGGCGCCGCCGGAGCCACCCGTGTCGGCGCAGCCGCCGGGGATCGAGCGCATGCCGGACCTGGTGTCGAGCGCGCCCTCGCGGAGCCAGCCCGAGGCGCCGCCGGCGCCCGCCGTGGAGGCGGCGCCCGTCGCCCCGGCCGAGACGACGGCGCCCGCGAGTCCCGGCGGGCTGCAGTTCGCCGCTCCGGGAGAGAGCAGTGCCCCGGATCTGGCGGAGATCGAGGCCCTGCTCCAGCTCGCCGCCGAGCGCTTCAAGCGGGGCGAGCGCGAGCCCGCCACGGAGGCTCTGGTCAAGGCGGCGAAGGCCTACGAGGCCATCGACCGGCTGGAGAGCGCGGCCGCCATCTACCGCAGCCTCGGCCGGAGCGTTCACGCCAGCCCCGAGGTGACCGGGCTCTGGCTGCGGAACTGCGAGCTGCGCGGCGACGCCAAGGAAGCCGCCGAGGTGGCATGCGCGCTCGGCGATCGCTCGCTGAACGAGAACGACGCGGACAGCGCGCGCGAGTGGTTCGCCCGCGCCCTGCGGCACGTGCCCGATCACGAGCTGGCGAGCCGCCGCATGCAGCGGCTCGGGCCGCGGGCGACGCCGCCCGCGCCGGAGGGACCGAACGGCGGACCCGAGACCTCCACCGCCCCGGCGGGGCGCGTGGAGGTGGCGGTCGGGCGCGCCCAGGCGGTGACCCTGGACCTGGGCTCGCTGATCGCGGAGTTCCAGCGGGGCGTGGAGTCCCAGCTTTCCGACGACGCGCAGAGCCATTACGATCTGGGCATGACCTACCGCGAGATGGGACTCCTGGATCAGGCCGTGGACTGCTTCCGCGCGGCTTCGCGGTCGCCCGGCTTCGGGCAGCGCGCGGCCGAGATGATCGGCCGCTGTCTGCTCGACCAGGGGCGCTTCGACGACGCGGTCGAGGAGTTCACGCGCGCGCTCGACGAATTCGGGGCCGACCCCGCGAGCGTGGCGGGGCTCCGCTTCCAGCTGGGGCTGGCGCACGAGGTGGCCGGGCACGCCCACGAGGCGCTGGCCGAGTTCGAGCGCGTCTACGCCGACCAGCCCAACTACCCGGACGTGGCGCAGAAGATCCGCGTCCTGCGCAAGACGCTGGAGCGCGTTTGATGAACCGGCCGCCCCTGCCCAAGGGCGGTCGCCGGGTGGATCTGCACGCGCATACCCTGTTCAGCGACGGCGCGCTCACGCCCGAGGGGGTCGTGGCCCACGCCCTGGAGCGCTCGCTGGCGGCCCTGGCCATCACCGACCACGACTCCATCGAGGGCGTGGAGCGGGCGCGCCTGGCGGCGGGGTCCAGCCTCGAACTGGTGCCGGGCATCGAGGTCTCCTCCTCGCTGAACGGTGTGGACATCCACATCCTCGGCTACTACCTCGACCCGGAGGACGACGAGCTGACACGCGCGCTCGCGCGCTTCCGCGAGGAGCGGCTGCAGCGGGCGCTGGCCATGGTCGAGCGCCTGCGGGAGCTGGGCGCCGCCGTGGACTTCGAAGTCGTGCTCGAGCTGGCGGGGCCGGGCGTGGTCGGCCGCCCGCACGTGGCCGAGGCGCTGGTCCGGGCGGGGCACGTCGAGAGCGTGGAGGAGGCCTTCCGGCGGTTCATCGGCTCGCACGCCGAGGCGTTCGTGTCCCGACCCTCGTTTCGCCCCGAGCGCGCGATCGCCCTCATCCATTCCGCCGGCGGCGTGAGCGTGCTCGCGCATCCGGGCACCTCGCTGTCGGATCTGGTGATCGAGGAGCTGGCCGCGGCGGGCCTGCGCGGCCTCGAGGTCTGGCATCCCCAGCACGGCGCCGCGGCGGTGCGGCGCTTCCGCGCGCTGGCGCGACGGCTCGACCTGCTCGAGACGGGCGGCTCCGACTTCCACGGCTGGCCGCGGGGGACGGAGCTGGGCGAGCTGCCGGTGCCCGCGAGCATCCTGGGCCCGCTCAAGCAGGCGGCCGGAGTTCCCGGCTAGCGCCGCGGCGCCGCGTCGCTCGGCGCGGCGCGCGCGGGCGTTGACTTGTCCGGCGGCGCGCCCTTACTCTCCGCGCGCCCTTCACGCTCCTCCTCCTTCTCGTCCGGAGAGCCTGCGATCGCGCGACCGCCGTTCACCTCTCGCCGTCTGGCCTACATGGCGCTCCTCGTGGCCGTGTGCCTCACCGGGGCCTACGCGCCCCGCCCGCCCGATCTCGAGGTGCAGACGCTGGGCGTGTTCGGAGCAGGGGTCCTGCTCGGAGCCCGCGACGGCGCGTGGGTGGGCGGGCTGACGATGCTGGTGTACTCCCTGATGAACCCGTACGGGCCGGCGCATCCCTGGGTGACGCTCGCGCAGGTGGTGGGCCAGATCCCGGCCGGTCTCGCGGGCGGCGCCTTCGCGTGGCTCGGCCTGCACGCGCGCGGAGTGCGCCTGCGGGGAGCCGTGCTCGCGGGCGTGGCTGTCGGGCTCACGATCTGGTTCGATCTCGTCACCAACGTGGCGACCGGTCTGGTCCTCGGCCAGATGCGGATCGTCCTGCTGCAGGGGATTCCGTTCGCGCTATGGCACACCGGCTCCAACCTGCTGCTCTTCGTCGTGCTCGGCACGCCGCTCGTGGCCGTGTTCGGGCGCTATCGGGCGCGGCTCTCCTCCTGACGCTGGCGGCGCCGGCGCAGGCGCAGGCCCCGGACGCCGGCGCGCGCGCCATGGCCGCCTCGGGCCTGGCGGACGCGGCGTCGTGGTGGGGGGCGACCGGCCGCGCGGGCTGGATGCCCTCCGTCTGGCTGGGCGCGTCCACGCCCCCCTCGCTGGCCGGCCTCGTCGTGGGCGGATGGACGCTCGAGGAGCCGCGGCGGGCACCGGGGGCGCTGCCGTGGCCGGGCGTCCTGTCCTCGCGCACGCCGCTCGCCTGGTACGACTCCCTCGAAGCTCGCCCCGACGGCGGCGGCGCGTGGGCCGGCTTCGACGACGCCCTGGCGGGGCTGCGGGCGACCTCCGCTCCGGGGGGGCACAAGGCCCGCTCCACCTTCTCCCTGGCCAATGGCTCGCAGGCTCTCGAGGAGTACTCGCTGAACCTGGCCCGGGGCGACTCGCTCAGGGACGTCGGCGTCGAGGCCATGAGCGGGACGCGCGGCGCCGAGGACGGTTTCGAGGAGCTGGGCCGCCACCTCTGGGGCGCGCGCACGGCGCTGCGGGTGCGCGGCCAGCGCCTCGAGGGGAGCTTCGCGCAGCGGGGAGAGGCGGGGCGCCTCGAGGGCGGCGAGTCGCAGGCGGCCTCGGGCCGCAGCGGCACGCTGGCCTGGTCGGCGCGGCGCGGCGATCTCGCCTGGCGGCTCGGCTTCGCGCGCGGGCTGGATCGGCACGAGAGCTTCGGCGGCGTGCTCCTCGATTCGGACCGCGAGGCGCAGGAGACCCGGATCGTGGCCGAGGCGCGGCGCGCGTGGGGTCCTCGCGACCTCGCCGCGAAGCTGGAGTGGACCGACGCGAGCGTCACCCGCTTCGCGAGCGGCGCCTTCGCCGACCGGGCCCATTCCTTCTGGGCCGTGGCGCGGAGCGTCGTGCCCGCTCCCGGGGGCCGACTCGAGCTGGCCGCGGGCCTGGGCCGCCACGATGGGATTCGACGCCTCGAGGCCGCGCCGTCCGCGGCGTACACCACGCGAGCGGGGAGCGTGGCCACGACCGTGGCGGTCGAGCGCCAGGTGACGCCGGTCTGGGCCGACCTCGCGCCGGGGGCGCAGCCGTTCCTGCAGCGCGCCTGGGTGGCCACGGCGAAGGCCGCCACGCCGGACTCGCTGGCCTGGCACGCGCGCGCCTCGCTGCGCGGCGGCCGGGTCTACTCCCGGGCCCTGGCCGATCGCCTGCCCCTGGAGGACCTGTGGCTGCGCAGCGGCCTGCGGCCGGAGTACGGCACCTACGACTTCGCGCTGGCCGAGGGTGGTGTGGACTGGCAGGGCGCGCACGCCGAGGTGGGAGTCGAGGGCTTCGGGCTCGCGCACCGGAGCACGGCGCTGCCCGTCGGCGCCCAGCGCAATCCGCGCGCGGATCCCGACGCGGGCTTCCGTGCCTGGCTGGGGGGACGAGCCCGGCTCTTCACCGGGGACCTCTTGCTGCGAGTGCGGGGCGAGATCGAGGGCGCGGGAGCGCGGGAGGTCGAAGCCTTCGGCTTCCGCCTGGCGGGCCTGGACACGCTGCGGCGCCTGCCCGCCTTCGTGACCGCTTCCCTGCTCGTGGATCTGGTCATCGGCGACGCGACCGTCGCCATCCGGCTGCGGAACCTCGAGGATCGTCCGCGCGAGCTGCCCTGGCTCGACACGTCGACCGGCCTCCCGGCCACGACCGGCAAGCCCACCGGGAGCTTCACGCTGGTCTGGAGGCTCTTCGATTGAGTCCGGCCGGGTGAGACCGCGGCTCCGGCCGCGAAGTCCCACCCGGAATGGCTGGAGAGGCGCCCCCGCGGAGGTGGCATGCCTGCGTGGACGCCCGCGGAGCGCCGCGGGGCGCTGCTGGTCGCGCTGCTCCTCTGCCTGGGGGCCGCGCGCGACCTGTGGCGCGCGACGCATCCCACGCTGACGCCGCCGCCCGCGGCTCCGGCCGCGGCTCCGGCGGCTGCCGCGAGCCTCTCCTCGACGGCGCCCCCGATCGCCTCCCCGGCAGGCGTCTTCCCCGTGGACCTCAATCGGGCCGGGGCCGCCGAGCTGGACGCCCTGCCGGGCATCGGTCCCGTGCTGGCAGGGCGCATCCTGCAGCACCGCGCCGCGCACGGCCCGTTTCGCGATCCCGCGGAGCTGCTGGCCGTGCCCGGCATCGGGCCGCGCCTCTTCGCCCGGCTGCGGCCGCTGGTGGCGGTGGGGGCCCGGCCGGACACCGCTCGGCGCGGGCCCTGAGGCCGCTGCATCCGGCAACGCGGGCGCCCCACGCACCGTGCAGTTTCCGGTTCAGCCGCCCGGGGCCCCGGCCGATAACCGCCCAGGATCAGGACGCTCAACTCCATCCGGCGGCAGGCCCTTGCCCTTCGGGGGGTGCCGCCAGGATGCGCGTCGACGCCATCTGCAGGCTGGGGCGAGCCCACCGCCTTCGCGAACCGCCGCGACGGAGAAGGGGCGGTGCGGCCCGACCATTCGGCGAGGGACCGGATCGGTGCAGGAAGACATCGGACAGCTTCTGATCGAGGCTCAGCTCATCGACTCCACCGCGCTCGACAAGGCGGTGCAGCAGCAGAAGAACACCGGCGGGAGCCTCAGCGGGAACCTGGTCAAGATCGGCGCCCTCACGGAGGACGCCCTGCTCGAGTTCCTCTCGCGCCACTACGGCGCCCCGGGGATCGATCTCAAGAACTACGAGCCCGACCCCACGCTCACCCGCCTCATCCCCGGCGACGTCGCCAGCCGCTTCATGGCCCTGCCGGTGACGCGCAGCGGCCGGCGGCTGGTCGTCGCCATGGCGAACCCGACCAACATCTTCGCCATCGACGACATCAAGTTCATCACCGGCTACGAGGTCGAAGCCCGGGTCGCCACCGAGGCCACGCTCAAGAAGGCCCTCGACCGCGCCTACGACTCGGCCGGCACGATGGCCGACGTGATGAAGGGCATCGAGGAGGACCTCTCGGTCGTCGAGGAGGACGACACGGCCGAGGCCGAGGCGGGGCTCTCGGCCGCCGACGAGGCGCCGATCGTCAAGCTGGTGAACTCGCTGATCGCCGACGCGGTGCGCAAGGGCGCCTCGGACATCCACATCGAGCCGTACGAGAAGAGCATGCGCGTGCGCTTCCGCATCGACGGCGTGATGCAGGAGATGATGGCCCCGCCGTTCAAGTTCAAGGCCGCCATCATCTCGCGCCTGAAGATCATGGCCGAGCTGGACATCGCCGAGCGGCGCGTGCCCCAGGACGGGCGCATCAAGATCAAGGTCCTCAACCGCACGATCGACCTGCGCGTCTCCACGCTGCCGACGATCTTCGGCGAGAAGATCGTGATGCGCATCCTGGACAAGACGAACCTCAACATCGATCTGGAGAAGCTGGGCTTCGAGCCGGCGGCGATGAAGGAGTTCGTCTCGGCGATCGCCAATCCCTACGGCATGGTGCTGGTCACGGGGCCCACCGGCTCGGGCAAGACCACGACGCTCTACTCGGCGCTCTCGCGCGTGAACACGCCCGAGGTGAACGTGATGACCGCCGAGGACCCGGTCGAGTACAACCT
>JAWOLC010000106.1:0-40539 GCA_033853925.1 Candidatus Eiseniibacteriota bacterium
GGTGTCGGCTTGAGGCGGACCCTGAAGACCGATCCCGTGCTGCCCGGGGTCTCGGGCAGGCAGACATCCGTGGCGGCGGGCGCGGCCCCGGGCGCGGCGCGGCGCGCGCCCTGGAGCGCGTTCGAGTGCGGCACGTGCTCCTCCGCGAAGTGCGTCTCGTAGTCGGCGGCGGCGATGTCGAGGCCCAGGCTGGAGACGATCCGCCCCTCGTTCAGGGGGTACTCGTGGGGATGGCGGAGGGCGACGAATTCGTAGTCGCGCTCCAGCGCCGGGAAGGCGAAGCCCTTCACCCAGCGCACGGTCTCCAGGGCCTGGTCGCGCGCGCGCTCGAGCGGCTCGCGCAGGGCGGCCAGCTCGCGCTTCGTGGGCACGCGGTAGAAGCCGCCCACGCGCACGTTGATCGGATGGATCTCGCGTCCCCCGAGCAGGCTGACGACGGCGTTGCCCGTCTGCTTGAGCGCCAGGCCCCTGGCCACCTCGGTGCCGTGCTCCTTGGCCATGTGGATCGCGCTCTCGTAGCCGAGGAAGTCGGGTGCGTGGAGCAGGTAGATGTGCAGGGCGTGGCTCTCGATCCACTCGCCGCAGTAGAGGAGCCGGCGCAGCTCGCGCAGCGGGCCCGCGACGGCGGCCCCGCAGGCCGACTCCATGGCGTGCGCGGCGCTCATCTGGTAGGCGACCGGGCAGATGCCGCAGATGCGCGCGGTCAGGTCGGGCGCCTCGCGGAAGTCGCGCCCGCGCAGGAAGGCCTCGAACAGCCGCGGCGGCTCGAAGATGCGGAAGGAGACCGAGAGGACCTGCCCCTGGCTCACCCGCAGCTCGAGCCCGCCCTCGCCCTCCACGCGGGCGAGCATGGCCACGCGCAGGCTGCTGCTCTTGCGGTCACTCATGGGACTCGCTCTCGTGCTCGTGCCACTCGCTGGCCTTGCGGAAGGCCTCGGCGGCCCCGTTGAAGGTGCGATAGAGCCGCGCCAGCTCCCTGTCCCCCGCGCCGGTGCGCCGCATGACCGCCCCCAGCGAATCGGTGTTGGCGCTGCCCTTCAGCGGGCCGAAGCAGCCGTAGCAGCCGCGCCCGTAGGCAGGGCAGAGAGCCCCGCAGCCGGTGCGCGTGGCGGGGCCCAGGCAGGGGATCCCGCGGGCCACGGTCACGCACACGGCGCCGCGCCGCTTGCAGTCGAGGCACACGGCGTGGCTGGGGAGGAAGGGGCGCCGGCCGCTCACGAACGCCTGCACCACCTCGAGGAGCTGCTGCTTGTTCACGGGGCAGCCCTGCAGCTCGTAGTCCACCTTGATGTGGTGGGAGATGGGCGTCGAGGTCTTGAGGGCGTGGATCCACTCCGGCGTGGCGTACACCAGCGGCACCCAGCTGGCCACGTCGGCGAAATTGCGCAGGGCCTGGATGCCCCCGGCCGTGGCGCAGGCCCCGATGGTCACGAGCACCCGCGCGGCGCGGCGCACGCCGTGGATCCGCTCGGCGTCGTGGGGCGTGGTGATCGAGCCCTCGACCAGGGTGAGGTCGTACGGGCCCTTCAGCACGGCCCGCGACGCCTCGGCGAAGTTGGCGATGTCCACGGCCCCCGCGAGCGCCAGCAGCTCGTTCTCGCAGTCGAGGAGGCTGAGCTGGCAGCCGTCGCAGGAGGCGAACTTCAGCACGGCGAGGCGGGGCTTGCGGGGGGCGGCCATCTCAGACCTCGCGCGTGCCGAGCAGGGCGGCCACGCGGTCGTAGCGGAACACCGGGCCGTCCTTGCACACGAAGAAGGGCCCGAACTGGCAGTGGCCGCAGAAGCCCACGCCGCACTTCATGCTCCGCTCCATGGAGATCCAGACGCGCGGGTGCGGCACGCCGCGACGCTCCAGGTCGCGGACCGCGAAGTGCATCATGATCTCGGGGCCGCAGACGAAGGCGGCCGTGCTCGCCGGATCGAACTGCACGCGCGGGATCAGGGTGGTGACGACGCCGACGAGCCCATGCCAGCCGGGGCCGGCCCGGTCCACGGTCACCTCCACGTCGACGTCGAAGCGGCCGCGCCAGGTCTCGATCTCGCGGGCGAAGAGGATGTCCCGGGGGGAGCGGGCGCCGAAGAGCAGGGAGACGCGCCCGAAGCGCTCCCGGTGGTCGAGGATGTGACAGAGCGCGGGCCGCAGCGGCGCGAGCCCGATCCCCCCGGCGATCAGCACCACGTCGCCGCCCTCGGCGAGGGCCACCGGCCAGGGCGCGCCGAAGGGGCCGCGCAGCCCCAGGGCGTCGCCCCGCTTGAGGCGCTGCAGGGTCTTCGTCACGCGGCCCACGGCCCGGATCGTGTGCACCACCTCGGTCACCGTCCCGGCGCAGCCGCTCATCGAGATCGCCGCCTCGCCCGCCCCGGGGGCGTAGAGCATGTTGAACTGCCCGGCCTGGAAGGCGTAGGTCCCGCCCCCCGCCTCGGGCTCCAGGGTGAGCGTGAAGGTGTCGTGCGTCTCGGGACGGTTACGCACGACGCGGAAGAGCGCCGGGCGCATGGGATCGGGCCCGTCCGCGCGGCCCGCCTCTCGGGGTGCGTCCGTCTGCGTCAGGGGCTGGTCAGTCATGCTCGCCGTAGTGGTCTCCGTAGAGGTCGAGGAGCTGCAGGCTCATGGCCTCGAGCCGCCGCAGCATGACGTGCGAGAAGCGCTGCATCAGCTCGTAGCCCAGCTCGTGGTCGGTCGCGAATTTCCCGCGCAGGCACTTGCCGTCGAACATCAGTGCCCGCGTCGCGGTCACCGCGTGGATGTCGAAGCGGAGCTGGTGCGGCGCCACGAGCCACGACCAGCCGGCCACGTCGTCCTCGCCGATGGTCTGGATGGTGAGCAAGCCGCGCCCGGGGGCGTGGATCTCGAGCGCCACGCGCCCCTGCCGGAGGACCCAGAACTTGTCGGCCGGCTGCCCTTCCCGCCCCAGGTACTCTCCGGCCTCGAATCTCACGTTGGCCGCGCAGCCGGTGATGAGTTGGATGTGCGCCGGCTTCATCCCCTTGAAGAGCGGCAGCTCCGCAATGATGGGCTCAAGCGTTTGCACGGGATCCCTCCTTCGCGCGCCTGCGCGGGCGCAGGGCGTGGGCCTCCTCGGTGATGTCGATCGCCGCAGGGCACCAGGTGATGCATCGTCCACAGCCCACGCAGCCGGAGGTGCCGAACTGGCTCCACCAGGAGCCGAGCTTGTGGGTCAGCCACTGCCGGTAGCGGGCGCGGATGGACGAGCGCACGTTGCCGCCATGGATGTAGGAGTAGTCGATCGAGAAGCACGAGTCCCAGCGCCGCGTCCGGCGGGCGAGGCCGGCGGCCAGGTCGGTGAAGTCCTCGGTCGTGACGCAGAAACAGGTCGGGCAGACCATCGTGCAGTTCGAGCAGGCCAGGCAGCGCGCGGCCACGTCGTCCCAACGCGGATGCTCGAGGCTCTTCGCCAGCAGCGCCGGCAGGCCCTCGGTCTCGAGCGTCCGCCCCATGCCGGCGGCGGCCCGCGCGGCCGCCGCGGCCGGCGCGGCCGCCTCCGCCTCGGTGGCCGGGCGCGTGGGCAGCGCCGCCAGCAGCTCGGCGCCGCGGGGACTACCCGCCTCGGCGACGAAGACGTGGCGGCCCTCCTCCACCACCTCGGTGAGCGCCAGGTCGTGGCCCGAGGTCACGGCCGGGCCCGTCCCCATCGAGGCGCGGAAGCAGGTGTGGCCCGCGCGCCCGCACTGCACGGCCACGAGCAGGGCGCCCTCGCGGCGGGCGCGGTACACGGGATCCTGGATCGGGCCGCCGAGCAGGACGCGATCCTGGATCGCGATCGCCGCCAGGTCGCAGGCGCGCACGCCCACGAAGGCGAGCTGCGGCGGCGGCGCGTCGCCGGGCAGGAGCTGCAGATCGCGGCCCGCGCGGCGCGCGCGGAACAGGGTGACGCCCGCGGGATGCAGCGAGCCCTTGGGGGAGGCGGGGCCCACGCTCCAGTCGAAGAGCGCCGGGCCGCCGGCGCGCGCCAGGCGGTAGCGGCCCGCCTCCTGCTCGTCGCTCCAGCCCGCGGGCAGCTCGCCCGCGGCGGAGACCTCGTCCCAGACGATCGCGCCGTCCCGGACGACCGGTCCCATGACCGTGTAGCCGCGGGCGCGCAGGGCGGCGAAGAGCCGGTCCAGGTCCCCGCCCTCGAGCGTGACCCTGGCGCCCTTCGCTCCGGGGCTCTCCGGCACGCGGGCCTCAGCGCTCACGCCGGAGCGGGGCGGACGGTCGGGAGCAGGCGCGGGGCGCCGACGCCGCCCGCCAGGGTGAAAGGGGCCGGCCTCCTCGACAGCGGACGCGAGGGGAGCAAGCCGGGTGCTCGTTCGCTGCGGCCATCTCTCGAATCCCTTCCCCTGGTGGCGACCCGCGAGCCGGGCAGGCTCGCGGGAGGAAACGCTCGAACCCACGGCAAAGGCACAACGTGTGCCGATCGCTGCCGCTTCGCGAGAGTACTTCACCGCCAATGCCGACGCCCGCAAGTTCCTCTGTTCTAACGGCCGTGGCATCCGCTACGCTGGGGCCCGGCGGGCGGCCGGGGGACGGACCCTGACGCCCCTGGCCCGGCAGGGCGGCAGAGCATGACGGGGTTGACAGTACCCGCGCAGCGCCCGATTCCGCCGCCTGACGGGAGGCCGCGCTTCGCGAGGGAGCGCGGCAAGGATGCGGATGCGGCCCGCGCCACGAGGCCCACACTCGCCGCGAGCCGGGGCGCGGCGTCCCGGCTGGGCCGGGAGCGAGGTGCCATGCGCTTCGAAGATCGCGCGCATGCAGGCCAGGAGCTGGCCAGGCGGCTGGTGCCCCTCGTCGCCGCGCCTTGCGTCGTCGGCGCCATCCCGCGGGGCGGCGTGGCCGTGGGCTTCCCCGTGGCCCGCGCCCTCGCGGCGCCCCTCGTCGTCGTCCACGCGCACAAGCTCTCGGCGCCGGTGGCGCCGGAGTTCGCCTTCGGGGCGCTGGACGAGGACGGCGAGGTGCTCCTGGATCGGAGTTCGGTGGCCGACCTCGGCCTCGGCGGGGAGGACCTGGAGCGCGCCCGGCAGCGGGCGTGGGAGCAGATGCGGGCCCGCATCGCGCGGCGGACGGGCGCGCGCCTCGAGGCCTGGCTGCCGCGCGAGGTCGTGCTCGTGGACGACGGGCTGGCGACCGGGCTCACGATGCTGGCCGGCGTGCGCTATGCGCGCCGCCACGGCGCGACTACGATCACCGTGGCCGTGCCCTGCGCCTCGCGCGAGGCGGCCGACGCGGTGACGGCCGAGGTGGAGCGCTTCGTCTGCCCGCTGGTGGACCCGGGCTTCGACGCCGTGGGCAGCTACTACGTGGACTTCACTCAGGTGTCGGACGAGGAGATGGCCCTCCTGCTGGCCGGGGCCAGCGAGCAGGAGGCCTGAAGGGCGCGGCCCCGCCCCGGAGCCGGGCCCCGGCCCGGGGCGGATCGCCTCGCGACCGGGGCGAGTGCGGTCGGAGCAGCCCGCGTGACGCGGGCAGGAGGACGAGATGGCGATCAACGAGCGGCTCATGCGCCTGCTCCAACAGAACCAGGCGGCGTACGAGGTCCTGCCGCACGGCGAGGCGTTCACGACCCAGGAGGTGGCCCAGAGCGTGCACGTCACCGGGCGCGTGATGGCCAAGGTCCTCGTGGTGCGCGAGCCGTCGGGGAGCCACCTGATGGTCGTGCTCCCGGCGAGCTGCCGCCTGGACCTGGGCATCCTGAGCCAGGAGACGGGCCGCCCCGGGCTGGCGCTGGCCAGCGAGGCGGACCTGGCGGCGCTCTTCCCCGACTGCGAGCTGGGGGCGATGCCGCCCTTCGGGAGCCTGTACGGGCTGCCCATGTACGTGGACCGCTGCCTCGAGGGATCCGAGAAGCTCTTCCTCCAGGCGGGCAACCACCACGAAGTGGTCCGGCTCGAGACGAAGGAGTACTTCCGGATCGCGCGGCCGCTCGCGGGCGAGTTCTGCATGCACCGCGAGCCCGCGCACGCCTGAGCGCGGAGGAGGCTGCACCCGGACCGCGAGGGCGCGGCCCGGCTACGCCGCGTCCGTCCCGCCCTCGGAGACGGGCTCCTCCTCGAACGGCCGCCCCGTGCCCGCCAGGCGCTCCTTCGCGCGCGGCCGGTACCACGGCCAGAGCGTGCTCGTGCCCGAGTCGGCCAGGATCAGGGCCAGGGCCACCGCGGGCAGGCTGGCCGCGGACGGGTAGACGAGGTAGCGCGGCTCCCAGCGGGGCTGGAACTTCTCCTTGAAGTCGTGCACCCCGCGGAAGCTGTAGAAGCCGTTCACGTGCTCGTAGAGGAAGTGGAGCGCGCGCTCCGCCGCGGGTGAGCCGGGCATCTGGCCGACGCCGGCGAGCGCGCTGAGGCCCAGGTTGAACGTGGCGTAGCCGTGCGCGCGCGCCCAGCGGAACAGCTCGACGAAGAGGAAGTCCATGGTTCCGCTCTCCGTCTCGCGCCGGTAGCGCATCAGGTCCACGGTCAGCTCGGCGAGCCGGTACTCGGAGACCAGGTTGGTGAAGGCGCGAATCCCGCCGTCGGGCGAGACCACGGTGGCGACCGGGCCGCCGCGCACGTAGTCCTCGTCGAACCAGCCGAGCGAGAAGCGCTTCTCCGAGCCCCGCATGGTCGCCAGCCACTCGTCGCTCACGTCGCGCAGCTCCAGCAGCAGCCGGTCGCCCAGCGGGGGCTCGTGCACCTCGATGCGCGCGCCCGCCCGCTGCAGGCGGTTCACCGCGCCGCGCAGCGGCTTCATGGGGCGGCCCTCGAGGCCGAAGCGCTCGAGGTCCACGATGGCCTCGTTGCCGATGCACAGCGCCTCGAAGCCGGCGTTCCGGTAGTGCTCGAGCAGGTCGGGCAGGGTCTGATAGAAGGCGGGCCGCCAGTCGTTGCGCGCGCAGAGGGCGCGGAAGCCGGCGATCGCCGCCGGACCGTCCTCGACCGGGCCGATCGGATCGCCCAGGGCCACGGCCACGCGGCCCTTCACGACGTACGAGACGATCGAGCCGCACGGGCTGAAGAAGAAGGACTTGTCGTCCATGAGCGCCAGGCGCGCGAGGGAGGAGCGGCCATGGGCCTCGACGATGCGCGCGGCCCGGGCGCGCTCGGCCGGCCCCGCCGGCCCGCGCGCCAGCACCGGGCGCACGAGCAGATAGAGCGCCAGGGCGCCGGTCGCGACGCTCACCACGTAGATCGAGTTGGCGAACCAGCGACCGAAGTGGGTGACCGGCTCGAGCCCCGGATCGTAGAGCTGCGTGAACATGACCACGGTCTGCCGCACGGCCTCCCAGAGGCCGAAGTTCACGCTGAAGTGATGGTCGAGCAGGTAGAACCCGGCCACGCCGTAGAACATCGTGAAGACCAGGGCGCCGGCCAGGACGATCAGCCCCTGCCGCACCGACGGCGGATCGGAGAGCGCCTGGAAGTGGTGGCGCTGCGAGAAGAGGAACAGGCCCAGCACGGCGGCCCCGGTGGCTTCCTCGAAATCGAGGCCCTTGACGAAGTGGCTGGCCACCGAGAGGACCAGGACGACCTCGGTGAGCAGCCAGGCCGTGCGCTTGCGCCGGGCCAGGTTCACCGCCAGCAGCAGCAGGACGAACCCGGCCAGGGCGGAGGTGAGGTGGCCGCCGTGGCGCAGCAGGCGGGGGAACCACTCGTCGATCAGGTGCAGGCGCGAGCGCTGCGAGGGCGTCACGCCCGAGGTGACGTTGATGATCCCCATCACCGCCGTGAGCAGCGCGGCGATCCGGACCGACCAGGTGCTCCTCATCGCGCCTCCGGCTGGAGGGAGCGCAGCCGGCGCAGGATCAGGAAGCCGGCGAACATAGGTAGCCAGAAGGTGAGCCCGCGGAAGGACAGCACCACCAGCGTCGCCGCCTCCGCGCGCACGCCGAGGGAAGTGTAGACCAGAGTCATCACCCCTTCGACCACGCCAATTCCCTGGGGAATCGGGGAAAGCAGCCAGCTCAGGATGCCGAAGGCGTAGCCGGCCACCACCACGCCGGGCTGCGGGGCCTCGCGGAACGCGAGGAAGAGCGTGCCGATGCTGGCGATGTCCACGAAGGACATGGCGAGGGCGATCCCCAGGAGGAGCAGCGGGCTCAGGGGGCGGGCGCGCAGGGCCAGGGCCGCCGCGGCGAACTCATCCGCGGTGTGCAGGGCCCAGCCGGAGTCGAGCGGGCTCCGCAGCCGGATCGCGCGGGCGCCGAAGCCGACGGCTGTCGCCGTCCAGCGGAGCAGGGCGCGGAGCCCGCGGGGGAACCAGAGCCCGAGCCCGAGGAGCAGCGCCATGCCGGCCATCAGCGCGACCAGGGCGACGAGGCCCCAGACCTCCAGGCTGCGCAGGTCGTGCCGGCCCGCCAGGTAGACGAGCGTGCCGGCGGTGACCAGGGCGAGCGCGCTGACGATGGCGGCCATGACCAGGAGGAGGCCGGCGGCCGTGCGCGCCGCCGACTGCCCCCGGCGCGCGGCGTCGTCCATGAAGAGGGCGGCGCCCGCCGCTCCCCCGGTGGGCACGATCACGTTGGCGAACATGGAGCCGAGGAGCACGGCGAAGACCTCGCGGAAGCGGCTCTTCACGCCCACGGCCGCGAACGCCGCGCCGCACAGCGCGGCGTAGAGAAGGTAGTAGGCGCACTGCAGGGCGGCCGCCGCGGCCACCCAGGGCCAGCGCCCGCGCGCCAGCGTGCGAACCAGCTCGTCCAGCTCCGTGCGGCGGGCGACGACCACCCAGAGGAAGCCGATCACCGCGAGCGGAAAGATCCAACGTCGCATGGGCGAACCCTTCCGCCGGATGCCCGCTCAGCGCATCCGGCGCACGGCGCGCTCCGTCAGCACCTGGGCCGAGATCGCCAGGAGGATGACGAGCGCCTGGAGGACCTCCACCAGCTCCTTGGGAACCCGCTGGTTGATCACCAGCCCCCCGTAGGAGAGGGCCCCGAAGAACAGCGCCGCCACCACCACGCCCAGCGGATGGTTGCGGCCGAGCAGGGCCACGGCGATGCCCAGGAAGCCCGCGCCCGCGGAGAAGCCCAGCTCGAAGTAGTGCTTGTAGCCGAGCACGAAGTTCGCGCCGCCCAGGCCCGCGACCGCGCCGGACAGGGCCATGGCCAGCACCTGCGTCCGCCCGATCGCGATCCCGCCGTACTCGGCCGCCGGCGCGTTGAGGCCGACGGCCCGCAGCTCGTAGCCGAGCCGCGTGCCGAAGAGGAGCCAGCCGGTGGCCGCCGCCACGAGCAGCGCCAGCGCCAGCGAGAGGTTCACGGGCGAGCCGCGCAGCGCCGGGAACAGCACGTCCAGGCGCGCGAGCCCGGCGCCGGCGGGGACGGCGGCGGTGCGCACCGTGGCCGGCTCGAACGCGAAGCGTCCCGCGAAGGACACCAGGGCGAAGGCGACGAAGTTGAGCATGATGGTGTTGATGACCTCGTGGGCCCCGAAGCGGGCCTTGAGCAGGCCGGGGATCGCGCCCCAGACGAGCCCCGCCGCGGCCGCGGCCAGCAGCGCGAGAGGGAGCAGCAGCGCTCCGGGCAGGCCCGCGAGGCCCGCGCCGACCAGGGCCGCGGCGAAGCCGCCCAGGTAGAGCTGGCCCTCGACCCCGATGTTGAAGAGCCCGGCGCGGAAGCCGAGCGCCACCGCCAAGCCCGTGAAGACGAGCGGCGTGGCCTTGAACAGCGTCTGGCCGATCCCGTAGCCCGTGCCCAGGCTCTCGCGCAGCATGAGGGCGTAGATCTGCAGCGGATCCTCGCCGATGGCCAGGATGAAGAGCGCCCCCACCGCCAGGGACAGGGCCACGGCCAGGACGGGCGCGGCTCCGAGCAGGAGGGAGCGCCGCGACAGCCAGCGCGGGGCGGCCGCGCGGGCGCCGGACGGCTCCCTCCCGCCGACGGCGGCGCCCGGGGCGCCCGTGTCGCCGGCCGCGCTCACGACGCCTCCGCCTCGCCCGCGGGCTGCGGGGCCGAGCTCCGCTTGCCGGTCATGTAGAGACCGAGCGTGCGCTCGTCGGTGGCCGCAGGCGTCGTCTCGTGGACGAGCCGACCCTCGTACATCACGAACACGCGATCGGCCAGCGCCAGGATCTCGGACAGCTCGGAGGAGACGAGCAGCACGGCGTGGCCGGCGTCGCGCTCGCCCAGGAGCCGCCGGTGGAGGAAGGCGATCGCTCCCAGGTCCACGCCCCGCGTGGGATGAGCGGCCAGCACCACGGGCGCTCCCCGAGTCAGCTCCCGGGCGGCGATCAGCTTCTGCTGGTTGCCGCCCGAGAGCTGGCGCGCCGGCCGCGCCGGCTCGGGCGGGCGCACG
This sequence comes from Candidatus Eiseniibacteriota bacterium, assembly GCA_033853925.1. Lineage (GTDB taxonomy): Bacteria > Eisenbacteria > RBG-16-71-46 > RBG-16-71-46 > RBG-16-71-46 > JANXPZ01. Next base: position 10,270 of record JAWOLC010000106.1, read on the forward strand.
TCGTACTCCGTGAGCACGGGAGCGGCGCGTTCCTCCAGGCGGCGGCGCGGCAGCAGCGGCCCGCGTCCCACCTCCGGCTCGCGCTGCCGGCCGAGCGCCAGGTTCTCGGCCAGGGTCATGTCGGGCACCAGGCCGCGGCGCAGGCGGTCGCTGGGGATGTGGGCGAGGCCCGCGGCGAAGCGCCCGCGCGCGCCGAGCGCGGTGCAATCTCGGCCGCCCACGAAGATCGTGCCGCGGCGCGCCCGCCGCAGGCCCGCCAGGCACTCGACCAGCTCGTGCTGCCCGTTGCCCTCGACTCCCGCCAGCCCGACGATCTCGCCCGCGCGCACGGCGAAGGAGATCCGCCGCACGGCCTCGAGCCCCCGCTCGTCGAGCACCTCGAGATCGCGCACCTCGAGGAGCGGCTGCCCCCGGCCGGCGGGGCCTCGGGGACGCAGCGGCGGGATGGGCCGGCCCACCATCAGCTCGGCCAGTCGCTCCACGGGGTACTCGGCGATGGGCCCGCCCCCCACCACCCGGCCGGCGCGCATCACCGTCACCCGCTGGGCCAGGGCCGTGACCTCCGCGAGCTTGTGGGTGATGAGGACGATGGTCGTGCCCTGCGCCTGCAGCTCGCGCAGCACGCGGAAGAGGTCGTCCACCTCGTGCGGGGTGAGCACGGCGGTCGGCTCGTCCAGGATGAGGACGCGGGCGCCGCGATAGAGCGCCTTCAGGATCTCCACCCGCTGCTGCGCTCCGACCGAGAGCGTCTCGATGCGGGCGCGCGGCTCGACGGGCAGCCCGTGGCGCGAGGCCAGCTCGGCGACCGCGCGCTCGGCGGCGCCGGGGCTGAAGACGCCGGGCAGGCCGCGCGGCTCGTGGCCGAGCGTGACGTTCTCGGCCACCGTGAGGGGGTCCACCAGCATGAAGTGCTGGTGGACCATGCCGAGCCCGAGCCGCATGGCGTCGGCCGGCCGATGGATGCGGACCTCGCGGCCCCCCACCTCGATCGTGCCCTGGTCGGGGCGGATGAGCCCGTAGAGGATGCGCATGAGCGTGCTCTTGCCGGCGCCGTTCTCGCCCACGAGGCCGTGGATCTCGCCGGGCGCGAGGGAGAGGGAGACGTCGTCGTTGGCCAGCACGGGGCCGAAGCGGCGGGTGATGTGGCGCAGGGAGACGGCCGGAGTGAGGGCGGGCATGGCGCGCGGAGCCTACCACGGCGGCGGGGAGCGTCCAGCGGCCGCTGTCGCGCGGCGGCGGACGCCGGCGGTGATCAGGGCGCCGCCGCCTCCCAGGCGAGCCGCACGTTCTCGCGGTGGACGTCGTCCATCGGGTAGGCGGCGGCCTTGCCGAGGTAGTCCATCTCCGCCAGCCGGGCCTGCGCTTCCGCGAGGGTGAGTCCGGCCCGGCGCCCCGCGGCCACGCCCGTCGCGAGCGCCTCGAGGTAGTCGAGGTCGCGCCGCAGGCGGGCGAGCACCGCCGCGGCCCCCCGCGCGGGCGAGCCGTGGCCGGGGATCAAGGTCTCGACCTCGCCGCGCTGGACGAGCGGCAGCAGGTTCCGCAGCGTGTCCGCATACGCGGCGGGCCCGCGGTCGAGCCAGGGGATCTCCAGGTCCGAGAGCATGTCCCCCGCGATCAGCAGGCGCGCGGCCGGCAGATGGATCGTGATCTGGCTCTCGCAGTGCCCCGGCGCCTGGCGCGCGACGAGGCGCCAGGGGCCGAGGTCGAGGGTGCGCTCGCCGCTCACGACTTCCTCGGGAGCGAAGCAGGCGAAGCCCCGCGTCCACGCTTCGCCGTGCCCCGCCGCGCAGGCCTCCGCTTCGCGGGCGATGCTGGCTCGCTCCCGCTCGACCTCGGCGGCGAGGCGCTCGTGCCCGACGACCGTCGCGGCCGGCCACCACGGCCGCCCCAGCACGTGGTCCCAGTGCCCGTGCGTGAAGACGAGGGTCGTCGCGCGCGCGCCCGCCTGCCGCGTCACGGCCGCGATCTCGTCCAGCTCGGAGGGCAGCACGCCGGGATCCACGAGCACGGCGTGGGCGCCGTCCAGGAGCGCGACGCTGTTCATCGCGTAGGCGCGGCTCTGCCGAACGCGGACGCCGCCCCCGAGGACGGTCCAGGAGGACATGCCGAGCATGGTACCGCCTCGCGGGCGAGGGCGTCCGGTGGCGGCGCCCGGCGCGCACCCGCCCCGCGGCTGCCGGCTCTCGGCGCCGAGCCCGCCCTGGGCCCGCGGGCCTCAGAAGCGGTTGTAGACGAAGACGCCCGCCAGCCCGGAGGCGAAGGCCCAGCTCAAGAGAAGCAGGGCCGCGGCGGCCGCGCCGCAGAGGAAGGACCCGATCCACCTGGCCTTCGTCACGGGCGGGCCCCTTCCAGGATCCTGCCGGCCAGGATGCCGGCCATGATCCTCGCGCCCTCCCCGTCGAAGTGGGAGTTGTCCACGAAGTGGCTCGTCGGGACGGGCGCGGAATCCCAGTACGTGTCCAGCTCGAGATGGTAGCGGGCGGCCCACTCGTCGAGCGCTCGGTCGGTGGCGGCGAAGTTCCAGGCGAGGACGGGGTTCTTGGGCAGGGTCACGACCAGCACCCGGATGCCGGCGAGGCGGCAACGAGCCAGCTCGGCGCCGAGCAGGTCCAGGCTCCGCAGCCCCGTCGCGCCGATCCGGGGCGAGACCGGTCCCTGGGCGGCGATGGCGGCGATCAGCGCCTTCACGCCGGGCGACCGCTCCCAGGACACGGGGCGGGGGGGAGCCGCGGGCCGGAAGCCGCGCCGGGCCAGGCTCACGGCCCCGAAGAGGAGCCCGCGCGGCCGGGCCCGGCGCAGCACCTCGAGGAACGGCAGGCGCGCGTTGAACCAGGCGGTGGCCGCGGCCTCGCCGCGGTAGAGGGGCTGGCGATTGAAGGCCAGCGCCGGCAGCAGCTCGGCGGAGCTGAACTCGCGCAGGTGCGTGCCCGCCGCCAGGATCAGGTCGCCATTGGCCCCCGTCGGCTCGAAGGCGTCGAGGCCCACGACCAGCACGTCGGGCCGCCGCCCGAGACGGAGCAGCCGCGCGATGAAGAAGCTGGACCAGTTGTCGTAGCCGTCCGAGGCCAGATCCACGACCCGCCAGCTCCGCCCCGAGCGCGAGCGGAGCGCCTGCGAGAGCGCCGGGCCCAAGCGGCGGCGGGGGTCCGGCTCGCCGGTCGCCGCCATGAGCGAGGCCCCCAGCAGGGCCACCTCGGGGCGCTCGGGCTCCCCGGCGGCCGACAGCTCGTCCTTCAGCAGGTAGGCGCCGCTGCTGCTCTCCTGGAAGACGTCGATTCCGCGCTCGGCCAGGTTGGCGGCGCGCAGCGCCCGCTCGAGCGGCCCGCTCTCGGCGCTCGCCACGAGAGCCAGGACCACCAGCGCCGAGGCGAACCCCCACAGCGCGGCCCGCGGCTCCACCCAGGAGGCGAGACCGCGCCAGAAGCGATGGGTCGCCTCTTCGGGATCGGTCGCGGGGGCGCGGGCCGGCGGGTTCGCTCCGGGAGCGCTCATCGCCACGAGCCGTGCAGGATGATCAGGAGCTGGTGCATGTCGAAGGCGAAGAGATACCAGCCGAGGCAGACGGCGCCAAAGGTGACCGCGGTCGCGGCCCAGCCGAACCAGATCGTCCGCCGCAGGCGCTGCACGCGCCGCCGCCGTCGCGCCCAGCGGACGAAGAGCTGGTGCCCGGAGAGCAGGATCCCATGGTAGGCGCCCCAGAGGACGAAGTTCCAGCCGGCGCCGTGCCAGATCCCGCAGAGGACGAAGGTGAGGAAGGTGGCCACGTAGCTGGCGAGGTCCACGTTCAGGCTCCGCGACCCCCGATAGGCGAGGGGCAGGAAGACGTAGCGGCGCAGGAATCCGGTCAGCGACATGTGCCACGAGCGCCAGAAGTCGGTGATGTTCCCCTTCAGGTACGGGGCGGCGAAGTTCTCCGTGCAGCGCAGGCCCAGGAGCGAGGCGGCGCCGATGGCGATGTGGCTGTACCCGGCGAAGTCGCAGTAGATCATCAGCGCGTAGAGGGGGCCGAAGAGGAGCAGCTTGCGGAGCGAGACCGCGATCAGCTCGGCCCGGTAGTCGCCGAGCACGCGCAGCAGGGCGTCCGCGACCACGAACTTCATGGCGAAGCCCACCGTGATGCGCAGGAGCCCGTGGGCGAGGTCCGCCGCGGCAGGCCGGGGGCCGGCTGCGAGCTGGGGCAGGAGGCGGGCGGGCGGGTCGATGGGCCCCGCGCTCGCCGCCGGGGCGAGCGCCAGGTACGCCGCCCACTGGCTCAGCCTGGGCCTCTCGAGCCGGCCCTGGGAGGCGTCGATCAGGAACATGAGGGCCTTGATCGTGAAGTACGAGATGCCCACGGGCAGCATCAGCGCGTCGGCCCCGGGGAGGCCGGCAGCGGGGCCGCCGCCCCTCGCGTACTTGAAGAAGAGCAGGGGCGAGAGCAGCAGCGCCGCCGCGATCCACAGGCGGCGAGGGCGTCCCGCCTCCCTCCTCAGCACCCAGGCCGGGGCGAGCAGCGCCCAGGCGCCCACCACGACCAGGACCAGGGCGGCGACGAAGTCGCTCAGGGTCAGAAGGAGCAGGGAGGAGACGGCGAGCCAGGGGACGCGGAAGCGGGACGGGAGGGCCCAGAAGACCGCGACCAGGACGGCGAACAGACCCCATTCCAGCAGGCTCGTGAAGAGCATGGCCTGGCCTTCCCGATGAGCGAGGCCGCGCCGCCTCCAGGCGGCGCGGCCGGGAGAGAGGCCGCGAGGGGGCGAGCCCGCCCGGACCGCCCGGCGCTCCGCCGGGCTCCCTCCGGCTGGCGGCGGGCCCGGCCCGCCCGCCTCCTACTTCGTCGGCACGACGATCCGGCCCGCCACGATCTCGTTCCGGAGCGAATCCACCTTCGCCTTGACCGCGTCGGGGATGAGCGCCTTGTTGCGCTCGTCGTAGACCCAGCCGACGCCGTCCTCCTTGAGCCCCAGCTCGCGCACGCCGCCCTGCCACGTACCCGACTTCAGGTCCTGGATCGACTGGAAGACCGCGTTCTCGACGTGCTTGACCATCGAGGTCAGGATGAAGCCGGGAGCCTCGGCGTACTGGTCCGAGTCCACGCCGATCGCGTAGTGGCCGGGGCCCTTCTCGCGGGCCGCTTCGAACACGCCCAGGCCCGTGGAGCCAGAGGCGTGGAAGATGATGTCCGCCCCCTGGTTGTACTCGGCCAGGCCCAGCTCCTTGCCCTTGGTCGGATCCTTGAAGGCCGTGCCCGTGGTGCCCGCGTACTTCACGATCACCTCGGCTCGGGGGTTCACGGCCTTCACGCCGGCGCGGTAGCCGGCCTCGAACTTCTGGATGAGCGGGATCTCCATGCCGCCGACGAAGCCCACCTTGCCGGTCTTCGAGAGGAGGCTGGCGAGCGCGCCCACGAGGAAGGAGCCTTCGTTCTCCTTGAACTCGAGCGCCTGGAGGTTGGGGGGCAGCACCTGGCCTTCCTTCACCGTGTAGTCCACGCAGGCGAACTTCACGGCCGGGAACTCCCGGGCGAGGCCGTAGATGTCGTCCGAGAAGAGGAAGCCGACGCCGAAGACGAGCTGGTTCCCGCCGGCGGCGAGCTGGCGCATCTGGGCCTCGCGGTCGGCGCCCTCACCCGTCTCGAGGGTGGCGAAGGGCACGCCCAGCTCCTTCTGCGCCCGCTCGAGGCCCGCATAGGCGGCGTCGTTGAACGACTTGTCCCCCCGCCCGCCCACGTCGAACACCAGACCGACCTTGAAGGGCGCCGGGGGGGAGGCGGCCCCCGACGAGGCGGTCCGCTCAGCCTTCTTTCCGCACCCGGCGGCGAGGATTGCGGCCAGGGCGAGGACGGGAACGCAGGGGTGAAGCCTCATCGATACCTCCGGGTGGGGGCGGCTCGCCGGGCGGCGCGGCCCGGCGGCCCAGCTCGTAGCAGCGGCGGCAGCGGGCTTCGTAGAGATCGGCGCCCCCTACCAGCACACGGCCCTTGCGGCGCGTCTTGCGGAAGCTGCGGTTGGCGGGTCCGCCGCAGACCACGCAGATGGCGAGGGTCTTGGTGATGTACTCGGCCACCGCGAGGAGCTGCGGCATGGGCTCGAAGGGGCGCCCGCGATAGTCCTGGTCGAGCCCGGCCACGATCACCCGCTTGCCCTGCCGGGCGAGACGCTCGCAGACCTTCACCAGGTCGGGGCCCAGGAACTGCCCCTCGTCAATGCCGATGACCTGGGCTTCGTGGGCGTGGCGCAGCACGTCGCGGGCGCTGCCGATCGCGCGCGAAGGGATGCGCAGCTCGGAGTGGGAGACGATCTGGTCGCGGCCGTAGCGATCGTCGATGGCGGGCTTGAAGATCTCGACCTTCTGCCGGGCGATCTGCGCGCGGCGCAGCCGGCGGATCAGCTCCTCGGTCTTGCCGCTGTACATGCTGCCCACGATGACCTCGATCCAGCCGGTCGCGGGCATGGGCGGAGTGGGCTCGCTCATAGCCTGGCGACGCTAGCGAAGCGCGCGGCCCCGTGTCAACGCCGGGCGCCCACTTCGTCGGGTGCCCCCCGCCGATCGCTGGGCGGGGCCGTCGGTGGGGGGCCCGCTCCTCGCGGGGTCCCCACTTCGTGGCCCCACTTCGTCGCGTCCCCCCACCGACGGCCCATGCGGCGTGGCCCCACTTCGTGGCGTCCCCCCACCGACGGCCTTCGCGCAGGCCCTTACGCCGATGGGGGTAGCGCCCGCGGCCTTCAGCGAGTAGGATACGAACGACCTGCAACGCGCCGGCATGGATGCCTTTTCCTCCGAGCGCGCAAGGATTGCGATCTGCGTCGCCGCTGCCCGATCCACCCCTCGTCGGGTGCCAGGCCCCGGTGTGCGCACTCGACTATGACGACTCGATCACAGGGAGGAGAACGATGAGCGACGCAACCTACGGACGGGACCGGCTCGGCGATCCCGCGGCCGCCACGCGCCTCGAGTGGCTCGTGACGAACGGGATCGGCGGGTTCGCCTCGGGCACGGCGAGCGGAGTCCTGACGCGGCGCTACCATGGACTGCTCGTCGCCTCGCTCAAGCCGCCGGTGGGCCGCACGCTGCTGCTCGCCAAGCTGGCCGAGAGCCTCGAGGTGGGCGGAAGCTGGGTGGACCTGGACGCGAATCGCTGGGCGAGCGGCGCCACCTCGCCGGCCGGCTACCTGCACCTGGAGTCCTTCCGGCTCGAGGAGACGGTGCCGGTGTGGACCTGGGCGATCGGCGACACGCGCCTGGAGAAGCGCGTCTGGATGGAGCACGGCGAGAACACCACCTACGTCGAGTACCGGCTGGCCTCGGCGCCCGCCCCGGCGCGCCTCTACCTGCGCGCCCTCGTGAACCACCGCGACGCTCACGCGGTCACCGCCCATGGCGCGTGGACCGCGCGGGTGGAGCCCGCCTCGGGCGGCATCTGCGTGGAGGCCTGGGACGGTGCCACGCCGCTCTGGCTCTTCGCTCCCGGTGCCGAGGTGAGGCCCGTGAACGACTGGTATCGCGGCTTCCAGCTCAGCCTCGAAGCCGAGCGTGGGCTCGACTGCGTCGAGGACCATCTCTGTGCGGCCGAGATCATCGTGAGCCTCGAGCCCGGGGAGGCGATCGTGGTGACCGCCAGCACCCGGCACAGCGCGGGCCGCGACGCGGGCACGCCCCTGGCGCGGGCGTTCTCCCTGCAGCGCCGGCGGGCCCATGAGAAGAGCCTGCTGGACGCCTGGCGCAAGGAGCAGAGCAAGGCCTCGCGCACGGCCCCGGAGTGGGTGCGGCGGCTGGTGCTGGCCGCGGACCAGTTCGTGGTCGAGCGCGCCATCCCCGGCGAGCCGCAGGGGCGCAGCCTCATCGCCGGCTATCCCTGGTTCAGCGACTGGGGCCGCGACACCATGATCGCCCTGCCCGGGATCGCGCTCGCCACGGGCCGGCCGGAGCTGGCTCGCACCATCCTCTCGACCTTCGCGCGCTTCGTGGACCAGGGGATGCTGCCCAACTACTTCCCCGATCAGGGCGAGCCGCCCACCTACAATTCGGTGGACGCGGCGCTCTGGTTCTTCCAGGCCGTGCTGGCGTACGTGGAGGCCACGCAGGACCTCAAGTTCCTGGCCGAGGTCTATCCCACGCTGGAGGACATCGGCGCCTGGTACGAGCGGGGCACGCGCTACGGCATCCGCATGGATCCGGCCGACAGCCTGCTCGCGGCGGGGGACGACGCGGCCCAGCTCACCTGGATGGACGCCAAGGTGGACGACTGGGTGGTGACGCCGCGGCGTGGCAAGCCCGTCGAGGTGAACGCGCTCTGGTACAACGCCCTGGCCGCCATGGTCGGCTTCGCCAGCCGGCTCAAGCGGCCGACGGAGGCGCACGAGCAGCGGATGCGCGAGGTCGAGATGTCGTTCCAGCGCTTCTGGAACTCCGAGACGGGCTGCCTCTTCGACGTGCTGGACGGCCCCGAGGGGAGCGACCCGGCCATCCGGCCCAACCAGCTCTTCGCCGTCTCGCTGCCGGCCACGCCCCTGACGCTGGAGCAGCAGCGAGGCGTGCTCGACACCTGCGGGCGGACGCTGCTGACCTCGCACGGGCTCCGCAGCCTGGCTCCGGCCGACTCGCGGTATCACGGCGTCTACGCGGGGGACCGGCGCACGCGCGACGCGGCCTACCACCAGGGCACGGTGTGGGCCTGGCTGCTGCCGCATTACGCCCTGGCGCACTACCGCGTTCACGGGCGGCGCGAGGAGGCGCTCGCCTTCCTCGAGCCCCTGGGCCTGCTGATGGGCGCCTACGGCGTGGGCACGCTGCCCGAGATCGCCGACGGAGATCCGCCCTTCACTCCTCGCGGCTGCATCGCCCAGGCCTGGTCGGTGGGCGAGGCGCTGCGCGCCTGGCACGTGATCGTGGCGGCGCGGACGCCGGCGGCACGGGCGGCCCGCACCCCGACGCGCACCCGGACGCGCTCCCGCGCGCGGGCGCGGGCGACGGTCCGCGCCCGGTAGGCGGGCGCGAAAGGCGAGGCGGGCCGGCTCACCGAGCCGGCCCGCATCTCGTTCGCACCCGCCTGGGCGGCCGCCGCATCGGGAGGATCAGCTCGTCGGCACGACCTCCACGCCGCGCTCGCGCAAGAGGGCGCGGATCTTGGTCTTCACCAGGTCGATGGCCACCTGGTTGTGTCCGCCCTCGGGGATGATGACGTCGGCCCAGCGCTTGGAAGGCTCCACGAACTGCATGTGCATGGGCCGCACGCTCTCCTCGTACTGGCGGACGATGCTGTCCACGGAGCGGCCGCGCTCGACGAGGTCGCGCCGCAGGCGGCGGATGAAGCGCACGTCCGCGTCGGCGTCGATGAACAGCTTGATGTCCATCAGCTCGCGCAGCTCGCTGTCGGTGAAGATCAGGATGCCCTCGAGCACGATGATGAGGTGCTCGCCGATGTGCCGGGTCTCCGGCAGGCGGCGGTGGCCGGCGTAGTCGTAGATGGGCTGCTCGACCGGGTTCCCCGCCAGCAGGTCGCGGATGTGCTGCCGGAGCAGCTCGCTGTCGAACGCGTCGGGATGGTCGAAATTGCGCGCCTCGCGCACGCGGAAGGGGATGTCCTCGAGATCGCGGTAGTAGGAGTCCTGGTCGATGATGACGACCCGGCCGGATCCGAGGTCGCGCACGATGTTGCGCGCGACGAGCGTCTTGCCGGACCCCGAGCCACCCGCGATCCCGATGAGGATTCGGCGCGCCATCGGTCGCAAAGTAGCATCGGGCTCGCACGAGGGTCAACGAGAGGAGGAACTCATGAACGTCGAGCGACGCCGGCTCGAGGCCGCGGAGCTGGAAGCCGCGCTGCGCGCGCTGCCGGGTTGGGAGCTGAGGGGCGGCAAGCTCCACCGCGCATGGCGCTTCCCGGACTTCGTCGAGGCCTTCGGCTTCATGGCCTCGGCGGCGCTCTTCGCGCACGAGCTGGATCACCACCCCGAATGGTCCAACGTCTACGCCACCGTGACCGTGGACCTCGTCACGCACGACGCGCAGGGCGTCACCGGCCTGGACGTCGAGCTGGCGCGGCGGATGGAGGCCCTCGCCCGCCGGCGGGGCGCGGGCGCCTAGAGGCGCGCGCCCGCGGGCGTCAGCGCCGCGGCAGGAGGAGCAGCCGGGCCTGGTGCGCCGGGTTCTTCAGCCACTCCGCCCAGAAGCCGGGCTCGGCCCGCTGGGCGGAGGAGAAGCGGCGGCGGTACGTGGCCCAGAAGCTCTCGCTGCCCCACAGGGCGCGCGAGGCGCTGGTGACGCACAGCAGGTTGAGCGCCGCCGGGTCGCGGCGCACCGCCGCGCCGATCCCGCGTCCCATGGGCCCGCCCAGCAGCCAGATCAGGTTGTGGCGGTACTCCTCGTACACGTCGAGCGGCACGGTGAGGCTGGCAGCCTCGTCCACCAGCGAGGCGAAGGGGGCGGAGAGAGCCGCGGGCCTCGGGCGGGGCGCAGGCGGGATCGGCGGGTAGAAGCGCACGATGTCGGGATCGTCGAGGACGCTGTACTGGAAGCGCGTCCCCGAGGGCAGGTCGCTCGGGCCCCAGGTCTCCTTGGCCTGGGTGCCGAGGACGAGCATGGCCATGTAGAACGCGGGCTGGAGCGAGTCGGACAGGGCCGGCGCTCCCACCGCGAGAACGCCGATCGGGCGCGCCACGTCGGTCCCCGTTCGCACCTGGTTCGAGGAATCCAGCTCCGCGGCGGGCGGCTCGGCCAGGCGCGCCCCGGCCGGCAGCGAGCCGAACTCCTCCGCCAGCGCCGTCCGGTAGTCGAGGCCGTGGAGGTCGCCGGCCAGCACGAGCACGCCGTTCGCCGGGGCGAAGACGCGGGCGATCGCCTGCTGCACGCTGGCCGGCGTCTCGCGGTCCAGCCCGCGGGCCGCCACGAAAGCGGCGATGGCCGACTCGTCCAGGCCCCGCGCGCAGGCGCCGGCCTGCCAGTACAGCATCTGCTCGGGCGAGCCCAGGTACGTCTCCCGCAGCTGGCTCCGCACCGCCGCGCGCGCGCGGCTCAGGACGGGCTCGCTCACCGTGATGCCGCGCATGCGCGTCGCCACCTGGCGGAGCACGCCCGCGAGCTGCTCGGGCCGCGCCGTCTCGGTGAAGAACGTCTGCCGGCGGTTCACCTTGAGGTTCCAGCCTTCGGGACGCAGGCTCTCCATCTCCTCCGGCGTGCGCTCCGGCACGTCCCCCGCGGCCGCCGTGAAGGCCACCTGGGCCAGCAGCAGCGCCAGGGCCGGCTCGTTGGCCGTGTCGTAGTCGAGTCCGTAGCGGTACGCCCAGGTGACCGAGATGGCGGAGGCGCCGGGGACCTCCCGCGTCACGACGTCGAGGCCGTTGGGGAGCGTCCAGCGGTCCACGAGCGTGCTGTCGGGGAGCTGGACGGGCGCCGCGAGCGCGGCACCGGCGCCCGACGAGACGAGGAGCAGGAGCGAGGCGGCGAGGACGGCGCGAGGCACGGGCGGTTTCCTCCGATGGGGGCGGCCGCGGCCGCCGGGACGGCCGGGAACGTCCGCTCATTCTACGCGGTCGGCTACGCGCGCGCACGCCGGACGCCGCGCGCCGTTGCGCGATCGCGCGAAGCCCCTTAGACTCGAAAACCCATGCACGCACCCGAGGAGTCCGAGGTCCGCCGCCTGGTCCGCCAAGCGGTCGAGCGCGCCCTCGGCCCGGAGCCGGCGCCGGCCGCGCCCGCTCCCGGCCCGCGCTCCGCCCGCCGCGTCGCCATCGGCGCGGATCACGGGGGCTTCGAGCTCAAGGAGGCCCTCCGGAGCTACATCGCCGAGGAGCTCGGCTGGGAGGTCCACGACTGCGGCACCCATTCGACCGAGGCCGTGGACTATCCGGACTACGCCGCGGCCGTGGCGCGGGAGGTCGCGGCCGGGGGTTGCGCCCTGGGGATCGTGGTGGACGCGGCGGGGATCGGCTCGGCCATGGCGGCGAACAAGATCGCCGGCGTGCGCTGCGCGGTGTGCCACGACGACCGCACGGTGAGCAACAGCCGGGAACACAACGACGCCAACGTGCTGTCCCTCGGCGCGCGCATCGTGAACCGGGGGCTCGCCCAGCGGCTGGTGCGCCTCTTCCTCACGACTCCCTTCGCCGGCGGCCGTCACGAGCGCCGGGTGCAGAAGATCATGGCGCTCGAGCGCGGCTCCGGCCGCTGACGCGGCGCTCCGGCAGCGGGACCGACCCTCCGTAGGGATCATGCGCATCACCCAGCGAGTCATACGGCGGCTGCCCAAGACGGACCTGCACTGCCATCTGGACGGCTGCCTGCGCCCGGCGACCATCCTCGAGCTGGCGGAAGGACAGGGCGTCAAGCTCCCGACCCGGAACGTGGCGCAGCTCACCCGGCTGCTGCAGGCCGGGAAGAACACCCACAGCCTCGAGGAGTACCTCCGGATCTTCGACCTGACGCTGAGCGTGATGCAGGAGAAGGAGGCGCTCTACCGCGTCGCCTACGAGCTGGCGGAGGACGCCGCGGCGGAGAACGTCTCCCACCTCGAGGTGCGCTACTCGCCCATCCTGCACCGCAAGAAACGGCTCACCTTCGAGGACATCCTCGACACGGTCATCGCCGGCCTGCACGACGCGGGCAGCAAGTACGGGATGACGACCGGCGTCATCATCTGCGGCATCCGCTCCATGGACCCGAGGTTCTCGCTCGCCCTGGCGGAGCTGGCGGTGGCCTACAAGGGCCGGGGCGTCCTGGCCTTCGACCTGGCCGGCCAGGAGAAGGACTATCCGGCCAAGGCTCACCGGGCGGCCTTCGAGCTGATCCTCAAGAACAACATCAATTCGACCGTGCACGCGGGCGAGGCGTTCGGCCCGGCCTCGATCGGGCAGGCCCTGCACTACTGCGGCGCCCACCGCATCGGGCACGGCACGCGGCTGCGCGAGGACGAGGACCTGATGCAGTACGTCAACGACCACCGCGTGCCCCTCGAGATGTGCCTGACCTCCAACCTGCAGACCCGGGCGGTGGCTCACATCCAGGACCACCCGTTCGGCTTCTACTTCCGGCGCGGGCTCAGGGTCACGGTGAACACGGACAACCGGCTCATGTCGGCCACCTCGGTGACCGACGAGATCCTGCTCGCGGCCCGGGCCTTCCGCCTCAGCCCCTACGAGGTCAAGCGCATCGTCATCAACGGCTTCAAGAGCTCGTTCCTCCCCTACGCGGCCAAGGCGCGCCGCCTGCGCGAGGTGAACCTCGAGATCGACCGGATCTTCATGGAGGAGTTCCCGGACGAGTACGACCGGAGGCTGACGAGCTTCTGATGGCCTTCCGCCACGCTCACCACCCCCTCGTCCCCGCCTCGGCCCTCGCGGGCCTCGCGATCCTCGCGGCCACGTCCGCCGCCGCCCCGCTCGGCGGCAGCACGGGCACGGCGGAATCCATCCGCTACGCGGCGACCATCGCCGACATCAACCAGGTCGGGCTCACGGTCACGAACTACGGCTTCTTCGGCAACAACTTCATCTCCCGCTCGGCCTCCTTCGAGTACCCCCTGGGGTCGGGCTACGAGCACATGTCCCGGGCGGGGCTCTGGGTGGGTGCGCAGGCCGTGGACGATCAGGGCCCGTTCACCGGCGTGAGCACGGCCATCGTGGACAACGCCCAGGGGTCCAACGCCCTGGCGGAGACCGAATTCACGCCTGCGGGCTCGGCCATCTACGAGACGTCGCGCATCCCGAACAGCCCCGTCTTCTCCCCGGGGGCGCTCTCGGACCAGGATCTGGTCTGCAGCTACACGGACACGCCCGCGCGGCCGCCGCGCGGCTACCAGTCCGAGGCCCACCGGCCGCTGCGCATCCTGGTGGACCAGCGCAGCCTCGGCTTCTCGCTCCGGGCGGCCGCCTCCTTCGTCGTCGAGCAGTTCCGCATCACCAACCAGGGCGCGCCGCTCAGGAACGTCTACGTGGGGCTCTACGCGCAGCCGGTGAGCGGCGACAAGAACGCCTATTCGATGTGGCCGCCCTCCGCCTCGAGCACGGCGGGCTCCTGGTACTACAAGACCCACGGCGAATACGACGCCTCGCGCCGCCTCTACGAGGAGCACTTCTGCGCGGCCGAGCCCTACCCGGGGAGCTGCAACTTCGCCTACTGCCCCCCCTGGGTGGGCGTCAAGCTCCTGAGCGTCCATCCCGGCAAGGTCGCCGACAAGACGGTCAGCTTCCACTGGTGGAGCTACTCGCCCGGCGACACCGCCCGGGACACCGACGTCAAGCGCTACGCCATCATGAGCGACGGGCAGATCCAGTCGGACTTCTCGAGCTGCCAGCCGGGCACGCAGAGCTGCTCGCCCATCGTGGTGCTCTCCGTGGGCCCCTGGGCCGAGCTGGATCCCGGGGACACGATCCGCGTGGACTTCGCCTTCGTGGGCGGGGTCGATCCGACGGACATGGAGACGAGCCGGCAGGCTCTGCTCACCAATGCCGACTTCGCGCAGTTCACCTCGGACATCGACTACCTGCTCCCCTCGCCGCCGCCTTCGCCGCGCCTGCACGTCGAGACCCACGGCGACGGGACCAACCGGGTGGACCTCTACTGGGACGACTCGCCCGAGAACGCGCCCGATCCGACGAGCCCGGCCCCCGGCCACCTGGACTTCGAGGGCTACCGCGTCTACCTCGGGCTGGATCGCCAGCACCCCACGCTGGTCGCGCAGTTCGACCGCCGGGACCCGCCCCACGACACGACGGGTTTCAACACGGGCCTGGACTCGATCCGCCTGGCCCAGCCCCGGACGTTCCCGGGCGATCCCGCCACCTACCGGTACGGGTACTCGGTGAACGGGCTCAAAGCCGGCTTCAAGTACTTCGGCGGCGTCACCTCCTACGACCTCGGGGACACGAAGGTCGAGAGCCTGGAGAGCGGGCTCTCGCAGAACAAGTTCGAGGTCGTGCCGGCGCCGGGCCCGCACGAGCGGGCGGGAGGAGTGACCGTCTTCCCCAATCCCTATCGGGTCGACGCCCGCTGGGACGTGGGCCGCAGCGCACGGGATCACTACCTGTGGTTCGCCAACCTGCCGCGCCGCTGCATGCTCCGGATCTACACGCTGGCGGGAGACCTGGTCTTCGACACGCGCTTCGACGGCGCGACCTACCACGGCGAGGGAGCCCGCGGCCTCTTCAATCCCACCACGGACCGCGACCTCGCGTCGGCGCCCGCTCTCTCGGGGGCCACCTACGCCTGGAACCTGATCACCAACGAGGGGCAGGCCGCCGCCACCGGGCTCTACCTCTACTCGGTGGAGGACCTGGACTCCGGCAAGGTGAGCCGCGGCAAGTTCCTGATCGTGAAGTCCGACCGCGAGGACTGACTCCGCCTCGCGGCGGTGACGGGCGGACCGCGCCTCAGCCGCCGGCGCGGCGGCCGGCGACCTCCCTCTCCACGGCGCCGGCGCGGGTGGCGGCGGCCCAGCGGTTGAAGAGGCGCAGCGCCCGGTCGGCGGTGCGGAAGGTGGGGACGCCGCCCTCCTCGAGGATGCGGGCCATCGCGTCGTAGATGCGCCCCGCGTCCACCACCGCCACCCAGGGCTTGGCGGTGGCGCGCCCCAGGCGCACGAGACGGTTCGCGATCGAGTCCTCGCGGGTGACGTCCTCGGGGTGGCCCTCGCCCTTCTCCAGCGTGTTGAGCGCCTGGGTCATGGGCACGCAGCCGACGAGGCCCACCTCCACGCCCGGGTCGGCCAGGACCAGGCGCACGATCTCCTCGTAGTCCGCGTCGCCGATGATCGGCGTGAGGTCCATGGGATTGTGCACCGCCACGATGCCCGCCACGCGGGCTCGCTGCAGCACCTGCTCGAGGGCGGCCTGGGTGGCGGGGGAGAAGTCCGCGAGGGCGAACTCGCCGAGGTTGTCGGCGATCGCCACGCACTCGTAGCCGGCGTTCGAGAGCGCCCCGAGCCGGGTGAGGCGCGGCGCCCCGGGGAGGCCTTCGCGCTCCGGGCCGCCGCGCCCGCGCAGCAGGACGAAGAGCCGCACCAGGTCCTCGAAGTCCTCGAGGGTCTCGGCCAGCGTGACCCCCGCCGTCTCGGCCAGGCGGCGGGTCACGGCGTAGTCGCCGGCCACGGAGGCCGTGTGGCTCGCGGCCGCCGCCGCCCCGGCGCTCGTGCGCCCGGCCCGGGAGAGGACGACGGGCCGGCCGCCCGCGACGATCCGCCGCGCCGTCTCGAGGAAGCGGCGCCCGTCCAGGGGGCGGAAGCCCTCGAGGTAGACGGCGAAGATCTCCACCTCGGGATCGTCCTCGAGGTGCTCGAGGTAGTCCGCCGCGGTCAGGTCCATCTGGTTGCCGATCGTCAGGATGTAGCGCGGGTTCAGGCTCGCGAGCTTGTTCGCCTTGGCGATGGCGAAGGCCCCGCTGCCGGCGATGACCGCCACCGGGCTCACGGCGGCGTGCGAGAGGGGCAGCTTGTGCTCCGGGATGAAGAGCGTGTTGTAGCGGCCCGGCACGGAACGCACGCCGAGGCAGTTGCCGCCGTTGATGACCGGTCCGCCCCAGGGGGTCGCGCGGGCGGCGGCCAGCGACTCGCGCATGCGCGCGACCAGGGGCTCGCTGCCGGCCTTCTCCTCGAGCCCGCCGGGGATGAGGATGACGCTCTCGGCGCGGGCGCCGTCCGCCACCGCGGCGATGGCCTCGGGGGCCTGCGCCGCCGGGATGCTGAGGATGAGCAGGTCCTGGCGTCCGCTCAGGGCCTCGAGGGAGGGCACGCAGCGCACGCCGTCGATGCTCTCGCTGCCCGGCTTCACGATGGTGATGTCGGCCGGGGGGAAGCCGTCGGCCAGGAGGTTGCGCAGGATCTGCCGGCCCGGGTTGAGGCCCTTCTCCGAGACCCCCATCACGGCCGCCGTGCGCGGCCGCAGCAGCCGCCCGATCTTCGCCAGCGGCCGGGGCGCCGGCAGGGCGGGCGACGGCGGCGCGAACTCGAGGAGCGCATCCAGTGCGACGAAGCGCCCTCCCGAGAGCACGAGCGGATTGACCTCGAACTCGCCGACGGGATCGGGCACGAAGGCCGCGGCCAGCACGAGGAAGCGGCGCACGAGATCCGCGAGCCGCTCCAGGGGCACGAGCGCCGGCTGGCCGCGGCGCGGCTCGGTCACGAGCCGCACCACCGCGACCCGCGCCAGGGCCCGCTCCACCGTCCCGGCCTCGGCCAGCCCCGGCGCGAGCAGCGCGAGCGCGCGATCCTCCTTGATGCTCTCGGCCAGGAACTCGGTGTGGATGCCGCCCGCGCCCAGCGTGACGATCGGGCCGAAGTCGGCGGTCCAGCGGGCGCCGAGCAGCAGCTCGTGGCCGGGGGCGGACTCGTGCGGCACGAACTCCGCGAGGAGGTAGCCGTCCACCGCCTGGCCGGCGAACCGGCGCTCCATCTCGGCGAGCCCGGCCCGGATGGCCGCGGGCGTGTTGGCGATCACGGCCACCCCGCCCGCCTCGGTCTTGTGCAGGATGCGCGGTGAGACCACCTTGAGCACCGCGCGCTCGCCGGGGAGCGGCGAGATTTCGAGATTCGCCGCGTCGGCGGCGCCGGCCAGCAGGCGACGGCGCGGAACGGGGATCCCCGCGGCCTCGAGCAGATCCATCCCCTCGGGCTCGGTGAGCACCCCCAGGTCGCGGTGGCGCGCGCCGTCCAGGAGGCGGCGCGCGGCGGCGAGCGCGGTGTTCACGCGGCGGCCTGCCAGCCCGCCGCGAACGCGGCGAAGTTCACCTGCAGCGCCCGCTCGCCCTTCGCGCCGAAGGTCTGGCGGATCGCCCCGTCGAACGACTCGCGCCGGAGCGGCAGCAGGTGGGCCGCGGCGCCGACCATCACCGTGTTCTTGCTGAGCACGTCGCCCGCCTCGCGCGCCAGGCGCTCGGCCTCGATCACCACGGAGCGGGGCAGGCGCCGCAGCTCGGCCAGCACCTCGTCGCCGCTCGGGTAGTCGGGGATGTTCACGAACGGCTCCGCGGCGGTGACCACGGCGCCGGCGGGCGAGAGGTAGTCCAGGTAGCGCAGGCTCTCCAGGGGCTCCATGGAGAGGATCAGGTGGGCCGTGCCCAGGGGGATCAGGTCGCTGGCGATGGGCCCGTCGGCGAGGCGGAGGTGGGAGAGCACCGCGCCGCCGCGCTGCGCCATCCCGTGCACCTCGGACTGCTTCACCTGGAGACCCTCGGCCACGGCGGCCCGGCCGATCAGCGCGGCCAGGGAGAGCACGCCCTGTCCGCCCACGCCTGCGAGCATGATGTCGAAGTTCATCGCGCCTCCACCTCCGCGAGCTTCTTCTTCTTGCGGCGAGCGGTCTCGAGGCACTCCCGCACCGCGATGACGACCGAGAGCCCGTGATGATCGATCTCGCGGCGCAGCAGCTCCGCGTTCTGCGCCGTCCGGCGCGGCATGGCCTCCACGACGTGGCAGTGGTCGGGGGGGACGCCCAGCCCGAGGACGATGTCCCGGAGCCGCGACGAGGGCGCGATCGTCTCCTGTCCGCCCGTCATCGCCACCGCCTCGTTGTCGAGCACGAGCAGCGTCATGTCCGTGTCCGCGTGCACGGCGTCGAGCAGCGGCGTGAGCCCCGAGTGCAGGAAGGTGCTGTCACCCACAACCGCGACGACCGGCCGGAAGCCGGCTTCGGCCGCGCCCTTGGCCATGCTCACCGAGGCGCCCATGCACACGCACGACTCGATGGCCGACCAGGGGGGCAGCGCGCCCAGCGTGTAGCAGCCGATGTCGGAGGTGACGATGCTCGGCTCGAGGCCCTCGAGCGCCTGGCGGAGGGCGCCGTACATGTGGCCGTGCGGGCAGCCCTGGCAGAGCTGCGGGGGCCGCCCCGGGAGGGCGAGGCTCCCCGGCTCGCGCGCCGGCCGAGGCGCGAGGCCCAGGGCGGGGCGGACGTTGTCCGGGGTCAGCTCGCCCTCGGGCGGCACCTCGCCCGTGAGCTTGCCCATCACCGGCACGGGCGCGCCGAGCAGGCCGCGGAGCAGCCGCTCGACGAACGGGTAGCCTTCCTCGAGGACGAGCAGGCGGCGCACGTGGCCCGCCAGGCGGCGGATCTTCTCCGCCGGAGGCGGGTAGGCCCCGATGTGGAGGTGCGAGGGCCGCCGCGGCAGGGCCCGCGCATTCTCCTCGAAGTAGTTGCGGGCCAGACCGGTGGTGATGACGCCCAGCTCGCGGTCCTCGGCCTCCAGGGTCAGGGGATTCCAGCGGCTCGATTCGCTCCACTCCTGCATCTCGCGCTGGCGCCCCAGCAGGGCGTGCCACTGCCGGCGAGCGTTGCCCGGCAGGAGGATCCAGGACTCCCGCCGCGGCGCCTTGCGCAGCGCGTTCTCGGGCCGCGGCGCCGCCGCGACCTCGATGGCGGTGCGGCTGTGCGCGAGGCGGGTCACGAGGCGCAGCAGCACCGGCACGGCGAAGCGCTCGGACAGATCGAAGGCCTCGACCGTCATGTCGTAGGCCTCCTGCTGGTTCGCGGGCTCGAGGCAGGGCACGCGGGCGAAGTCGGCGTAGAAGCGGCTGTCCTGCTCGTTCTGCGAGCTGTGCATGCCGGGATCGTCGGCCACGGCGACGACCAGCCCCCCGTGCGTGGCCACCAGGGCCGCGTTCACGAACGGGTCCGCCGCCACGTTGAGGCCCACGTGCTTCATGGACACGAGCGCCCGCCGGCCGGCGAAGCAGGTGCCCAGCGCCTCCTCCAGGGCGGTCTTCTCGTTCGCGCACCAGGCGGCCCGCGGGGCCCCGTGCTTGCGCTGGTGCTCGAGCAGGTACTCGAGGATCTCCGTCGCCGGCGTGCCCGGGTACGCGTAGGCCGCGGTCAGCCCGGCGTGCACGGCGCCGAGCGCGACGCATTCGTCTCCAAGCAGGATCCTGCGGGGCATGGAACCTCCACTCCTTCGCGCGCGAGAGCCGAATGACCGCCCGCAGCGGCGGCAGGCGGGGCAGCGTCCGCTCGAGCCCGCTGGACGCCGGCCCGCACCATCACGAGGCTATCCTAAGACACTGCTGACGCGGCGTGAAGCCTACCAGAGGATAGGCGCGCGGTCCGGGCGTCGAAGGGGGGTCCATGACTTGACCCTGACGTGGAGAACAAGTACCTTTGACATCCCCAAGGACTCAACGACGACTTCATGCGCATCACGCCCTTCCTGGCTGCCCTCCTCCTCACGGTCCTGAGCGCGCTTCCTGTTGCCGCGCAGGACCGCGGCAGCATTTCGGGGAAGGTCGCTGACAGGAAGAGCGGGCACGCGCTCGCGTTCGCCAGCGTCCGCGTGGTCGAGGCGAAGCGCGGCGTCCTGACCGACTCCGAAGGGCAGTTCCTGATCCCCGGGCTTCCCGCGGGCACCTACGAAGTGCAGGTGCAGTTCCTGGGGTACACGCCCGAGACGCGGAGCGGGGTGGTGGTGTCCGGGGGCAAGAGCATCACCCTCAACTTCGCGCTCGAGGAGAAGGTGGTGGCCGTCACCAAGACGGTCGAGGTCGTCGGGGACCGCAAGCTCGTCGAGGCGCGCCAGGGGACCACGGTCCGCTCGGTGAACCAGAACGAGATCCGCAACCTGCCGGTGCAGACGATCGGCGAGGTGCTCCAGCAGCAGGCCGGCGTCAGCATCGAGAACGACCAGGTCCACGTCCGCGGCGGCCGCTCCGACGAGACCATCTTCGTCGTGAACGGCGTGGCCAACCGGGACCTGGTGACGGGCCAGTCCACCGCGGGCACGCTCAACGCCCGCTCGGTGGCCGAGGTCAACGTGGCCACCGGCGCGTACGACGTGCGCTACGGCAACGCCCTCTCCGGCGTGGTCGAGGTGAAGCTGAAGGAGGGCACGGAGAAGTCCAACTTCGGCCTCACCCTGACGAGCGGCAGCTACGGCGGCCGCTATTTTCAGAGCGTGGTGGGCGGCCCGGACCCGATGTTCGGTCCGCTCTTCCGGACCCTCCACCTGCCGGGGCTGGTGACCGGGATCCTCGACATCTCGGGGACCCTGTACGAGTCGCGCTACCTGTCGAGTGCCGGCCTGTTCCAGAACGTGTTCGCTCCCGAGGACCACCTGCGGCTGCGCTCCAGCTACGAGGACTCGTTCTTCGGCATCCCCTTCCACTACGGCGACTTCTTCACCCCGTCCCGCGAGAACAAGTGGGCCGCCCGCTACGGGCTCAACTGGACGCCGAACCGGGCGGACAAGCTGTCCTTCGACTTCAGCAAGCGCCTCGACATCGACCAGGGCTTCTCGCGGACCAGCCTCACGGCCAGCGGGGACGTGATCGACCCGTCGTATCCCTGGGCGTGGGACCATCGCATCGACCACACCAACACCTACCTCGACGACAACACCACGACCTCGCTCGAGTGGCGTCGCACGCTCTCGACCACGGGCTTCACCACCCTCCAGCTCTCGCGCTACTTCCACGCGCAGCGCGAGGACGTCATGGGCAAGATGTGGTGGGAGTACGAGCAGCCCGACGACTACGCGCTGCCCCCGGGCGATCCCCGCCGGAACGACTACTTCATCGACACGGGCGACGACAACTACTGGGCGGACCACCGGAACCTCAACTACGGGATCCAGTGGAACCTGACGCAGCGCGTGAAGCGGCACCAGCTCGAGGTCGGGCTCGAGCACACGTTCCAGACCGTGCAGTACGCCGTGATCCAGGACCCCTGGACCTACGACCCGAGCGGGCTGGGCGATTCGCACGACCTGTGGATGGCCCATCCCTGGGTGGGTGCCCTCTACCTGCGCGACCAGCTCGAGTACGAGGGCTTCACCGCCAACATCGGCGTGCGCGCGGACTACTGGTTCGTGGGCCAGGAGGCCGAGCGGGCGGTGGCGGACACCTCGAACCCCAACGTGAGCCCCGGGGTGCGCGAGGACTTCTACAACGACACGCGCTCCTTCTTCGGCCGGCGCTACAAGATGCACTACTCGCCGCGCGTGATCGTCGCCCACCCGATCACCGAGAACAGCAGCTTCTTCTTCAACTACGGCGAGTTCACCCAGAACCCGTCGGCCCGCTACGTCTACTCGAAGCTCACCTCGGTCTCGAGCGAGGCCTACCCGACCCTGGGCAATCCCGACCTGAACCCCCAGGTGTCGGTGAACTACGAGGTGGGCGCCAAGCACCAGTTCCTGCCCAGCGCCGCGGCCAACATCACCTTCTTCCAGAAGGACGTCTACGACTACCCGGCGGCGACGACGTTCAAGCGCCAGCAGGGCACGAGCCTCGTGGACTTCTTCGTCTACCTGAACGGCGCGTTCGCCCGCTCGAAGGGCTTCGAGATCCAGCTCGAGAAGCGGCGCACGGGCTACTGGTCGGGCAAGCTCATCTACACCTTCCAGCAGACGAAGGGGAAGAGCAGCGACCCGAACGAGCAGCGCGTGGTGGAGGAGAGCGGCGGCAACGCGGCGGAGACCCGCCTGTCGGAGACCTTCGTCTCCTGGAACCGCCCGCACAAGCTGGGCCTGAACTTCGATCTCCGCTTCGACAACCGCGCGCCGACCAGCCTGTGGTGGCTGAAGCGCTCGGGGCTCAACCTCTACGTCGAGGGGGAGTCCGGCCACGCCTACACGCCGATCTTCGTGAGCCAGGGACAGGTGGCCTCCTCGCAGGGCGCCACGCCCTACTCGAAGAACGCCCCCTTCCAGGTCACCGCCGACATGCGGCTGAACCACTACTTCAACTGGGGAGGCCGCCGCCTCGACGTGAGCCTCACCGGGCTCAACGTCTTCGGCACGAAGCTGATCTACCTCGTGGACCCGGTGACCGGCCAGGGGTACGTGTGGGGCAAGGGCAGCTTCGACCCGAACCTCTACCCCGACCTGAGGGACCCCGCCACGGCGCAGTACGCGTACGTCTCGCGGATCATGAACCCGTCCAACTACGGCCCCGGCGCGCAGTATCGCCTGTCCCTCGACTATGACTTCTAGAGTTCGGCGGCTCGGTACGATCGCTCTCGCCTGGCGCGGCCTCCTGGGCGGCCTCGTCGGCCTCGCGCTGCTCGCCTCGCCTTCCTCCGCCCAGTTCTCCCTCGGCCAGCAGCGCGCCGGAACGTCCTCGGGCACCTTCCTCAAGATCGGCGTCGGCGCCCGCGCCGTCGGCCTCGGGGAGTCCTTCGTGGCCGTGGCCAACGATCCCACCGCGATCTTCTGGAACCCGGCGGGGCTCGCCTCGATGCAGCGGCAGGAGGTAGCGCTGAACCACGTCTCCTGGCCGGGCGACATCAACTACGAGCACCTGGCCTACGTGCTGCCTGTGCGCCGTCTGGGCGGGTCGCTGGCCTTCCAGCTCGGCGTCCTCTCGACGCAGATCGACGAGACGACGGAGCTGAACCCGTTCGGCACGAACCGCACCTTCACCTACTCGGACATGGTCGTCGGCGCGGCCTACGCGCGGCGCTGGACCGACAAGCTGCTCATCGGCGCCGGCCTCAAGTACGTGCGCGAGGACCTGGGGTCGGACGTGGGCGGCCCGGTCACCAGCGCCATGCTGGTGGACATCGGCTCCATCTACTACCTGGGCTACGGCAGTGTGCGCATCGCCACCTCGCTCGACAACTTCGGCTCGCAGCTCAAGCCCAGCGGCAACTTCGTCTCGCCGATCACCGGCGAGGTGCGGGACTACGACGGCTTCGACCCGCCCACCGTCTTCCGCTACGGCATCGCCTTCGAGCCCGTCGAGAACGCGCGGCAGAAGCTCACGACCTCGCTGGAGATCAACCAGCCCGCCGACAACCGCCAGCTCCTGAAGCTCGGCCTGGAATGGACCTGGGCGGGCCGGCTGGCCCTGCGCTCGGGCTACAACTTCAACGCGGACGAGCTCAAGTACTCGGCCGGCGCCGGCCTGTACGCCATGATCGGGAGCAGCAAGGCCACCGTGGACTACGCCTTCACGGACGGTGGTTTCCTGGGCAGCATCAACCGCCTGGCGCTCGGAGTGCGGTTCTGATGCGTCGCCTCCTCGCCCTGCTGGCTCTGGTCGCGCTGGGAGCCGGGCTCGCCGGCTGCGGCGGCCGGTTCGACCTGCCCAGCGAGGTGCGCAACCGGTCCATCCCCAGCGACTCGAGCTACCAGATGCAGGCCACCTGGACCGGCATGGCCGACATCCAGGACATCCTGCTCACGCAGGGCACGGGCACCCAGCTCTTCCTCCTCTTCAACCACGATCCGAACCATCAGCGCACCGACATCTCGCCGCGAGGCGAGGTCCTCGCCTACGCGCGCATGAAGCCGAGCGGCCCGCAGTCGCCGATCCCGGGGCTCGGCTTCAACAGCCTGTTCAACCCGGTGGCCCTGTGCGTGGGCGGCGACGGCCTGGGGAACGGCGCCAACCGCATCTTCGTGCTGGACCAGGGCGACACGATGCTGGCGCGCGTGAACCCCTCGACGCACCTGTACGGGGACACGACCGGAATCTCGACCTTCCTGCGCGGGATCTGGCGGTACAACGAGATCTCCGACCTCGGGCTCTACTGGCGCATCCGCGAGTACGGCCTGCTGGGCGGCGACACGATCGGCACGTTCACGGACACGAGCATGGCCTTCGTGAACGGCATCGCGGCCGACGCCCAGGGGCGGCTCTACGTGTCGGGCTGCGTCCTGGCCTGGGTCCGGGACGTGCAGCAGCCGAGCCGGATCACGCGCAGCTACCTCTGGCGCGTGAAGCGCTACGTGCGGGGGGCCGGCGTCGGCGGCCCCGATCTCTACGTGTCCCCGAGCGGCTCCTGGCACCAGGACCCGGACTGGCTGGTGCAGGAAGGCAGCGGCGTGGGCTCGGTGGCGGATCCGCGCGGCATCTTCTGGGGGCCGGCGGGCGGCGGCGCCCTGTACACGGCGGACTACGGCAAGAACTGGGTGCAGAAGCTGAGCGACCAGACCGCGAGCACGGGGCTGTGGTCGACCGACGGCAAGACGGCGCCCGATCCGCCGGGCTTCCTGGGCCCGCTGGACGTGACCGCCGACCTGCAGGGGTTCGTCTACCTGACGGACTCGGGGAACCAGCGCGTGCTCCGCTACGACGAGTCGGGCAACTTCGTCCAGGTCGTGAGCGTGGAGAAGGACGCCTACCAGCACCAGCTCCTGAATCCGATCACCGTGGCGGCGGACGATTCGCTGGTCTTCGTCGGCGATTCCCGGCTGGGCGAGGTGATCCGCTACAAGAGGCGCAAGTGAGGCACGGAGCACCGCTCGCCTTCGTCCTCGCCGCGCTCGTCTGCGGCGCGCTCGCCCCGGCCCGGGCCGAGGATCTCGTGGACCATCTGGGCCCGGCGGCGCCGGCGGCCGTCCGGGACCTGGCGGACTCGGTCCGCTACGCGGTCAAGATCACCAACAACAACCTCCTCGGCCTGACCGTGTCCAACTACGGCTTCATCGGCAACAACTTCGTGGCGCGCTCGCCGTCCTTCGAGTACCCGCTGGGCTCGAACTTCGAGCACATGGTCCGTGGCGGCCTGTGGATCGGGGCGCGCGCGGTGGACGACCAGGGCGCCTTCACCGGCGTCAGCACGGCGGCGATCGACGGCACCGCGGGATCCTCCTCCCAGGCGGGGACCGAGTACACCCCGGCCTGCCTCGACATCCGCGAGCGCTCGAGCCTGCCGAACAGCCCGGTGTACGACGCGCAGGCCATCAGCGAGGAGGACCTGATCGGCTTCTTCAGCGACGAGCCCGCCCGGCAGTTCTCGCCGGAGAACCACCGCCCCCTCGACGTGGTCGTGCGCCTGGAGAACTACGACTGGTCGTTCGCGGACTACGGCCACTTCGTGATCTTCCATTACGTCATCCGCAACCAGGGCGGCTGGCCGCTGCAGAACGTCTACGCGGGGATCTATGCCGAGCTGTCCAGCGGCTACCGCGGCGACTACTCGTGCTGGCCGCCGGCCAGCTCCTGCGGCCTGACCGGCGGCTGGTTCTCGAAGAAGTGGGTGCAGTACGACGACTCGCTCCGCCTCTTCCGCGAGCACTACTGCTACAACCTGCCGGTGCCGGATGGCTGCAACCTGGTGCACGTGCCCTACTGGGCGGGCTTCAGCCTGCTGGGGGCGAAGCGTGGAGCCGACACCACCTCGGTGCTCGCCGACACGAGCTTCCACGTCACCATGGCGGCCTGGCAGTACTCCCCCGGCGACACCGCCCGCAACGAGGACGTCGAGCGCTACTCGATCATGGGCTCGGGCGGAACCCAGGACCTCTCCGGCTCCCCGTTCCAGCCCTACTCCGGCGACCCCTGCGAGCTGCTGACGATCGGGCCCTTCAAGGAGATCGACCCGGGTGACAGCGTCTCGGTGGACTTCGCCTTCCTGGGCGGGGCGGAGGTGGCGGACATCCAGAAGCACAAGAAGGTGGCGCAGCGGGCCTACGACCTGCACTACGTCGTCCCCGTGCCGCCTCCCTCGCCGGGCCTCAAGGTGGTGGCGCGGGATCACGCGGTGGACATCTACTGGGACGACTCGCCCGAGTCCTTCGTCGATCGCACGAGCCAGATCGGCAAGGACTTCGAAGGCTATCGCGTCTACCTCGGCGAAGACCGCATCAACCTCAACCGCATCGCCCAGTTCGACCTGGCCACGCCGCCCCACGACACGACCGGCTTCAACACCGGCATGGACTCGGTGAGCGTGGGCGGGCCGTGGCAGATCGACGGCCACACCTACCAGTACAAGTACACGGTCACGGGCCTTCGGGACGGCTTCAAGTACTTCGCCGCCGTCACCGCCTACGACCTGGGCAGCTCGGAGATCGAGTCCCTCGAGAGCGGGATCACGCAGAACAAGGTGATGGCGATCCCGGCGCCGGCCGTGGCCGAGGGCGCGGCGCAGCTCGGCGACAAGGTCGTCGTCTTCCCGAATCCCTACCGGGTCGAGGCGCGCTGGGACGTCGGGCAGAAGGTGCGGGATCACTACCTCTGGTTCACGAACCTGCCCACCCGCTGCCACCTGCGGATCTACACGCTCTCCGGCGACCTCGTGTTCGACACGCCCTTCGACGGCAGCACCTACGCGGGGGCCGGCGCGCGGGGGGTCTACGACGCCTCCCGCGAGCTGGACGTGAAGGCCCCCACGCTGTCCGGGACGACTTACGCCTGGAACATGATCACCCGTGAGGGGCAGGCGGCCGCAACGGGGCTCTACCTGTACTCGATCGAGGACCTCACCGGGGCACGGAAGACCGCCGTGGGCAAGTTCCTGATCGTGAAGTCGGATCGGGAGGAATGATGCGACGCCCCGTCACCGCCCTGCTCGCGCTCGCCGGCTTGCTGGCCCTCGCGGCCGGCTGCGCCAAGATGAATCCCGTCCGGCCGGACGTGCCCCCGGACACGCGGATCTTCGTGCAGGGTCCGGTGGACGCCGTGAACCACGTCGTGCACCTGTACTGGTTCGGCACGGACCCCGACGGCTACGTGAAGGGCTACGAGATCCGCTTCAAGAACCCGATGGCCCCGGCCGACACGCAGTGGACCTTCACCACCAAGACCGATTCGGTCTTCTCGGTCTACGTGCCCACGGGCTACAGCGCTCCCCTGTTCGAGGTGCGCGCGATCGACGACGCCCCGGTGGCCGCGCCGCTCGACGCCGCCCCCGGCGCCCCGGGCGGGCTTCGCGACCCGAGCCCGGCCCGCGAGGACTTCAAGTTCACGAACTACGCCCCGGTGGTGCGGATCGCGAACCCCTTCAACTTCCTGCAGGGCCAGCCGGTGGACACGACCTTCGCCTCGGCGACGATCTCGTGGACCGTCTCCGATGCCGACAACGATCTGTCCAACGCCCAATTCCGCATCTGGCTCCGCCGCCCGGATCTCACGCTGACGGATCCCTACGTCGTCACCGGCAGATCGCACACGGTGCCCACCGCGCAGTTCACCCAGCCCGACGGGCACACGATCGTCTCGGGCCGGCGGCGGCTCTACATCCAGGCGATCGACGACGGCGGGATGGCCGGCAACGTGGACAGCACGGAGTGGTACGTCAAGGCTCCGGCGGGAGGCAGCCTCCATGGCCGCTACGGCCGCTTGCTGATCGTCGACGACACGGACCCGGCCTACACGTTCACGACCCGCTTCGTGGACTCGGTCTACGTGAACACGGCCAACCGCATGGTGCCGGGGGCCTACAGCGTCCTCAACATGTATCCGGCCTCGCCCGCGGCCCAGCCGTTCCGCTCGGCCGAGGACGTCCGGCAGACCCTCGCCCTCTTCGACGCCGTCGTCTGGTACGTGGGCGGGCGGCAGAACTTCGATGTCTTCGAGGCCACCCTCAACAGCTATCAAGATGGCGTCGCGGCATACCTGAATTCGGGGGGCAACTTCTACATCGACGGCCTGAACCTCCTCGACGCCTACACGGCCCGGGGCGTCTTCAGCCAGGACTTCGCCCAGCGCTACCTGGGGATCGACGGGTACGTGCTGCAGTACTCGGACGCCAAGAAGGACTCGACCGCCGGCTGGTTCACCTCCGGAGTGAACACGGTCTACACGAGCTTCGCGTTTCCGGGGCAGCCGGACAGCCTGGTCCTCAGGCAGTCGGCCTCGGCGGGGGTCCGTGGCATCGTCCTCTCCGACGCGAGCCGAGGGCTGGTCGTGGCTCCGAAGGCCGCCTTCTCCGGCGCCCCCCTCATGCCCATGGTGATCGGGGTATCTGCCCCGCAGTCCTCCGGTGGGCGCGCCATCGTCTTGACGATCCCCCTCTGCTGGACCCAACCGGCCCCCGGCGACCCGGCGACTCCCCTGAACAAGAGGACCCCGGCGGTCCTCGCCGAGATCTTCCAGCAGCTGGGTCTCGGGCCCTAGCGAACTCTTCCCTCGGGGCGAGGAAGCACAAAGGGCTTGGGCCCCAAGCCTCTTTCTTGATAGACTCTTGACGGTTTCAAGAGACTGTGTGTCCAGCTTTCGCGGTCCCCCCTCGGACCGCCCACCCGTGCCGGCTTGGCCGTGATGGAGGTTCATGCCCGAGACGTACGCTGAGAGCCCTTTGCCCTTCTCCGTCGGACGACTTGCCACAACAAGGGGTGACACCATGAGTCGATTCGCAACCCGGTTCCTCGGTGCGCTGCTCCTGACCTGTCTGGCTGCCCTCCCGGCGCTGGCGACCCAGTACCCGCCGGGGCCAGGCGGCGCTTGCCCGGACTCGCTCACCATCGTCAACATCCAGAACCCCGCGGCGCCCTGCCACCCGGCCATCGGCGACAGCATCTATGGCGTGGGCGGCATCTGCACGGCCTTCGACACCAAGACCAGCGGCGTCGGGTTCTACATGCAGATCACGGGCGGCGGCCAGTACACCGGGATCAACTGCTTCACGGCGAACGAGATTCCGCCTTACGCCCGCGGCGACAGCGTGGTCGTCGAGGGCGGCCAGTACACGAAGTACTCCGGCGATCCCGAGCTGACCTCCCTCAGCGGCTCGTGGGGCCATATGGTCGTCCGTTACGTCTCTTCGGGCAATCCCCTGCCTCCTTTCCATGACGGAACGACGAACGAGTTCAACCATTCGATCAGCAACGTCGCGGCGGACAAGTGGGCGGGCTGCCTCGTGCGCATCACCGGCACGACGATGCGCGTCGCGCGGCTGCCCGTGAGCGGCAGCAACTGGTACGTCGTGGACAACGTCATCTGCCCGCCGGGGACCGTGGGCCCCTGCGACACCGTGTACGTGAACGGCACGACCCTTCCGAACCCGACCTTCGGGCAGCCCCCGCTGGGCACGCTGGTGGGGACCATCCAGGGCGTCTGGGGTCTGAATACGAGCTACGGGCCGGAGATCCGCATCCGTGACGACAAGGATGTGATCGCGCCGATCCCGCCCAATGCGGTGGACGCCTATTCGGTCCACGCCGACACGATCCGGGTGATCTTCGACCGCGAGGTCACCGCGGCCAGCGCCCAGAACATCGCGAACTACTCGCTCTCCTCGGGCGGGTTCGTGTACGCGGCCAACCTGGAGAGCAACGCCAAGGCCGTGAACCTCTACGTCAACAACTTCCTGAATCCCGGCGACGGCGAGTCGGTGACGGTGAGCAACGTGGTCGCGGTGCAGGGCCTCGTGCCCATGCCGAATCCGCAGACCCGGGACTTCTACAACGGCGTGATCCCGCTCATGACGATCCGGGCTCCGGTTCCGGAGTCCCTGCTGGCGGTGCCCTGCCAGGACCGCTCCAAGTTCTCGGGCGCGGGCTCGGCGGTGGGCGGCCGGCTGACCTTCCGCGGGACCTGCGTCGGCGTGCTCCCGGGCAGCCTGGCCTACTTCGAGGATCCTTCGCGGGCGATGCGCAGCGCCATCACCGGCTACGGCATCGGCAGCCCGGTCGTGGGGCACTCGTACC
>JAWOLC010000107.1:0-3294 GCA_033853925.1 Candidatus Eiseniibacteriota bacterium
GAGGAGGGAAGATGCGTAGCCGCCAGTGGTCCCATGTCCGCCCCCGCGTCGGGGCGCTGCTGGGTCGGATCGGCCTCCTCGTGGCCGCCGGCGTGATGACCGGCGCACGGCCCGGCTCGCTGCCCCAGGTTCCCGCCCGGCCGTACGCCGACAAGCTGCAGCCGTGCCGGGTGGCGCCGCTCGAGGAGCAGCTCTTCTGCGGCACCTTCCGGGTGCCCGAGGACCGGACTCGACCCCGCGGCCGCACCATCGCCCTCAACATCGTGGTCATGCCATCCCTGGCGGCCGCGCCCGACGCCGACCCCGTCGTCTACCTCGCCGGCGGCGGCGTCACCGCCGCGACACGCTACGTGGGCATGCTCGATCGGGTGTTCCGTCAGCTCCGCGAGCGGCGCGACATCCTGCTCGTGGACCAGCGTGGCACGGGGGGCTCCAACCCGCTGGAGTGCGCGGCCGTCGGGCCGCTGCCGCCCCCGAGCGGGCTGCCCGCCTACGTCGCGGCGGTGCGCTCGTGCGCCGCGGAGCTGCAGCGCCGCGCCGACCTCAGGCAGTACACGACGTCGCCCGCCATGGACGACCTCGACGCCGTCCGCGCCTGGCTCGGCTACGAGCGGCTGAACCTGATGGGCGTCTCCTACGGCACCTGGGCCGCCCAGGTCTACCTGCGGCAGCACCCCTCGCACGTGCGCAGCGTGACCCTGCTGGGCCCGATGCCCATCGACGTCCCCATGTTCGTCGAGATCCCGCGCAACGCGCAGGAGGCGCTGGACCGTGTCCTGGGCGCGTGCGAGCAGGACGCGGCGTGCCGGCGGGGCTTCCCCGAGGTGCGTCGCGAGCTCCAGCCGGCGCTGCAGCGCCTGGCGGAGGCGCCGCGCTCCCTCGAGGTGCGCCCCGAGGAAGGGGCGGCGCCGGTGCGCGTGCTCGTGGACGACCGGCTGCTGATCGACATCCTCTACGCGGCGCTGGGCTCGGGTCGCAGCGTGGGCGACATCCCGCAGTTCATCCACGCGGCCTTCGAGGGCCGGCTCGAGCCGATCGCGGAGTTGGCGGCCCAGGAGCTGGCGGCCCCGCCGCCGCCGGTGCCTCCCGCGCCCAAGGGGGTCTTCCTCTCGCTGCTGTGCGCCGAGATGCTGCCGCGGATGAGTCCGGGGGACATCGGGGCCGCCACCGCCGGGAGCTTCCTGGGCGACTACCAGCTGCGGTCCCAGCTCGCCCAGTGCGGCGTCTGGCCCGCCGCGCGGGTGGCGCGCTCGTTCCGGACGCCGGTGCGGACCGATCTTCCTGTGCTGGTGATGGCCGGGACGCTCGATCACACCACGCCGCCGCGCTACGGCGAGCGGCTGGTGGCCAATTTCCCGCATGGGCGCTTCATCGAGATGCCGGGGCGCGGACACATGGACGCCGACCGCTGCGTCGCCGGCATCGTGGCCTCGTTCCTCGTGTCAGGTTCCACCGACGGGCTCGACACGGCGTGCCTCGCGGCCACCCCACCGATCCGGTTCCGCGGAGTGCCGCCGGGTTGAGGTCGGGTTCCTCCTCCGGCGCCTGCGCCCGGCGGAGGCCCCCCCCGCAGCTGACGGCGGCAGCGCCTGCCCGCCCGCCGCGTCCGGCAGCCCCTCCCACCGGTGCGCCGGGATTCTCCCGCGCGCCGGGGGGGGAAGCAGCTCCGCCGGGCTGCGGCGTGGCACGGCGGTTGCCCACTCTCGACACAACGCTCGAGGCCGCAGCGGGTTGGTGAGGCAATCAAAGTGCACTTAGATTGTCGTCATTCGGTCGGGCGCGCGTGCGGCCGATCGCGGGGAGGAACTTGATGTCTCGTAAGGACTTGGTCGTTGGGATGGCGGGAGCCGGAGGTGACGGCGTCGTCTCTGCGGGCGAGCTTGTCCTGAACGTGGCGGCCCAGGAAGGCCTGTTCGGGATGCTGGTGAAGTCGTTCGGGCCGCAGATTCGCGGCGGAGAGTCCTCGATCCGGCTGCGACTGGCGGCGGATCCCGTGCTCTCGCAAGGGGACGAGCTCGACGCCCTGATCGCCTTCGACTGGGCCGACTACGCCCGGTTCCGCACGGAGCTCGTCCCGAACGCCGAGACGATCATCTTCGTCGACCAGCAGGACAAAACGCCCGAAACGGACGTCCCGCTCCCGGAGGCGCTGAAGGCGGGCGTCCATCGGGTCCCGTTCGAGGCGATCGCCGTCGAGAAGGCGGGGACAGCCCTCGCCAAGAACATCGTGGCGGTGGGTGTGCTGGCGGGCGCCCTCGGCCTGCCGACTGCGGGCTTCGTCAAGGCGATCCGGCGGCGCTTCGCCAAGAAGGGCGAGAAGGTGATCGCGGCGAACGTGGCGGCGCTCGAGGCGGGCTTCGCGCTGGCCGCGCCGTTCCGCCGTGCCGACATCCAGCTCGCCGGTGCGGCTCCGGGCGAGCCGCTGATGATCATCTCCGGCAACGACGCCACCGGATTCGGGGCGCTCGCCGCCGGCTGCCGGTTCATCGCCAGCTACCCCATCACGCCGCAGTCGGAGGTGATGGAGTACCTGAACCGCGAGCTGCCGAAGTTCGGCGGCACGATGGTGCAGGGGGAGGACGAGCTGGCCTCGGTCGCGATGACGATCGGCGCGTCGTACGCCGGCGTGAAGTCCCTCACCGCCTCCTCGGGCCCCGGGATCTCCCTGAAGCTCGAGGCGATCGGGCTCGCGTCCATCGCGGAGATCCCGCTGGTGGTCCTGAACGTCCAGCGGGTGGGACCCTCGACGGGCATCCCGACCAAGACCGAGCAGGGCGACCTGCTGCAGGGGATCTTCGGGACCCACGGCGACGCGTCGAAGATCGTGGTCGCGACGACGGACGTGGAGGATTGCTTCTGGGTGACGGTGGACGCGTTCAACCTGGCGGAGGAGTACCAGACGCCGGTCCTGATCCTCTCGGACCAGTTCGTCGGGCACCGCACGGACGTGATCCGGCCGTACGACCTCGGCGCGCTGCGCGTGGCCGAGCGGAAGCGCCCCACGGAGGCGGAGCTGCAGGCGGTGGAGCGACGCCACGGCTTCGCGCGGTTCGCGTACACGGACGACGGCGTCAGCCCGATGTCGGTTCCGGGGATGCCCGGCGGCTCATACCTGAATTCCGGGCTGGAGCACGACGCCTTCGGCTCGCCCGCCTCGGGCGTGGTCGGGCACGAGAAGATGACGGCGAAAAGGTGGCGGAAGCTCGACACAGTGCCGGAGCGCTACGACCACCTCACGCTGGTGACGGGCGACCCCGACGCCGAGGTGGCCGTCCTGGGCTGGGGCACGACGAA
>JAWOLC010000108.1:0-3745 GCA_033853925.1 Candidatus Eiseniibacteriota bacterium
TGATCGCCGCCGTCAGCGTCGTCTTCCCGTGGTCCACGTGCCCGATCGTCCCCACGTTCACATGCGGCTTCGTGCGCTCGAACTTCTGCTTGGCCATGAACCTTTCCTCCGTCGTCCGGGACGACGCGATGGGCCGCGACCGGCCCGGCCCTAACCTCTCGCCTTCGCGACGATCTCCTCCGCCACCGACTGCGGCAGGGTGTCGTAACGGGAGAATTGCATCGAGTACGCGGCGCGCCCCTGGGAGATCGAGCGCATCCGCGTCGCGTATCCGAACATCTCCGCCAGGGGCACCGACGCCGCGACGACGCGGGCCTCCGAGCGGGTGAACATGCCGCCGATCCGGCCGCGGTGGGCCGTCAAGTCGCCGATGATGTCGCCCATGTACTCCTCGGGCACCACCACCTCCACGTCGAAGATCGGCTCGAGCAGCCGGGGCTCGGCCTTCGCGCAGGCCTCCTTGAAGGCCAGCGACGCGGCGATCTTGAACGCCATCTCGGACGAATCCACCTCGTGGAAGGAGCCGTCCAGCAGCGTGACCTTGAGATCCACCATCGGGTAGCCCGCCAGCACGCCGCCGCGCATGGCCTCCTCGACGCCCCGCTCCACCGCGGGGATGAACTCCCTGGGGATCACCCCGCCCGCGATCCGGCTGGCGAACTCGAAGCCCTTGCCCGGCGGCTGCGGCTCCACGCGCAGCTCGACGTCGGCGAACATCCCGCGGCCGCCCGTCTGGCGGACGAAGCGGTGGCGGGCCTGGGCGGGCACGGAGATCGTCTCCTTGAACGCGACCTGCGGCTTGCCCACGTTGGCCTGCACGCCGAATTCGCGCTGCATGCGGTCCACGAGGATCTCGAGGTGCAGCTCACCCATGCCCGAGATCACCGTCTGCGCCGTCTCCTCCTCGGTCCGCACCCGGAAGGTGGGATCCTCGTCCGAGAGCCGCTGCAGGGCGTTCGCCAGCTTCTCCTCGTCCGCCTTCGACCGGGGCTCGATGGCCACGTCCACGACCGGCTCGGGGAAGGTGATCGCCTCGAGGGCCAGCGGATGGTCCGGGTCGCACAGCGTGTGCCCCGTGCTCACCTTCTTGAAGCCCACGCCCGCGGCGATGTCGCCGGTGTAGACCTCGCTGATCTGCTCCTGCTTGTTGGCGTGCATCTGGAGCAGGCGGCCGATGCGCTCCGTGCGCCCGGTGGCCGCGTTCAGGACCTGGTCGCCGGTGCGGATCGCGCCCGAGTAGACGCGGAAGAACGTGAGCTTGCCGACGTAGGGGTCGGTCATGATCTTGAAGACCAGGGCCGCGAAGGGCTCGTCGTCGCTCGGCGCCCGGCTCACGCGCTCCCAGCTGTCGGTCGTGTGCCCCTGCACGGGGGGCATGTCCGGGGGCGACGGCAGGAAGTCCACGATGGCGTCCATCAGCCGCTGCACCCCCTTGTTCCGGTAGGCCGAGCCGCACAGCACGGGCTGGATCGCGCCCTGGAGCGTGCCCTTGCGCAGCCCGCGCCGCAGGTCGTCGGGGCTGCACGCCTGCTCCCGCAGGTAGCGGTCCAGCAGCACCTCGTCGAACTCGGCGGCGGCCTCCAGCAGGTGGAAGCGGGCCTCCTCGGCGCGGGCGCGCAGGTCGCGCGGGATGTCCTGGACCTCGAAGGTGGAGCCCTGGCTGGCCTCGTCGTAGGTGACCGCCTTCATCTCCACCAGGTCGATGAGCCCCTGGAACTGCTCGCCGACGAACATCGGGATGTGGATCGGGACGGGCGTCGCCCCCAAGCGGTCGCGCATCATCTGCACGACGTTGTCGAAGTCGGCGCCGACGCGGTCCATCTTGTTGACGAAGGCGATGCGCGGGACGTTGTACTTGTCCGCCTGGCGCCAGACCGTCTCGGACTGCGGCTCGACGCCGCCCACGGCGCAGAACACGGCGACGGCGCCGTCGAGGATGCGGAGCGAGCGCTCCACCTCCACGGTGAAGTCGACGTGGCCCGGCGTGTCGATGATGTTGATCCGGTGGTCGCGCCAGAAGCAGGTCGTGGCGGCGGAGGTGATCGTGATGCCGCGCTTCTGCTCCTGCTCCATCCAGTCCATGGTGGCGGCGCCTTCGTGCACCTCACCCATCTGGTGGATCCGGCCGGTATAGAAGAGGATGCGCTCGGTCAAGGTGGTCTTGCCGGCGTCGATATGGGCCATGATCCCGATGTTTCGGTACTGCTCGAGCGAGGTCTGCCGAGGCATGGAAAGCAACTTCCTATCCGACGTTGGTTACAGCGAGAGCACCACCTGCCTTTCCGTCGTAGAAAGCGCGGTGATGGGATTCATGACCATCCGCAGTGTTGAGGCCGGGCCCAGCACCTCTTCCGGGCTCCGGGCCCAGGCCGGCCGAGGGCCGACCTTCACCCGTCGATGGTGTTTCGAGCGACTTCCACTCGCGGCCCGGGTCCTCCGGGCTCGACGATCTACCAGCGATAGTGGGCGAAGGCCTTGTTGGCCTCCGCCATCTTGTGCGTGTCTTCGCGCTTCTTCACGGCGCCGCCCTCGTTGCGGGCCGCCGCCATGATCTCCTGCGCGAATTTCTCGGCGAACGTGTGGTCGGCGCGCTCGCTGGCGAACGAGATGATCCAACGCGTCGCCAGCGCGTTGCGCCGCTCCGGACGGACTTCGACCGGCACCTGATAGTTGGCGCCGCCGACTCGCCGGGACTTCACCTCGAGCAGCGGCTTCACGTTGGTCATCGCCTGCTTGAGGATGGTCATCGCGTCCTGCCCGGTCTTCTGCTCGACCATGGCCATGGCGCCGTAGAAGTGCCGCTCGGCGACGGAGCGCTTGCCGGTCTCCATCAGGCCGTTGATGAACCGCGTGACCAGCACGCTGTCGTATTTCGGATCCGCCGCGGGCTCGCGGCGCCTCACGAAACCCTTGCGAGGCATGCGCCTTTCCTCTCCTCCATCCCTTCGAGCGAGCGCCCTCGCCGAGGGCGCCGCGCGGCGGCAGCGGCGGGCTCGCGGCCCGCGCCGCTACTTCGCCTTGGTACCGTACTTCGAGCGGCTCTTCTTGCGCCCCCCCACCCCGCTGGCGTCCAGCGTGCCGCGGATGATGTGGTAGCGCACTCCCGGCAGGTCCTTCACGCGGCCACCGCGGATGAGCACGATCGAGTGCTCCTGCAGGTTGTGGCCCTCGCCGGGGATGTAGCAGGTCACCTCCATGCCGTTGGTGAGCCGCACGCGGGCCACCTTCCGCAGAGCCGAGTTCGGCTTCTTCGGAGTGGTCGTGTACACGCGAGTGCACACGCCGCGCTTCTGGGGCGAACCCCGCAGCGCGGGCGCGCCGGTCTTCGATTTGATCGACCGCCGACCAAGGCGGACCAACTGGCTCAACGTGGGCACGGATTTCCTCCAACCACTTGTCGAGAATGGGATTGCGCGGTCCGGCGGGCCACGGCATCCGCGAGCGAGAGACAGCCGTCGCCGCGCAGACCGGGGAATCTAGGGGCTGGGCCCCCGCTTGTCAAGCGATCAGGCCGTCTTCGCGCCTTCGTCCTCCTCCAGCACGAGGGCCGCCTCGGCCTGCTTCTCCGCCTCCAGCCGCAGCTTACGGTAGCCCGGCATGCCCGTCCCCGCCGGGATCAGGTGGCCGATGATCACGTTCTCCTTCAGCCCGCGCAGGTAGTCCAGCTTGCCCTGGATCGCCGCCTCGGTCAGCACGCGCGTGGTCTCCTGGAAGGAGGCCGCCGAGATGAAGCTGTCCGTGGACA
>JAWOLC010000109.1:0-5198 GCA_033853925.1 Candidatus Eiseniibacteriota bacterium
GGCTGGAGTGCCAACGCAAACAGCAACGTCCTCGCCGTGCAGGTGTCGGGAGCCGCTGTCTACGCTGCGGGTTCGTTCACGAACATTGCCGGAGTGCAGCGGCATCGGATCGCCGCAGTGGACGCCGTGACCGGCCACGCCAAAGCGTGGAACCCGACGGCAAACGGTGCCGTTAACGCGCTTGGCGCCTCGGGAGCCGTGGTCTACGCCGGCGGCGAATTCAGCAGCATCGGCGGCATGGCGCGAAGTCGCCTCGCCGCGCTGGAGCTGGCGACTGGACAACTGACGACGTGGAACCCGGGTGCAGATGGTGACGTCCTCGCCCTCGCTGTTTCGGGCGACGTCGTCTATGCGGGGGGCGCCTTCGATGGCGCCGGCGGCGCGGCAAGGGCCTCCATCGCAGCGCTGGACTCGCAGAGTGGTGCGGCAACGGCCTGGGACCCGAGAGCGGCTGGCCTCTACACGTTCAGTGACCCCCGCGTCTACGCCTTGGCCGTGTCCGGGAACACGGTGTTTGCAGGGGGATCCTTCGACAGCATCGGTGGGTGCGCAAGGCGCGGGATCGCGGAAATCCGCTCGTCGACCGGTAAGGCCACCGCCTGGGACCCTGGCCCGGCGCTGGCAGGGAGTCAGCCCGAGGTCCACACGCTGGCTCTGTCCGGGAACCTAGTTTACGTGGGCGGGGATTTCAGTAGCATCGGC
Organism: Candidatus Eiseniibacteriota bacterium; assembly: GCA_033853925.1. Classification (GTDB taxonomy): domain Bacteria; phylum Eisenbacteria; class RBG-16-71-46; order RBG-16-71-46; family RBG-16-71-46; genus JANXPZ01. Next base: position 703 of record JAWOLC010000109.1, read on the forward strand.
GACTCCGCGCGCAGCGCCTTCGCATCGCTGGATGCCGCGTCGGGGCACGCGACGGGCTGGAATCCGGACTTCGGGGGACAGTCGCCGAGACCCGCTGGTCACGTGTTGACGCTGTCGGGGAACACGAGCTACGTAGGAGGCGCATTCGACAGCGTCGGCGCCTCGGCCCGGAAATCCGTCGCCGCAGTCGATGCGACGACCGGAGCGGCGACGGCCTGGAACCCGAACGCGCAGGGCTACGCCGGCCGGGCCGACATACGCTGTATCGCGTCCTCTAGAGGCGCAGTCCATGTCGGAGGTGACTTCGTTGCGATCGGTGACTCGACGCGCAACTCTGTCGCGGCGCTGGACGCGATCACGGGCAAGGCTCTTGCGTGGGATGCTCGCGCGAATGGTAGCGTCCGCGCCCTGGCTCTAGCGGCCAACACGGTCTACGCGGGCGGCTATTTCACCAGCGTCGGCGGTGAGTCGCGACGCGGCTTGGTGGCCCTGAGCGTGCCAGTGACGGCATCCGCGCCCGAAGTTCCCGCTTCTGCGGCCACGGGCATCGCCCTGCGCCTCGCGCCGAACCCGGTGCGCGGCAGTGCCGACGTTCTGTTCACCCTGCCCCGGGCGGAGACCCTTTCGTTGCAGGTCCTGGACCTGCAGGGGCGCCAGGTGCGGTCGCTGCTGCGGAACGCGGAACTCGGGGCCGGGGCACAGCGGGTGACCGTCGACACCGGCGGGCTCGCGCCGGGTGTGTATCACCTCGTCCTTCGTACGGCAGGCCAGCTAACCAGCAGGCGCTTCGTGGTGCTGGAATGAACGTGACCATGGGCATCGTCCCGCCCGGCCGAGCGCGACAGGGTCGAGGCCACGCCTCGGCGCATAGCGGCAAACCTCGCCACCGGTGACCAGGGCGGCCGGGATTCGATGGCTGCGCATGTCCGGATCCTCCCAGATCTAGATCTCCCGCGCCCGGATTCCACCGCCGTCGGGGCGCCCCTGCGCCCCGCCCCGCACCCTGCTATGCTGCGGCCCTCATGAGCCGCACGCCGACCTTCGAATTCCACGTCTCGCGCGCCGCGCGCGACCGCTATGCCTTCCCGGACGCCTTCTTCACGCTCACGGGCAACGTGCTCTTCGCCAACCTCGAAGGCAGCCGCGCCTTCGCCCATCGGCTGAACCAGGCGCGCGACGCCGAGCGGCACCCCGAGCGCGTCGTGAGCCCCGGCGCGCTGAACGCCATGGGCCTGATCGACGAGGTGCTCCACCTGGTCGTCGCCATCTACCGCGAGCGGCGCGACCGGCGCGCGATGACCGACGGCCTCGCCTGGTTCGAGTCCCGGCTGGGACGCCCGGCCCTCGATCAGGCGCTACTCGACTTCGCCGACCGCTTCCCCACGGTGGCCGTCTATCGCGGCGAGCTGAGCGCGGCCTCCTGGCTGAACGGGGTCACCGGCGACGTGCCCCACCGCGCCGTGGCCCTCGAAGAGCTGATGATGCTCTGGCTCGCCAACCTGAACCCGGCCTTCAAGCCGTTCCGCGAGCTGTTCGACGACGCCGAGCTGACCCGGCTCACCGCCTACCCCGCCATCACCGCCGCGCTGCGCGACTACTTCGAGACCCGCCCGCGCTTCGGTCCCGACGAGCAGAACCTGGTGGACCTGCTGCGGGCCCCGGCGCTGGCCTCGCCCGACTCGCTGGACGGCCAGCTCGCCTGGATCCGCGAGAAGTGGGCCGCGTTCATCGGGCCGCTGCTGGCGCGGCTCCTCACCGGGCTCGACGTGCTCAAGGAGGAGGAGCTGGCCGTGTGGCTGCGGTTCCACCCGCCCACGCGCGGCGGCCTATGGCCGCCGCCGCTGGGCGATTCGAGCGCCGGAGCCATTCCGCGCTTCGGCCACCTCGAGCACGAGTACGAGCGCTTCAGCACGGATCTGGACTGGATGCCGCGCGTGGTCCTGATCGCGAAGAGCGTCTACGTGTGGCTCGACCAGCTCTCGCGCCGCCACGGGCGCGCCCTCACTCGCCTCGACCAGATCCCCGACGAGGAGCTGGACACGCTGGCCCGTCGCGGCTTCACCGGTCTGTGGCTGATCGGCGTGTGGGAGCGGAGCAAGGCCTCGCAGCGCATCAAGCAGCTCACCGGCAATCCCGAGGCGGTGGCCTCGGCCTACTCGCTCCTGAGCTACGAGATCGCCGGCGACCTGGGCGGCGAGGCGGCGTTCACGGCCCTGAAGGAGCGAGCCCGCGCCCGCGGCATCCGGCTGGCGAGCGACATGGTGCCGAATCACATGGCGATCGACTCGCGCTGGGTGATCGAGCACCCCGACTGGTTCCTCCAGCTCCGTCACAGCCCCTTTCCCGCCTACTCCTTCAACGGACCCGACCTGTCGAGCGACGGCCGCGTCGGGATCCAGATCGAGGACCACTACTACGACCGCACGGACGCGGCGGTGGTGTTCCGGCGCGTGGACCGCTGGACCGGCGACACGCGCTTCCTCTACCACGGCAACGACGGCACCTCGATGCCCTGGAACGACACCGCCCAGCTCGACTACCTCGAGCCCCAGGTGCGCGAGGCCGCGATTCGCACCATCCTGCACGTGGCGAGCCTCTTCCCCATCATCCGCTTCGACGCGGCGATGACGCTCGCCAAGCGCCACTACCAGCGCCTGTGGTTCCCCGAGCCCGGCTCGGGCGGCGCCATTCCCTCGCGGGCCGGGCAGGGCCTCACCAAGGCCGACTTCGACCGCGCCATGCCGCAGGAGTTCTGGCGCGAGGTCGTGGACCGGGTGGCCGCCGAGGCGCCGGATACGCTGCTCCTGGCCGAGGCCTTCTGGCTCATGGAGGGCTACTTCGTCCGCACCCTCGGCATGCACCGCGTCTACAACAGCGCCTTCATGAACATGCTGCGCGACGAGGAGAACGCCAACTACCGGAGCGTGATCAAGAACACGCTCGAGTTCGACCCCGAGGTGCTCAAGCGCTACGTCAACTTCATGAACAACCCCGACGAGCGCACCGCGGTCGAGCAGTTCGGGACGGGCGACAAGTACTTCGGCATCTGCACCCTGATGGCGACCCTGCCGGGGCTGCCCATGTTCGGGCACGGGCAGCTCGAGGGCTACGGCGAGAAGTACGGCATGGAGTACCGGCGCGCCTACTACGACGAGCAACCCGACCCGTGGCTGGTGGCGCGCCACGAGCGCGAGATCACGCCGCTCCTCCACCGCCGCGCCCTGTTCGCCGAGGCGCGCGACTTCCTGCTCTACGACTTCTTCGTCCCCGAGGGCTGGGTGAACGAGGACGTGTTCGCCTACTCCAACCGCCGTGGCGGCGAGCGCGCGCTGGTCATCTACCACAACCGCTACGCGCGCACCCGGGGCACGATCCGCCTCTCCTGCGCCTACGCGGTCAAGGAGGGCGAGGGCAAGACCCTGCGCCGCCGCGCCCTGGGCGAGGCCTTCGGGCTGGCGAGCGACCCGGCGGCGTTCGTCGCCTTCCGCGACGCGCTGAGCGGGCTCGAGTACCTGCGCAGCCAGCAGGAGCTGGTCGAGCAGGGCTTCGCCATGGAGCTCGAGGCCTACCGCTGCCACGTCTTCCTCGACTGGCGGCCGCTGCGCGACGACGGCACCCGGCCCTGGGCGCGGCTCGCCGCCGAGCTGGGCGGGCGCGGCGTGCCGAGCCTCGAGGACGCCCTGCGCGAGCTGGAGCTCAAGCCGGTGCACGAGGCGTTGCGCGCCCTGCTCGAGCCCGCGGCGATGGCGGGGCTCGCCGAGGCGGCGCCCGCCGCCCAGACCCGCGAGCGCGGCATGCGGCTCCACGCCCTGCTCGACGAGGCCGAGCGCCGCGCCCTCCACCTGCTCGAGGCCTCGCGCCGCTTCGCCCGCGGGGCGGCCGCGGCCCACGTCGGCCTCGAGCCCGCCCGCGAGTGGGCCGGCGACTCGCTGGCCGCGGCCGGCGGGCTCAGGCGGCGGATCGAGGCCGCGCTCCGGCTGCCGGCGCTCGAGGCGCGCTTCGGCGCCCCCTGGTCGCCCGAGGCGCACCAGGTGCTGCCCACCGCCCGCACCCCGCGGCCGCTCGCCCCCGCGGTGTGGGCCACGGTGGTGGCGTGGAGCGCGCTCGAGGCGCTGGGGCGCTTCCGTGATCCCGCCGACCCCGACCGCGCCGCCGTCCGGCTGTTCGACGCGCTGCGGCTGCGCGAGGCGATGGCCGAGGCCTTCGGCCCCCTCGGGCTCGAGGGCGAGGAGCGCTGGCGCGCCGCCGCGCGCGTGCGCGCCGCGTTCGCCCACGCCGTGTGGGCCCCGGGCGCGGCGCCGCCCGCGGCCCGCCCCGCCGCCGCCTACGCCTGGCTCGACGACCCCGACGTGGCGTGGCTCATCGACAGCCACGAGTTCGAGGGCGTGCGCTACTTCCGCAAGGAGCCCTTCGAGCGCATGGTGTGGTGGATGGCGCTGCGCGCGCTGCTCGGCATCGCCGGATCTCCGCGGCCCGACGTCGAGGCCGCGCGACAG
>JAWOLC010000110.1:0-34836 GCA_033853925.1 Candidatus Eiseniibacteriota bacterium
CGCTCGCGCTCGCGCTGGTCCTCGGACTGGCGCCGGCCGCGGCGGCCGCCGCCGGCGGCGCGACCGTCCAGGTACGGCTCTCGGAATGGCAGGTGGGGCTGGCGCCGGCGTCGGTGCCCGCGGGGCGCGTCACCTTCCGGGTCACCAACGCGGGCACGATCCCGCACGCCTTCGAGGTCGAGGGCCGCGGCGTCGAGAAGAGCACGCGGCAGCTCCAGCCGGGAGACACCGTCGCCCTGAGCGTGACGCTGGCGGCGGGAATCTACGAGACCTACTGCCCGATCGGAGGCGACTCCCACAAGATGCTGGGCATGGACAACCATCTGGCGGTCACCGGCGCCTCCGCGGGGGCCACGGCCGCACCCCGCGAGGGGGCGGGCCCGTCGGCGCGGACCGAGGAGGGCGAGGCAATCGCCGCCGCCCGAGAAGACGCCGCCATGGCCGAGCACGGGGCCATGGCGGCGGCCGAGGACGCCGGGCGCGAAGCCGGCGAGTACTCGGCTCCGCAGGCGAAGGCGATGCGGGTGAGCGGCGGCGGCCCCGTGATCCAGATCCTTCCCGGGCCGTTTCCCTTCGCCGACAGCGCCCGGGCCGTGATCCTGAGCCGACCGGCCGACCAGAGGGATGACCTCGCCCAGAAGGCCCGCCTCGGCCCCTACTCCGACAACGTCGCCCGCATCTCGGGCGACATCTCGCTCCTGGCCGTGGATCGCGGCGCGACCGGCGACTCGGTGAGCGGCACCGCCGACTTCACCACCCGGGACGGGGCCCGGTGGCGGCTCGTCCTGGACCGCGTGCAGACCCGGGACATCCCCTTCAACCCGCGCTTCGGCGGGGTGATCATGGGGCTCTACTACCACGGGGCCACCGGCGTGCACACGCCGCTCGTGCCCACGATCCGCAGCTCGCTCGCCCTGTGGGCCTTCGCGCACCTCTACCGCGACGGACGACTCGTCACGGACGACGCGATGGTGCACGTCATGCTGCTCTCGCGCACGCGTCGCGAGGGCGACTTCGCCCTGCAATGCTGGGATTGCAGCCGCCAGCCGATCGAGGAGCTGCAGCTCCAGGTGACGCCGGCGCCGGGCGCGCCGCCTCTCCCGGCGCCGGGCGGCTTCCTCTTCGTGAACTGGGAGAAGTCCTCGGGCACCCTGCTGGCCGCGAGATGAAGCGGGGACGACTCACGGCGTCCGCCAGCCGCGCCCGGGAGGGAAAGCCGCCCGCGGAGCGGCGGCGGGCGGCCGCCGAGCCTGCCGCCGCGCGCAACGCCCGGCGCTCCGCCCCCTCCCTTCGAGCGCCTCGCGCCCGGTGCTACCCTGCGGCGCGTGGACTGGAGCCCCGAGACCCTGGCCGAGCTGCGCGCCCTGCTCGGTGACGACGGAGTGCTCGACAGCGAGGCCGCGCGCTTCACCTACGAGGTGGACGCGCTCACGCTGGAGCGCGGCCGGCCGGACCTGGTCGCGCTGCCGCGCTCGAGCGACGAGGTCGCGGCGCTCGTGCGCTGGGCGCGCGCCCACGCGGTGCCGGTCACGGCGCGCGGCGCGGGCACCGGCTTGGGCGGGGGCTCGACGCCCGTGCGCGGGGGCCTCGTCCTGTCGCTGAACCGCATGGACCGCGTGCTGCGCATCGACCCCGAGCGCCAGCTCGCCTGGGTCCAACCGGGCGTCGTCAACCTGGATCTCTCGCAGCAGTGCGCGCCGTTCGGCCTCTTCTACGCGCCCGATCCCGCTTCCCAGCAGGTCAGCACGATCGGCGGCAACGTGGCGGCGAATGCGGGCGGCCCGCACTGCCTCAAGCACGGCGTCACCTACAACCACACGCTGGGGCTCGTCGTGGTGCTCCACGACGGCACGACCGTGGAGCTGGGGGGCGAGGCCCCCGACGCTCCCCAGGCGGACCTGGCCTCCGTGGTCGTGGGCAGCGAGGGCACGCTCGGCATCGTCACCGAGATCTGCGTGCGGCTCCTCCCCCTGCCCGAGGCCGTGCAGACGATGCTCTTCGACTTCGTGGAGGTGGCCGACGCCTGCCGCGCGGTCTCGGCGGTGATCGCCGCCGGCATCGTGCCCGCGGCCATGGAGATCATGGACACGCCCACGATCGAGGTGGTCGAGGCCTGGCTCGGCCTGGGCCTCCCCCGCGACGCGGGCGCCGTGCTGCTGATCGAGGTGGACGGGCCGGCGGCGAGCCTCGCCCCGCAGGTCGAGCGCATCGCGGCGATCGCCCACGAGCAGCACGCGCGCGCGACCCGCGTGGCGCGCGACGCCGAGGAGCGCGCGGCGCTCTGGCGCGGGCGCAAGTCGGCGTTCGGCGCCTACGGGCGGACGGGCAAGGGCTTCTACCTGATGGACGGCGTGGTCCCGCGCACGCGGCTCGCCGAGGCGCTCACCCGGATCTACGCTCTGGCGCGCGAGCGCGGGCTGCGCGCGGGCAACGTTTTCCACGCGGGCGACGGGAACCTGCACCCGCACATCCTCTTCGACTTCGACGACGCGCGGTCGCAGGCGGCGGCGCTCGAGGTCTCGCAGGAGATCCTGCGCATGTGCATCCGCATGGGCGGCACGATCTCGGGCGAGCACGGCGTCGGCATCGAGAAGGCGCCGCTCATGAAAGACGTGTACGCTCCCGCCGACCTGGCGGTGATGGAGCGCCTGCGCCGGGCGTTCGACCCGGGCGGACTGCTCAATCCCTGCAAGATCCTCCCCGGCGGCTCGGGCTGCGGCGAAGTCGGCACGCCCGCCTCGGGGCCGGGAGAGGCCCTGCTCGCCCCCGTGCCGCTCGGCGGGCGGCAGCCGCGCGCGGACCGGGAGGGACCGTGGATCTGATCGAGACGACGCCCGGCGCGGAGGCCGCCGACGCGGCAGGGCCGCCGGCGCCCACGACCGCGCGCGAAGAGCAGGGAGCGGCCGAGGCGGCGCCGCGCGTGGCCTGGCCGCTCGCCATCGCGCTGAGCCTGGCTCTCGGCGTGACGTTCCGGCTGACGGATCGGGGCACCCTGGGCAACCCGTACCTGCCCTTCTACGTGTGGGCGGCGGCGGCGGGTGCGGCGATCCTCCTCTATCTGTGGCTCGGTCGCGCGGCGGTCCGGGGGGCGGGAGCGCGGCGGGGCGAAGCGGAGACGCCGCGAGGCCGGGACGTGGCCTGGGCAGCGGTGGTGATCGCCGCCTTCGTCATCGACGCGCTGACCCTCGCGCCCCCGCGCCACCCGGGTCTGGCGCTCCTCGCCGCCCTGCACCTGCCGGCGCTCACCTGGATGATCGTCGGCCTGGCCGCGATCGGACCGGCGGGCGACCCGCTCGAGCGCTTCGCCGCGGTGGTCAAGTCGGTCGAAGTGCTCGTGACCGGGGCGGTCTTCGCCGGCGCGGTGGTCATCTTCGCCGCCGTCACGTTCAGCCTCTTCGACGCCCTGGGCCTCGGGCTGCCGCCGTCGCTGCGGCGGACGCTGCTCCCGCTCCTCGCCGCCTTCGTCCCCGTGCTCGCGGTGGCCACCGTCTACGATCCGGGCCTGCGCCCGGCGGCGCAACGCTTCGGCGCCCCCGGCTTCGCGCGCCTCCTCTTCGTCGCCGCGCGGGTCCTGCTGCCTCCGACCCTGCTCGTGCTGCTCGTCGTGGCGCTCGTCCTGCCCTGGCGCTTCGCCGCGCTGGCGGAGAGCCGCCGGACCCTGATCGCCTTCAACGCCATGCTCTTCGCGGTCATGCTCCTCCTCGTGGGGGCCACGCCGGTCCGAGCCGACGGCCTCGGGCCGGCGCTCCGGGGCTGGCTGCGCCGCGGCGTGGTCGCCTCGGCCTTCCTCGCCGCGCTGACCGGCGTCTACGCCCTGGCCGCCGTGCTCGCGCGCACCGGCCAGGGCGGGCTCACGCCGAACCGCCTCACCGTGATCGGCTGGAACGTGGTCAACGTCGCGACCCTGTCGCTCCTGCTCGTTCTCCAGATCCGGGTCGGGCGCGCGCGCTGGGAGCGCGCGGTCCACGTGGCCATGAGCGCGGGGCTGGTCCTCTACTTCCTGTGGACCGCGTTCGTGCTCGTGGCCTTGCCGCTCGTCGCCCGGGCCGCGCACTGGCCCCTGGAGGCCCACGGATGACGCCGCACGGTCCCGATCCCACCGCCCCGCCCGATCCCCTGGTCGGCTCGCGGCTCTCGCACTACCGCGTGCTCGAGCGGATCGGCAGCGGCGGGATGGGCGTGGTCTACAAGGCGAGCGACGAGCGCCTGCCGCGCGAGGTGGCCATCAAGGTCCTGCCGGCGGGGGCGCTCGCCGATCCCGAGAGGCGCGCCCGCTTCCGCCGCGAGGCCGTGGCCCTGGCGCGGCTCAACCATCCGGCGATCGCCACCCTCTTCGAGTTCGACCAGGCGGCCGACCTCGACTTCCTGGTGATGGAATTCGTGGCCGGGGAGACGCTCGAGGCGCGGCTGGCGCGCGGGCCGCTCGCCGAGGACGAGATCGTGGCGCTCACGCTGCAGGTCCTCGACGGGCTCACGGCCGCGCACGAGCGGGGCGTGGTGCACCGGGACCTCAAGCCCGGGAACATCGTGGTGACGCCGCGCGGGCAGGTGAAGCTGCTGGACTTCGGCGTGGCCAAGTTCGTGGGCGCGGACCGCGCCCTGGAGGCCTCCGTCCACACGACGGGGGTGGGCGGCCTCGCCGGCACCCTCGCCTACATGGCGCCCGAGCAGCTCCTCGAGACCGCGGTGGACGCCCGCGCGGACCTCTACGCCGTGGGCGTCGTGCTCTACCGGATGGCGACGGGTCGCCTGCCCTTCACCGACCAGCCCCCGCTGGCGCTCGTGAACCGCATCCTCAACGACCCGCCCCCGTCGGCCCGGGCCCTGCGCGCCGATCTCGCGCCGGGCCTCGACGACCTGATCCGTCGCTGCCTGGAGAAGGACCCCGCCCGCCGGCCGCCCTCGGCGGACGCGCTGGCCGCCGAGCTGAGGCGCGCGCTGGAGCCCGCGCGCGACGGGGCGGCGCCCGAGGCCGAGGGCGGGAGGCCCGGCCGGCCGGCGCTCCACTCCCTCGTCGTCCTGCCGCTCGAGAACATCTCGGGCGACTCCGGCCAGGAGTACTTCGCCGACGGCATGACCGACGCGCTCATCGCGAACCTGGCCAGCATCGAGGCGCTGCGGGTCATCTCGCGCACCTCGGCCATGCGCTTCAAGGGCGCGCGCCGGCCGCTGCCCGAGATCGCGCGCGAGCTGGCCGTGCAGGGCGTGATCGAGGGCACGGTGCTGCGCTCGGGCGAGCGCGTGCGCATCACCGCGCAGCTCGTGGACGCGGCGGCCGACCGCACGCTGTGGGCGTTCAGCGTCGAGCGCGAGCTGCGCGACGCCCTGGCCCTGCAGAGCGAGGTGGCCCGCGCCGTGGCCGACGAGATCCGGGTGCGGGTCACGCCGCAGGAGCAGGCGCGGTTGCGCGAGCCGCGCCCGGTGGACCCGCGCGCGCTCGAGCAGGTCCTGCGCGGACGCTTCTTCTGGAACAAGCGCAACGAGGCGGACGTGCGCCGCTCCATCGAGCTGTTCCACGCGGCGCTCGAGGTGGCGCCCGGCTACGCCGCGGCCTGGGCGGGGCTGGCCGACGCCTGGAACATCCTCGGCGCGTTCCGCATCGAGCTGCCGCTGGCGGCGTTCGCCCGCGCCCGCGACGCCGCCGAGCGCGCGCTGGAGCTGGACCCCGCGCTCGCCGAGGCCCACGCGGCCCTGGCCTTCGCCGTGCAGCATGCGGCCTGGGACTGGGCGAAGGCGGAGGAGTCCTTCCGCCGGGCGATCGCCGCGAACCCCGGGTACGCGACCGCGCGCCACTGGTACGGCGAGTTCCTCGGGGCCTTCGAGCGCTTCGACCAGGGCCTGGTCGAGGTGCGGCGCGCGCGCCAGTCGGACCCCTTCTCGCCCGTCGTGGGCATGGCCGAGGCGACCGTTCTCTACTACGCGCGCCGCTTCGAGGAGTCGCTGGCCGTCCTCGACGAGCTGGTGGAGCTGCACCCGGACTTCGCGCTCGTCCATCTCGACCGGGGCCGGACGCTGGAGGAGCTGGGGCGGCTCGACGAGGCGCGCGCCGAGTTCGAGAGCGGAGCGCGGCTGGTGGGCACCGATCCCGCCGAGTCCGCGCCGCTCGGGCACGTCTACGCCGTGGGGGGCGAGCGGGCGAAGGCCGAGGCGATCGTGGCGCGGCTGCGCGAGGCCGGGGCGAGCCGCCACGTGTCTCCCTACTCGATCGCCACGATCTACGCGGGACTCAAGGACGTCGACCGCGCCTTCGCCTGGCTGGAGCCGGCGTTCGTGCAGCGCGACCCCATGATGCTCTACCTGAACGTGCACCCCAGGCTCGATGCGCTGCGCGGCGACCCGCGCTTCGCCGGCCTCGTGCACCGCATCGGGCTGGCGCGATGACGCCCCGCGCCCCGGCCCGAGGAAGCCGCGGAGCGCCGTGGGCGCGCGCGGCTCGGGAGCGCTGATGCGCTCGAACGTGGACCCCGCGGGGTACGTCATCGCCGGGCTGCATCCCTCGTTCGCGCTGCGCGCGGCCACCCGCGAGGAGGCGGCCGAGGCACTCGCCGCCGCCGCGCGCGAGGGCCTGGGCGTGGTGCCCTGGGGCGGCGGGATCTCGCTCCCGCACGAGCGCGCCCCCGCTCACTACGGGCTGGCGCTCGACCTCTCCGCCCTGGACCGCATCGTCGAGTACGAGCCCGACGACCTGACGCTCACCGCCGAATGCGGCGTGACCCTCGCCACCCTGCGCGCCGCGCTGGCCGCGCACGGCCAGGAGCTGCCGCTCGAGGGCGCGCGCGCCGCGCGTGCCACCCTGGGCGGCGTGCTGGCCGCCAACGCCTCGGGGCCGCGGCGCCGGCGCCTCGGTGCGCCGCGCGACCGCATCCTCGGCGCGCGCTTCGCGCTCGGCGACGGAACGCTCGCCCGCTCCGGCGGGCGGGTGGTGAAGAACGTCGCGGGCTACGCGGTCCACCGGCTGCTGTGCGGCTCGCGCGGCGGGCTGGCCGTGCTCCTCGAGGCGAGCCTCAAGCTCCTCCCCGCCCGGGCCCGGCGCGTGGCCCTGATCTTCGGCGTGAGCCCGCGCGAGCTGGCGGACGCGGGCCGCTGGGCGGGCCTGCCGCGGATCGAGCCGGCCGTGCTCACGGTCGTCGGAGCGGCGCTGATGCGCGCGCTGCCCGTGGCCTCGCCCACCGACGCCTTCACGCTGATCGCGGGCCTCGAGGACGACGAGGCCCACGTGGACGAGCAGGTCGCCGCCCTCGAGGGCGTGCTCGGCGAGCCGGACGCGCGTCTGGTCGGCGAGTCGGCCGCCGCCCTGTGGCAGGGGCTCGTCGACCTGGAGGTTCGCGGCGGCGCGCGCCTCACCTTCTCGACCGGCGCCAACACGCCGGCGGCGCTCGCGCCTCTGCTCGAGCAGCCGGCCGTGGCGGCCGCCGCGCTCCTCCACGCCCCCGCCGGGCGGCTGCACGTCTTCCCGGGAACGGCCTCCGCGCGCCGCCTGGTCGAGGCGCTCGCCCGCGCGGGCGCTTCGCTCATCGACTGCGTCGTGGGCGCCGACGACCTGGCCGGGGTGGCGGAGCTGGAGCCCGTCCTCCCGCCCCGAGCCGCCGTGCTCGCGCTCCGCGAGCGCGTGCGCGAGGCGCTGGATCCCTCGGGGGTCATGGCGTACGGCCCGCGCTGGGCGCGCGGGGAGGCGTAGCGGACGGAGCGACGCCGGAGCGGGCGACCGGCCGGACCGCGAGCCCGGGCCGAGGATTCACGCCGGCGGGGCTTCGGCGTAGGATGCGGCGAGACGAGCGCGCACTCGCGCGACCGGCCGGGTGAGCCGCCCGTCGCGGTGACGAAGTGGACGCGTCGGCCCGCGGTCCGGCCGAGAACAGCGAGGCGCCATGCCCCACCTGATCCTCGAGTACTCGAACAACCTCCCCGAGCCCGTGGACTTCCCCTCCCTGTTCGGCCAGTTGAACGCCGCGCTCGCCGAGATGGGCCCGTTCCGCCTCGCCGACGTGAAGGCCCGCGCCATCGCGCACGACCAGTACCTGGTCGGGGCCGGCTCGCCCGACGCCGTCTTCGTCCATCTCACGGTGGCCATCTTCGGCGGCCGCGACACCGCGCTGCAGAAGCGGATCAGCGCCCGCCTCCTCGCCATCCTGCGCGAGGGCTTCGCCCGCTCCTGGGCGGAGCGGCCGTGCGACCTCACGGTGGACGTGCACGAGATGCGGCGGGAGACCTACGGCAAGGAGATGAACGAGCGAGCGGGCGGGCCACCGCATCCGGGCGCGTAGGACCTGCGCGGCCGCCGGGGGCCGCGAGACCTCGAGCGGGTCGCTCGCCGAGCCGCCAGCCACCGCGCGAAGCAGCCCAGCCGGAGCCCCGCCTACCTCTGGAACAGGTACGAGACCTTGAAGAACGCGGAGCGTCCGGTCAGGCGCTGGCGGCCGGCGATGCGGTCGCCGTCCCCGTTGAAGCCCAGGTAGGCGACCGAGCCGGGGTGGAGCACGTAGGCGAGCAGGCCGTCGGCGTCCAGGTGCTCGGCGTTCGTGTCGTACTGCGGGTAGAGCCGCAGGTAGAGACGGCGCGTGAACTGGAGCGTGGTCTTCGCCCCGAGCACCCAGACGTCGAAGAGCACGGCGCGGCCGTGGTCGCGCGAGAAGCGATCCCGGCTGGCGCTCAGCTCGGCCGTGAGCCCGCGCCCGGGGCGGAGCGTGGCGGAGACTTCGTACTTCTCCGACCAGCCGCGGAACGAGGTGGCGTCGGTCGGGCCGTAGAAGAGCCCGTCGCCGATCGCCGCCTCGGCCCAGAGGTCGACGGTCTTCCACGTCGAGTTGTTGAGCTCCAGGGTCCACAGGGTCTTCTGGTAGTCGCGGGACTGCCAGCGCTCCATCGCCCGCTGGGCCCCCATCTCCACGTAGGTCTGCTTCTCGAATTCCCAGTCGAGCATCGGGGACGCCGACCACTCCTGGAGGAGCCCGCTCCGGTCGTGCATCACGTAGCCCTCCACGACGGGCTGGATCGAGCGCAGCCAGGCGTTCTGGGGACGGACGTAGAAGTCGCCGTGCAGGCCGGTCTTCCTCAGGTCCACGCGCTCGAGGAAACCCGTCTCGGCGCGGAACTGCGGCCCCAGGTACTGCTGGTAGAGCTGCAGGTAGCGGATGCCGTCCAGGTACTCGAGGTCGGCCATGTAGGCGACGTCGGAGGACGACGCGCGGCGCCGATTCCAGCCCGGCGCGAGGCCTGCGTCGTTCAGGACGCCGAGGAACGCGCTCGTATCGAGCGCGGAGCTGCTGCGCGCCACCTGGCCCGCGAAGAACCAGCCGCGCGTGAGCCGCACCTTGGCGTCGGCCGCGAGGACGACGTTCGAGCCGCCGTCGGGGACGGAGACCCCGAGGCCCGCGGGCTCCGCGGACAGGGAGGCGCGGTCGGTCTGGTGGGCCGCGACCAGCACGCCGACGCTCGAGTTCTCGCCGATCTCGTAGCTCGCCCGACCCACGTGGAACCAGCCCTTGCCGGTCGTGCCCTCGGCGGGCCCCGCGCCCATGCCGGCGAGCGCACTGCCGCCGTCGTCGCGCACCACGATGCCGCCCAGGCGCACGTGACCGAGCGTTCCCGCCACCTTGGCCCCGTACGCGGGATCGGCGATGCGGCGCGTGTAGATCAGGTCGAACTGGCTCTTGAAGATGTCGGCCCCCTCGAGGAAGAAGGGCCGCTTCTCCGTGTAGTAGAGCGGATAGCGCTGGTTCACGTCGATCTGCAGCGCGTCGGCTTCGACCTGGCTGAAGTCCGGGTTGAGCGTGGCGTTGAGCGCCAGCGTGGACGAGAGCGGGACGCGGGCGTCCACGCCCGCGTCGTGCAGCCGCCGCTCGTCCCAGGCGCCCGCCGCCCCGTCGCTCGTGAAAGCGCGCGTCGAGGACCAGGTCGAGGCCGCGTAAGGCTGCAGATCGAGCAGGCCGCTGCCCTTGAGGCCCGCGAGCCCGGTGAGATCGGCGGCCTGCAGCATGACGTCGCCCGCTTCCGCCATGCGATAGAGCGGCCACGAGCAGACCTCGTCGTTCTTCTGGATCTGGCGGCGGATCCACAGGCCCCAGACCCCCGGGCCCCCCTCGGGGAAACGCAGCGTACGCAGCGGGATCGCCAGCTCGGCGGTCCAACCGGCACTGTCGCGGGTGCACTCCGCATCCCACACGCCGTCCCACTGCGGGTCCACGTCCCCCCCGATGAGGATGCCGTCGAACTGCACGCCGTAGGGATTGACGGCGAAGGTGTAGGCGCGGTGGCGGTCGCGGTAGGTGTCGAACTGGATGGCGATGTTGTCCAGCTCGAGGATCTGGTCGCGCGGCTCCAGGCTCGCGCGGATGGCGCCCGGTCCCCGGTTCCAGCAGCGGCAGCCGACGTAGATGCGGGTGTCGTCGAAGAGGACGCGGACTTCCGTGGACTCGGAGGGCGCCTGGCCCTCGCGGTTCTGGATGAGGCGGAAGCCGGTGATGGGGACGGCGCGCGCCCAGTCGGGCTCGTCGAGCACCCCGTCCACGCGGATCGGGCCCGAGGCGCGGACCGCGGCGACCTGGGGGCGCTCGATCGCCCGCGCGGACGAGGCGCAGACCGCCGAAGCGAAGAGCAGGACGAGGATGGCGGCAAGGCGGCCCATGGAACGGCAGTCTCCAACGCCGCCGGGGGACGCGCAAGGGAGGAAGTGGCCTCCCGCCGAGGCAGCGCAACCGCCCCACATGGCGGGCACAGCCATGCCGGAACGGCCACATCGCGCCCTTCGCCCGTACGAGATCCGTGCACCTCGCCGCACGGGGCCACGCCTCGGCCCGCGCGACTCGGCCTCGCTGCGCGGCCGAGCCCGGTGGCACGCGGCTTGCGGCGTGGTTCGCGGGTTTCCTCGGCTCGAGAGCCGGCTTCCGCTTCCCCAAGGAGAGCACGCATGACGCCGCGAACCTACCGGAGCCTCTTCGCCGTGACCCTGCTCGCCCTCGCGCTGGCGGCGGGCGGTTGCGGCAAGAGCACGAGTCCCACCAACCCCAACACGACCCTCGATCAGACCAGCGCCGACGACATCGCCGTCCAGACCGGAGTGGCCCTGGGCCAGCTCGGCCTGGACGTGGCCGGCGCGACCGGCGTCGCCGGCTCGCCCGCGCCTACCCGCCTGCGCTTCACGCCCGCGCGGGCGATGTGGGACACGACCATCGTCGTGGGCGGTCTCACGGCCACCGTGAGCCTCGAGTACTTCGACGCGCAGGACCGCCTGCTCCCCGGCTACGACACCACCGCCGTGAGGCTCGTCTGGACCTCGCACATCTACGGCAGCCTGACGACGGAACGAGACACGGCGAGCGTCGGCCACGCCGGCTCCCTCGATCTGCGGGGCATCCGGCCGGCCGACACGCTGTTCACGATCAACGCCGCGACGCTGGACACGCTCCTGCACAAGTTCCGCTCCTACGACGGCACCCGGACGCGCTACTTCTACTGGAACAGCTCCATGACCGGCACCGACGTGGTGATGCGGAGGACGGGGCTCGCCGACAACTGGCCGCTGAGCGGCACGCTGACCTTCGTGGTCCGGGCCGACCGGCTGCGCACCTACAGCCGCGGCGACGTGGAGGCGCACCTGAACGCCACCGTGGTCGTGACCTTCGACGGCACGAGTCATCCCCCTGTCGTGATCAACGGCACCTGGCACTACGAGTGGGACATGGTGAACGGATCCATGGTGCGCGTTTGACAGCGGTGACCCTCGGCGGCCGCCCGCGGATCCCAACTCCGCGGGCGGCTTCGCGTTCCCGGCGCGTCCCAGGCGCACGCCGCCTCCACGACGAGATGTTGACCGCCCTCGGGGCGGGACTAGGCTCCATATGGACTGGGCTCGCCAGGGGACCGGGACCCGCGGCATTCGGAAGGTCGCCCGATGAAGCGAAGGTTTCGCCCGTGGATGTGCGTGCTCGGCGGAGTCCTGCTGGGAATCTGGGCACGGCCTGCCCTCGCCGAGCCGTACGCGTTGAACGTCGTCCCCTCTCAGCCGGTCGTCGGCGACTCGGTTCGCACGGTGGCGAACGGGGTGTTCGGCATGATGTGCTGGACGCTCACCGGCCAGACCTGCGCCATCGTCCCCGGCGACACGCTGAGCTTCACCGTGGACGTCGACTACTGCGAGGGATTGCCCGGGTGCACCTGCGTCCTGCTGGTCGTCTACTACGAGCGCGTCTGCAACTTCGGCCCGCTGCCGGCCGGGACGTATACCGTCAAGTTCACCGAGCGGCACTCTTCGCCGTACGACACGGAGCCGACGACCACGTCGTTGCTGACCTTCACGGTCACCGGCGCCACCCCGGCCCGCCAGCCGTCGTGGGGGCGGATCAGGGTCCTGTATCGTTAGATCGCGGCGACGCCCGAATCCGCCGGGCGGCGACGCGACACCCGGAGCCGGTCACTCCAAGGGGTCCGAGGATCGCGGTCGTTCTCTCCGGCGGCTCCGCCCGGCTCCGCGGCTCCGGGCGAGCGCAGTCCGCTCGCCACTCGGCCCGACCATTGCCGATTCGCGGGAAGCCCGCTAGCCTCCTCGCCGTCTTCGTCACCCTCACGAGGAGGTCGTCATGCATTCCTTCGTCCTGGTTCCGCTCGCGCTGCTGGCCGTGGTGCCGGCGGCCCCGAGGGGCGGCCTGACCGGCGCCCCGCTCGCCCACACCTTCTCCATCGTCGCGCGGGATTCCGCGACCGGCGAGCTGGGCGTCGCCGTGCAGTCCCACTACTTCTCCGTGGGCCCCGTCGTGCCCTGGGCCGAAGCGGGCGTGGGCGCGGTGGCCACCCAGTCCCTCGTGCTCGTGGACTACGGGCCGAACGGCCTGAACCTCATGCGCGCGGGCCTCACGGCGAAGCAGGCGCTCGACTCGCTGGTCGCCGCCGACCCCCACCACGAGGGGCGGCAGGTGGCCATGGTGGACGCCAAAGGCGACGTGGCCGCGTGGACCGGGCCGGCCTGCATTCCCGACGCGGGCCACCATGTCGGGGCCCAGTACTCCGTGCAGGCGAACCTCATGGCCAACGAGCGCATCTGGCCGGCGATGGCCGAGGCCTACGAGCGCGCGCGCGGCGACCTGGCCGAGCGCCTGCTGCAGACGCTCGAGGCGGCGCAGAAGGCGGGCGGCGACATCCGGGGCAGGCAGTCGGCGGCGATCCTGGTGGTGAAGGCGCAGTCGAGCGGCAAGCCGTGGAACGACAGGCTCTTCGATCTGCGCGTCGAGGACAGCCCCGAGCCCATCAAGGAGCTGCGCCGGCTCGTGCGCCTGCGGCGCGCCTACAACGAGGAGGACGCGGGCGACAACGCCATCTCCGAGAAGAAGCCCGAGGAAGCGATGCGCCACTACGAGCAGGCCATGCAGCTCGCCCCCGACGTGGTCGAGCTGCAGTTCTGGGCCGCGGTCTCGATGTACACGAACGCCCGGGAGCGGGAGGCGCTGCCCCTCTTCCGCAAGGTCTTCGCCCGGGAGGCGCGCTGGGTCCCGCTCGTGGCGCGGCTGCCCAAGGCCGGCATGTTCCCCGACGACCCGAAGAAGATCGCCGAGGTGCAGGCCCAGGCGGTGAAGGGAGCGAAGTGGTAGGCGCTCGCGCGGCGGGCGAACCCCGCCGCGCGAGCGGGCCATCCTAAGGACGATGATCGCCATGGCGAGCCGAAGCATGAGGCGCGGCCTGGGTCGGCGGGCGGGCGCCACGTCGCCTTGCCTGGCGCTGCGCGCGAGCGGCCGAGCCGACGGCGTCGCGAACGGGCCAGCCACGGCGCAGCCGAAGGCGGGCCCGGGCGCGACGCTCCTCCGGCGCGAGATCGCGCTCGCGAGCTGACGCATGCCCCTCGGCCTCGATCGCGGCCCGAGTCGCTTCGGCGAGCGCCAGCCGCGCGCCAAGTTCCGCGACCCCGCCACGGGCCGGTCCGGCCTGTCCCTGTCCCGCGCCTGGCGCGAGGCGCGGGAGCTGGTGGGCCAGCACCGGCGTCGGCTCTTCGCCGGCTTCCTCCTGATGCTGGTGAACCGCGCCGCCGGCTTCGTGCTGCCCGCCTCCCCCAAGTTCGTCATCGACGACGCCCTGGCCAAGCACAACCCCGGCCTGCTGCCCCTGATCGCGCTGGCGCTGGGCGCCGCGACGCTGGTGCAGGCGGGCACCTCGTTCGCGCTCTCGCAGCTCCTCGGCGTGGCCGCCCAGCGCGCCATCACCGACATGCGCAAGCAGGTCATGGCGCACGTGACGCGGCTGCCGGTGCGCTACTTCGACGCCACCCAGACGGGCGTGCTGATCTCGCGGGTCATGACCGACGCCGAGGGCGTGCGCAACCTGGTGGGCACGGGGCTCGTGCAGCTCGCCAGCAGCACGGTGACCGCGCTGGTGGCGCTGGTCTGGCTCTTCGTCCTGAGCTGGCAGCTCACGCTGCTCAACATCGTCTTCCTCGCGCTCTTCGGCCTGGGGATGACCTTCGCCTTCGGCACCTTGCGGCCCCTGTTCCGCGAGCGCGGCCGCATCAACGCCGAGGTCACCGGGCGCCTGGGCGAGACGCTCTCGGGCGTGCGCGTGGTCAAGGCCTACACGGCGGAGCGTCGCGAGCAGCTCGTGTTCGCGCGCGGCGCCCACCGGCTCTTCCGCAACGTGCGCAAGACCATGACCGGCGTGTCCGCCATCGGCGCGGTCTCGGGCGTGATCGCCGGGGGCGTGGGCATCCTCATGATCCTGGTGGGCGGGCCCAAGATCCTCTCGGGCCAGATGACCCTCGGCACCTTCGGCACCTACGTGGCCCTCACCGGCATGCTGGCCGCGCCGCTCGTGCAGCTCGCCTCGATCGGGACGCAGATCAGCGAAGCCTTCGCGGGCCTCGACCGCATCCGCGAGGTGCTGGGCACGCCCACCGAGCGCGACGGGGACGGCCGCGAGCCGGTGGAGTCCCTGCGCGGCGACATCGCCTTCGAGGACGTCTCCTTCGCCTACACGCCGGGGCAGCCGGTGCTCCGCCACGTGAGCTTCGTCGCCCCGGCCGGCGCCACCACCGCGCTCGTCGGCTCGAGCGGCTCGGGCAAGAGCACGCTCATCAGCCTGGTGATGGCCTTCAACCGGCCCGAGTCGGGGCGTCTGCTCGTGGACGGGCGCGACCTCGACCGCCTGCGCCTGCACGACTACCGGGCGCGCCTGGGCGTCGTCCTGCAGGAGAACTTCCTCTTCGACGGCACGATCGCCGAGAACATCGCCTTCGCCCGGCCCGACGCCCGGCGGGAGGAAGTCCGGGAGGCGGCGCGCATCGCCCACTGCGACGAGTTCGCGGACCGCTTCCCGCAGGGCTTCGACACGATCGTCGGGGAGCGCGGTGTGCGGCTCTCGGGCGGCCAGCGGCAGAGGGTGGCCATCGCCCGCGCCATCCTCGCGGACCCGCGCATCCTCATCCTCGACGAGGCGACCTCGAGCCTCGACTCGGAGAGCGAGCAGCTCATCCAGGACGGGCTCCGGCGCCTGCGCCGCGGCCGCACGACCTTCGTGATCGCGCACCGGCTCTCCACGATCCGCAGCGCCGACCAGATCCTGGTGCTGGAAGAGGGCGAGATCGTCGAGCGCGGCACGCACGAGGAGCTGCTCGAGCGCGGCGGGAGGTACCGGCAGCTCTACGACAAGCAGTACCGGTTCGAGCGGGACCGCTTCATCAATCCCGGCGAGGACTTCACCCCCGAGCCGCCGAAGCCGGTGCCCGTGCCGGCCGAGCGCCCCCCCGGGCGCGACGCCTTGTGAGTCGAGGGGCCGCGCGGCCTCGCGATCTGGACGCGAGGGCCCGGCGCGGCGACAATGCGCCGCATGTCGGCCCGGTCGCCTGACGGAGCCTCGAAACGGGCTCGTTCCCTCTCCGCCGCCGCGCGCGAGGCCGAGGCGCGGCAGCGGGCACGCAGCTTCAACGGCCTCACCGCCCGCGAGTGGACCACGCTCAGCCGCAACGTCTGGAGCGATCTCAGCTCGCCGCGCGCGGCGCATCACCTCGAGCACGGAGCCGTGTTCCCGGTGAAGCTCGTCCAGCGCCTGGTGCGGCTCTACTCGCGCCCGGGGGACTGGGTCCTGGATCCCTTCGCCGGCGTCGGCTCGACGGTGGTCGGCGCGGTCGCGCTCGGCCGGAACGCGGTGGGGATCGAGCTGAGCGAGCGCTTCCACGAGCTGGCGCTGGCCTGGCTCGAGCGGGAGCACGCCGCGCGCGGGGGCGCGGTCGGGGAGCTGCGCCGGGGGGACAGCCGGGCCCTTCTGCCGTCGCTGCCGGCCCGCCGCTTCCAGCTCGTGATCACCTCTCCCCCCTACGCCGACTTCATCCACCGCTCCACGGCGGACCGCGCCCGCACGCACAAGGCCTCCATCCTCAGGCTCGAGAACCACAGCCGGGTGCGCGCATACAGCACCTCGCCCCTCGACCTGGGGAACCTCCCCTACGATCGCTTCCTCGAGGCCCTCGCCGGGATCCTGCGCCAGTGCTTCCGGGTGACGAGGCCGGGCGGCTACCAGGTGTGGATCGTGAAGGACCACCGCGACACGCGACGGGGCATTCCCTACATCCCGCTGCACTCGGATCTGGCCGCCCTGGCGGCGGCCGCGGGCCTCCGGCTGCACGACCTCGTCGTCTGGGACCAGAACGAGCAGCGCCGGCTCGTGCTCCTCGGGTTCCCGAGCGTCTTCTACACCAACCAGAACTGCTCGTTCCTCGTCGTGCTGCGGCGCCCCGCCGCCGGAACCGATGCCTAGCGCCGCCGCGGCCGCGGGCTCCCCGCGCCTGACGCACGGTTATCACCCGTATCCGGCGAAGTTCCGAGCCGAGGTGCCGCGGCGGCTGCTGGCGGCCTACGCCACGCCCGGCGCGCGAGTGCTCGATCCCTTCGCGGGCTGCGGCACGACCCTGGTCGAGGCGCTGGTGCACGGCTGCCCGGCGACCGGCGTCGACGTGCATCCCCTGGCGGCGCTCGTCTCCGAGGTCAAGACCACGTGCCTCGCGGCAGCGCAGAGGCAGCAGGCGCGGGCGCTCGCCCGCTGGGCCTCTCGCGCCGCGGAGCTGCGCGCGGGCCGCGACGGAAGCGGGGCCGGCCCGCCGGGGCTCGGACGCCTCCACGCCGACATCCCCGACTTCGCCAATCGCGACCACTGGTTCCGGCCCGAGGCGCGCCTCGACCTGGGCCTGCTGCGCGCCCGCATCCGGCGCGCGCGCCCGCGCGCCCTGCGGAACTTCCTCTGGGTGGCCATGTCCGCCATCGTCGTGCGCAGCTCGCGCCAGGACTCGGAGACCCGCTACAAGGCGGTGGATCGTCCCTACGCGCCCGGCTACGCGCTCCGCGCCTTCGCCGCGAAGCTCGCCCGCATGCTCGAGGAGCACGACGAGTTCGCCGCCGCCGTGCCGGCGGGCGTGAAGGCCACGGTGCACAACGCCGACATCCGCGACGGCTCCCTCCTCGCGCCCGGCGCCTTCGACCTGGTGATCACCTCGCCGCCCTACGCGAATTCCTTCGACTACTACCTCTACCACAAGCAGCGCATGAACTGGCTCGGGCTGGACTTTCGCGCGGCGAAGGATCGCGAGATCGGCTCGCGGCTGCAGTTCAGCAGCCGGAAGGCGCCCATCGAGGAGTTCTTCCGGGACCTGCGCGACGCCTTCGCCGCGATCGCGCGGGCCATGGCGCCTCGGGCGACCTGCGTCGTCATCCAGGGCGACTCGCGGGTAGGCGGCGTCATGCACTCGGGCGCGGAGATGGTGCGCGAGCTGGGCCGGAGCGTCGGACTGGCGGTCGTGGACAGCGCGAGCGTCGAGCAGCGGGAGACGAGCAGGCTCTTCAACCCCAGCTTCGCCGCTCGGGGAAAGCGCGAGCACGTCCTCGTGCTCCGCAAGCCACCCCGGCCCTCGGGACGAGCGCGCCGCGCGCCCGGGCGGGGCGCGCCCGTCGGGGCCAGCGAGACGCCGGCCGCCCACCGTCAGGGACCTGCAAGCTAGGTGCGCCGAAGGCCGCCCTGACGCATCTGCTCACTTGCGGCCGGGCGGGGCGCCAGGGTGGCTCTCCGTGCCGGCGGACGTGGGCCCCGACGGAGATCCTTCATGAAGAGCTTGCTGATTGCCGTGCTCACCCTGGCCGCCCTCTCGCTCACCCTGGTCTCGGCGCCGCCCGCGCGGGCGGACTGCTCGGGGGCCGCGTCGGCCTCGGCATCGTCCGCCAAGGACGCCTGCTCGTCGTCGGGCGCGCATACCTCGGCCGCCGCGGTCACCGCCGCCGACCCGGCGCCCGGCATGATGCCGGCGGTCGGACAGATGGCCCCGGACTTCAGCCTGCCCTCGACCCTGGGCAGGAACATCTCCCTCGCCCAGTACCGGGGCAAGAAGACCGTCGTCCTCTACTTCTATCCCAAGGACGAGACCCCCGGGTGCACGAAGGAGGCCTGCGACTTCCGTGACCACTCCGCCGCCCTCGACAAGGCGGGCGTCGTGATCCTGGGCGTCTCCAACGACGACCTGGCCTCGCACGCCGACTTCCGCAAGAAGGAGCACCTGCCCTTCACCCTGCTCGCCGACGTCGATGGCAGGATCTCGCGGGAGTACGGCGTCTACGGCACGCAGGAGTGGTACGGCAAGAAGTGGACGGGCATCACGCGCACGACCTTCGTGATCGACAAGGAGGGCAAGATCGCGCAGGAGTGGCCCAAGGTGAACGTGGACGGCCACGTGGCGGACGTGCTCAAGTTCGTGGACAAGATGCAGCCCACCGCCAGCCAGGCCTACTGAGCCGGGGAGCGGGGCGGGGCCGGCGCGCCTCACGGACGGGAGGGTCCGGCACATGCGGTACGTAGTCGTCGCCGCGCTGACGGTGGCCGCCACGTGGGCCGTGGCTTCGGCCACCCCCGGAGAGAGGAGAGTCATGGCTGTCCCAGCCAGGGCGAGCGCCACGGCATCCCAGCTCGGCACCGACGAGGCCGCCCGCCAGGACCCGACCCGGGTCGTGAGGAGCGACGCCGAGTGGAAGAAGCTGCTCAAGCCGGAGCAGTTCAGCGTGCTGCGCCGCGGCGGCACGGAGATGGCCTTCACGGGCAGGTACTGGAACGATCACGACCGGGGCGTGTACCGCTGCGCGGCCTGCGGCTACGATCTCTTCAGCTCGGACACGAAGTTCGACTCGGGCACGGGCTGGCCCAGCTTCTGGTCGCCCATCCTCGCCGCGCACGTCGTGACGGTGGAGGATCGGAGCCTGGGCATGGTGCGCGAGGAGGTGCGCTGCGCGCGCTGCGGCTCGCACCTCGGCCACGTGTTCGACGACGGCCCCGCGCCCACGGGCCTGCGCTACTGCATCAACTCGGCGGCGCTGAGCTTCGTCCCCGCGGCCACCGCGCAGAAGTAGGAACACCCGGGGCTCGTGCGGTGGCCCCCGGGTCAGTTCCTTGCGCGGCTACCGGATCCGGCGCGGCCGCTGTCGCGGACGCAGCGGCCTCATCCGTTCTGCCAACGCCGCGGCGCGCCCGTTCTCGCGCCCGTGAAATATCACGCGGCCGCCGGAACCTTCTGACGTAGACTCGCCACCTCGGCGACCAACGAGGTCGCCCTTGGCCGAGACGGAGCGACAGGTTTCGGCCAGGCCGCAGAGGCGACTCCTCCCGCGCCACGGCTCCCTGCGTCGCTCGTCTGCGCCCGTCCGATCGGCCCTTTCGGAGAGGCGGCGCGCCATGCCGGTCACTCAGGCACCGAGCCTGCGCAAGCTGAAGGTGTTCGCCTTCGATCCCGGACGCGGACGCGCGCTGGGGAACCACCTGACCCTCTCCCTCCCCTACGAGAGACTTCGCCCGGGCCCCGTGGGCCGGCTGGTCGAGGTCTTCGACTGGGACCAGAGCCACCGGCGCCACTACGACGCCGTGGACCTCGACGATCCGGCGATCCTGCGCGCCGGAGGGATCGAGCCCTGCGAGATCGATCTGAGGTTCCATCAGCAGATGGTGTACGCGGTCACCGCCCACACGATCGATCTCTTCGAGCGCGCGCTCGGGCGGCCCGTCCACTGGCCGTGGCACCCGCAGCGCCGCGGCGCTCCCGCGCGGCTGCGGATCCTGCCGCACTCCACCCAGGAGGAGAACGCCTGGTTCGACCCCCGGCGAGGCGAGATGCACCTGGGATACTTCCCGGCCGTCGCCGGCAGCCCGGGCATGAACCTGCCGGGACAGATCGTCTACACCTGTCTCTCGTACGACGTGGTGGTCCACCTGACGGTGCATGCGCTCCTCGAGGCCGTCCTGCCGCCGAGCGCCACCGACGAGGGCCCCGATGGACCGGCGCTGTGCGAGTCGTTCTGCGACGTCGTCGCGCTGCTCCAGCACTTCGACTTCGAAGAGGCTCTGAGCCAGACGATCCAGCACACGGGCGGGCGCATCCACGAGCGCCGGTTCTCTCCGGATCTCGCGCCCGATGCATCGGGCTCCGCGATCCAGGCCGAGCGCGCGGCGAGCAATCCCATCCTCGAGGTGGCGCGCCAGTTCGGCGAAGGAGTGGGCTTCGACAACCCGATCCGCCGCGCCCTGGGCGAGCCGCCCGATCCCAAAGCGATCGACACCGTGTTCGAGCCGCACGAGCGGAGCACGTTCCTGACCGCCGCCGTGTTCGACGCCCTGTTCACCTCCTACAGCCGCCGCACGGCCGACCTGCTCCGGCTGGCCGCGCCGGTGGGCCCGCCCGGGGCCCTGCACCCCGATCTCGTCCAGCGGCTGGCGCGGGAGGCGCGCAAGACGGCGCATCACTTCCTGGCCATGTGCATCCGGGCGCTGGACTTCTGCCCGCCCTTCGGCGTGCAGTTCGGCGACTACCTGCGGGCCCTGGTGACGGCCGATCGCGAGCTGGTGCCGGAGGATCGCTGGGGGTACCGCCAGGCGTTGATCGATGCCTTCCGCGTGCGGGGCATCCGCCCGGCCGACGCCGGCTCGTACTCCGAGGAGGCGCTCGCCTTCCCACCCTCGCCGGCGTCGGGTCGCCACAGCCTGCCGCCCTGCGAAGGGCTGCGCTCGCGGCCCGGCGGGAAGGGCGCCGCCGCGGGCCGGCGACTCCTCGAGTACGCGCGCCACAACCGCCAGGCCCTCGACCTCGCCAAGGGCGATCCCATCGAGCTGCTCGGTCCGCCCCTGGTCCCCAGCCGCCGGGTCGGCCCGACGGGCAGGGTGCAGACCGAGTGGGTCGCCACCCTGGCCCAGACGCGCGCGGTCTCCCTGGGCGCCCGAGGCGCGGAGGCGGTTCGCGTCCGGGGCGGGACGCGGCTCGTCCTCGACGGCACGGGGCAGGTGCGATACGCGATCGCCCGTCCGCTCATGGGCGCCGCGCTCCGGCGGCGCGCCTACCGGGCGAGCCGCTCGCCGCAGGAGGCGCGGCCTCCGCGGCCGCCTCGCATTCCCCGCCGCGTGGACCCGCTGAAGGCCACGCGCCCCCAGGAGCCCCTGGTGCCCGAGCGCCGGCTGCGGGTCTACGCCTTCGATCCCTCGAGCCGGGGACCGCTGGGCTCCGTGCTCGAGGTACGCCTTCCCTACGAGCCCCTCGAGCCGGGGCCGGTGGGGAGCCGCGTCGCGGTCATCGACTACGACCCGGCCCACGCGACCTACTATCCCGCGGTGGACCTCGAGGCCCCCGCGCTCGTCGCCGAGGGCGGGCTCGCCCCGCGCGAGAGCGATCCGCGCTTCCACCAGCAGATGGCCTACGCGGTGGCGAGCGAGACGCTGGAGCGCTTCAGCTTCGCGCTGGGGCGTCCGGTGCGCTGGCGCTGGACCCGCGCCGGGCGCAAGGACCCGCTCCGCAACCGGCTGCGCATCTTCCCGCACGCGCTCCAGGAGGCGAACGCCTACTACGACCGCGCGCGGGGAGGCCTGCTGTTCGGCTACTTCCCCGCCTCGCTGGTCGAGGCCGGCTCGAACCTGCCCGGGCAGTGGGTGCACACCTGCCTCTCCCACGACATCGTGGTCCACGAGACCACGCACGCGGTGCTGGACAGCGTGCAGCCGTTCTTCCTCGAGAACACCGGCCCCGACGCGGCCGCCTTCCACGAGGCGTTCGCCGACCTGGTGGCCCTGTTCCAGCACTTCAGCTACGAGGACGTGCTCCTCGAGACCATCCGCCGGACGGGGGGCCGCATGTACGCGACGGCGCTCGCGCCCATGGCCGCTTCCGGGCCGGAGGGGATCCGGATCCAGGCCGAGCTGACCGAGAGCAATCCGCTCGTGGACCTGGCGCGCCAGTTCGGCGAGGCCATGGAGCTGCGCGCGGCGCTGCGCTCGGCGCTGGGCACGCCGCCGGGCTCGCGCCGCCTGGCCCAGCTCACCGAGCCGCACGATCGCGGCGCCGTGCTCGTGGCGGCCGTCTTCGACGCGTACTTCTCGGTGTACGTCCGGCGCACGCGCGATCTGCTGCGCCTGGGCCGAGCCGAGATCGGCGAGGGCGAGCTGCACCCCGATCTGGCGCAGCGCCTGTGCCGCGAGGCGGTCAAGACGGCCCGCCACTTCGGCACCATCTGCATCCGCGCGCTGGACTACGTGCCGCCCGTGGACATCCGCTTCGGCGACTACCTGCGCGCCCTCGTCACCGCGGACGGCGACCTGGTCCCCGACGATCCCTGGGACTACCGCGGGGCCATCATCGCGGCGTTCCGCTCGCGCGGCATCGCGCCGGAGGGCGCCGCTTCGTTCTCGGAGGGCGACCTGCGCTGGCCGGCGCTGGACGGAGGCGGCCCGCTGCGCTGCGCCGGGCTGGAGCTGGATCGGCGCGACCGCGAGAACTCGAGGCGCACCGCGATCCTCTTGAACGCGTTCGGCAAGAGGAACGCCCGCGCCCTGGGGCTCACCGAGAAGGCCCCCATCCAGGCGAACCGCTTCCACCGCCTGGCGAGCCAGCGCATCGATCCGAGCGGGCGGCTCCGCGGCACCTTGATCGCCCAGCTCGTCCAGCAGCGGCCGGAGCGCTACGAGCCGCACGACCCCCGGACGGAGTTCGTGTTCCGCGGCGGAACGACTCTCGTGATGGAGGAGGACGGCACCGTGCGCTACCGCATCAGCAAGCCGCTCGACGACCACGAGCGGCTCGAGCGGCAACGCGAGTTCCTGCGCGAGTCGCTCGGCGGGTCTCCCGCGGCGACGCTCACCGGGGAGGGACCTTCGCCGGGTGGCGCCATCGACCTCGGCATTCTGCACAGGGGGTACTGACGTGGCTACGCGACGCGCACAGACTCGCCGGCGCGCACGCTCGGGAGGCGGCTCGATCCGCGTGCGCATGTACCGAGTCGGCTTCGGCGACTGCTTCCTGATCACCTTCCGTGACGGCCAGAGCCGACACATCCTGGTGGATTGCGGCGTGCACAGCCGGGGAGACATCGGCAAGCTCGGGGACGTGGTCCAGGACGTCGCCCAGGAGACGAAGGGCAAGATCGCGCTCCTGATCGCGACGCACGCGCACGAGGACCACATCTCGGGATTCGGGCGATTCGGCGACCTCTTCCGCCAGATGACGGTCGCGGACGTCTGGCTGCCGTGGTGCGAGAACCCGGCTGACCGGGTGGCGGCCCGCTTGAAGGAGAAGACCCGGCGGCTCTATGCGGCGCTCGTCCGCCAGTTCGCGGCGTCGCCGCCCTCCGCCGAGGCGGCCGCCGCCCTGGCCAGCCTGACGGCGGCCACGAACGCCGACGCGCTCAAGGGGCTGCGCGACGGCTTCGGCAGCGGCAAGGATCCCCAGTACCTGGCCGCGGGCAGGACCGTGAGCGACGCCGCGGGAATCGAGGGCCTGAGCGCGCAGATTCTCGGGCCGCCGCGGGACGAGGAGTTCCTGAAGCAGATGGACCCGCCCAAGGACCAGCGCTTCCTGCGCCTCGGGGCGCGCGGCGGCGAGGCCGCGCTGGCCGCGGCGCTTCGTCCCTTCCCCGACCTGGCCGGCCACCACGACGGCCGGGGCCCCCGGCTCGACGCCGAGGAGGAGGAGTCCCTGCGCGAGCAGGCCGCCGGCTCGCCCGACGCGCTGGCCTTCGCCTTGAGCGAGGCGATGAACAACACGAGCCTGGTGGTGCTGTTCTCGTACCGCGGCAAGCGCCTGCTCTTCCCGGGCGACGCGCAGTACGGGAACTGGCGCGCATGGATGGAGGACGCGAGCGGGCCCGCCATCCTCTCGAGCCTCGACTTCTACAAGGTCTCGCACCACGGCAGCGCGAATGCCACGCCGAAGGGCGCGCTCGAGGGGATGACGGGCGGCCACCTCGCGGCGATGGTCTCGACGCAGAAGACTCCCTGGCCTTCGATCCCGGCGGCGAAGCTCATGAAGGCCCTGGAGACGACCACCGGGGGCCGCGTCGCGCGCAGCGAGTGGGTTCCGGTGCCCGGAGCCAGCCAGGTCGCGCCGCCCGATCCCCTGCCGGCGGGGTTCGCCTGCGGACCTCTCTGGGTCGACTGGACGACGAAGGTGTGACGCCGCGGGGCGCGGTCCCGGCCCGGAGGTGGGATCATCCAGCCGCCTCCCGGATCGGGCGAGCCCCGCCCCCCCCGGCCACGCACGGGCCCCGCGCCTATGCTAGCGTGCGCACGTGCATCCGGACCTCGACCAGCCAGCCCCGTCCGCGCCGGTAGCGCCCACCCGTCCCTCGATCCTGCCCGGGATCGTCGCGCTCGCCGCGCTCATGCTCAGCCTGGTGCTGGCGAACGCCTTCCCTCTGCTCGACCCGGACGAGGGGCGCAACGCGGAGGTCGCTCGCGAGATGGCGGCCGGCGGCCGCCTGCTCGTGCCGCAGCTCGCGGGGATGCCCTACCTCGACAAGCCGCCCGCGTTCTTCTGGGCCGCGGCGGCGGCGATCGGCGCGGCCGGCGAGGAGCCCTGGGCGGCGCGGTTGCCGGCGGCGCTCGCGGCCGCGCTCACCCTCGCGCTGGTCACGCACTTCGCCCAGCGGCGCGGCGGCCGGGCCTTCGCGCTGCGCGCGGCGGCGCTCCTCTACACCGCTCCCCTCTTCGCCGTGCTCTCGGCCTACGTGATCTTCGACATGCCGCTCACCGCGTGCGTCACCGCCGTGTGGCTCGGGCTGGCCGCCGAGGGCACCGAGGGCGTGAGCGCGCGCCGCCGGCTATGGATGTACGCCGCCGTCGCCGCCGGCCTGCTCGTCAAGGGGCCGGTCATGCTGGCCTGGGCCGTGGGCGGCAGCTTCGGGGGCGCGCTGCTCGCGCGCTCGCGCGCCCCGCTCCGCTGGCTCGCCTGGTGGCCCGGCTGGCTCCTCGTGCTGGGCGTGGCCGGCGGCTGGTTCGCGCTCGCCAGCGCCCGCTATCCCGAGTATCCGCGCTACGCCTTCCTCGAGGAATCGCTCGAGCGCCTGACGAGCGGCTCGTTCCGCCGCGAGCAGCCCTGGTGGTTCGTGCCCGCCGCGCTCGCGGGCGGCGCGCTGCCGTGGTCGCTGGCCACGCCCTGGTGGCGGCGGAGGACCGCCGGGGAGACGAGCATCCTCTCGACCGAGAGCCGCCTCGGCCTGGGCTTCGTGCTCTTCGCCGCCGTCTTCTTCACCCTCTCCCACTCCAAGCTCGTGACCTACGTGCTGCCCGCCCTGCCGATGCTCGCCTGGACCGCGGCCGAGGCGTGGTCCGACGCCGAGCGCGTGCGGGCGTGCGCGGTGGGGCTGGCGGTCGTCTTCGCGCTCCTGGCCATCGGCTTCGCGGTCGCCGGCTTCGGTCCGCTGCTCGCGCAGGCGCCGCCTCCCTTCGACGGGGCGGCGTTCCCCGCCAAGCTCCTGGCGGGCTGCTTCGGCTACGTCGTGCTGCGCTCGGCGGCCGCCTCCGTCGGGCGCCCGGAGCGCGCCTTCGTCGGGGTCCTGCTCTTCACCCCGGTCGTGCTCCTGGCCGCGGGCGGAACGCTGCAGCGGTACGCGATCTCGCAATCGGGGGAACCGCTCGCGCGCTCCATCGCCGCCACCCGGCCGGGCGGCCGCGTGCGCTTCGAGTCGTGCTACAGTCCGGGGACCGATTTCCTGCTCGGGCGGCGCTCGGCCCTGGTGAGC
The DNA here is from genome assembly GCA_033853925.1 of Candidatus Eiseniibacteriota bacterium. Taxonomy (GTDB): domain Bacteria; phylum Eisenbacteria; class RBG-16-71-46; order RBG-16-71-46; family RBG-16-71-46; genus JANXPZ01. Next base: position 25,995 of record JAWOLC010000110.1, read on the forward strand.
GCGGTCGGGCGCGAGACCACGAGCAACTACCAGCTCCGCTACCGCGCGACGCTGGTGGCGCGCGGCGAGTGGACGCCGCTCGCCGCGGCCCCGGACTCGAACGGCGCGGACGTCATCGTGCGCCCCGCAGGCGGGACCGCGCCCGCCGGGTACCTGCCCTTCTTCCGCGACGGCCGGTTCGCCGCCTACGCGAGACGTTAGCGCCTCCCGGGCGCGGGCTCGCCACCAGGAGGAACCTCGATCCCATGTGCGGCATCGCCGGGCTGTGGGCTCCCGACCTCGCTCCCGAGGAGCGCCGGGAGCTGGTCGAGGACATGCTCGGCTGCCTGCGCCATCGCGGACCGGACGGCCTCGCGCTCTGGCAGGGGGAGGACATCACCCTCGGCCTCACGCGCCTCGCCATCGTCGCGCCCGAGGAGCCGACGCGCGTCTACGCCAGCGAGGACGGCAGCCGGCACGCCGTGGTGAACGGCGAGATCTACAACCACCTCGAGCTGGCGGCACGGCTGGCCGCGCGCGGCCACACGCTCGCGCCCGGTCCCGACACGGTCGTGGTGCCGCACCTCTTCGAGGAGCACGACCTGGACTTCCCCGTCCACCTGGACGGCATGTTCGCGGTGGCCCTGTGGGACGGCGCGGCCCAGCGCCTGGTCCTGGCGCGGGACCGCGCCGGCGAGAAGCCGCTCTTCTACACCGCCGATCGGCCCGAGCATCGCGGGCGCTTCGCCTTCGCCTCGGAGCCGCGGGCGCTCGTGCGGCTGCCCTGGGTCTCGCGCGACCCGGCGGCGGGGGCGCTCGTCCGCTACCTGGCCCACGGCTTCTTCGCCGGCGGCGACGCGGCCTTCGCCGCGCTGCGGCAGCTCCCGCCGGCGCACGCGCTGGAACGGCGCGGCGGCGTCACGCGCCTCCTCCGCTACTGGCGGCCGTGGGACGGGCTCCAGCCCGCGCGACGCATGAGCGACGACGTGCTGGCGGAGGCGACGCGCGAGACGCTCGCGGAGGCGGTCGAGTCGCGCATGCCCGGCGACGTGCCCTTCGGCGTGTTCCTCTCGGGCGGCGTGGACTCGGGGCTCGTCGCCACGCTGGCCGCGCGTCGCGGCCACCGCTTCCCGGTGTTCAGCATGAAGCTGGCGGGGCACGGCTACGACGAGACGAGCTTCGCCCGCATGGTGGCCGGCCAGGTGGGCGCCGAGTACCACGAGGCCGAGATGGACCACGTCGCGGGCGCGGAGGCAATCGCCAGCTTCGCCGCGGCCATGGACCAGCCCCTCGGCGATCCGAGCGTGCTGCCCACCTGGGCGCTGGCGCGGCTCGCCTCCCGCCACGTGCCGGTCGTGCTGACCGGCGAAGGCGGCGACGAGCTGTTCGGCGGCTATCCCACGTACCTCGGCCACCGCTGGATCGGGATCTCGCGGCGCGTGCCGGAGCCTCTCGCCCTGGCCGCCCGGGCCGTGGCGCGCAGCCTGCGGCCCAAGGACACGCACGTCAGCCTCCCCCACCTCGTCGAGCGCTTCCTCGAGGCGAGGTCCATGGACCCCCTGGACCGGCACCTGGCCTGGTTCGGCACGGCCACGCCCGAGGCGGCGCGCCGGCTGCTCGCGCCCGAGCTGCGTGCCGGGCTCGCGCCGGACGAGGACCGAGGCTACCTGCGCGAGTTCGCGGCGCGCGCCGCCGACGCCGGCTTGCCCGGCTGGCCCGCCCGACCGGGGCTCATGATCTGGCAGTTGCTGGACTTCGATCTCTATCTGGGCGGCGGGCTCCTGACGAAGGTGGACCGCTGCACCATGGCGCACAGCGTCGAGTCGCGGGCGCCGTTCCTCAGGCACCCGCTCGTCCGCTTCGCCCTGGGGCTGCCCGAGGAGGCGAAGCTGCGCGGGCGGACGGGGAAGCGGGCGCTCCGGCTGGCCGCCCGGGGGCTCCTGCCGCCCGCCATCCTGGCGCGCCGCAAGCAGGGATTCTCGCCGCCGTTCTCGGCCTGGGCGCGAGGCCCGCTGCGGCCGCTCGTGGAGTCGTGGCTCGGACACGAGCGCGTGCGCGCGGCCGGGGTGCTGGAGCCGGAGGCGGTACGGCGCGTGCTCGGGGAGCACGCGTCGGGCCGCGCGGAGCGCGGGCGCACGCTGTGGACGCTCCTCAGCCTCCAGATGTGGGCGGAGGCGTGGGTGGGCGGGGCGGGAGAGCGAGAGCGCCAGAGCGTGGCGGGTCGTCAGGGAGCGGAGCGCGAGAAGTAGCTCCGGGGAGGAGCGTGACGGGCCGCCCCGCGGCCCGCGCCGGGCCCCGGGGACCGCTTCCGCAGGCAGCGTGAGGTCGCATGCTCTCCTGGTGGCGTGAGCTGGGCCGAGAGGAACGCGCGGCGCTGATCGCCGCCGCCGGCGGCTGGGGCGTGGACGCCTTCGACTACATGATCTACAGCTTCGCCATCCCCGCGCTGATCGTCGCCTGGGGCATGACGCGCGCCGAGGCGGGGCTGATCGCCACCTCGACGCTGCTCTTCTCCGCCGCCGGTGGCTGGCTCGCGGGCGCGCTCTCCGACCGCGTGGGCCGCGTGCGCATGCTGCAAGCCACGATCGCCTGGTTCGCGCTCTTCACCTTCCTCTCGGGCTTCAGCCAGTCGTTCGCGCAGCTCCTCGTGCTCCGCAGCCTGCAGGGCCTGGGCTTCGGCGGCGAGTGGGCGGTCGGCGCGGCCCTCGTGGGCGAGATCATCCGCCCGCGGCATCGGGGCAAGGCCGTGGGCACGGTGCAGAGCGGCTGGGCCCTGGGCTGGGGCGTGGCGGCGATCCTCTACGCCCTCTACTTCTCGCTCCTGCCCGCCGGGCTCGCGTGGCGCGCGCTCTTCTGGACCGGCCTCCTGCCCGCGCTGCTCACGCTCTACGTCCGCCGCCGCGTCCGCGAGCCCGAAGCCTCCGTCGCGGCGCGGCTGCAGGCACGAGAGCGCGGGCAGTTCCTGGTGATCTTCACGCCCCGTCTCCTCGGCACCACCGCGCTGGCCAGCCTGATGGCCACCGGCATGCAGGGCGGCTACTACGCCGTCACCACCTGGCTCCCCACCTACCTCAAGACGGTGCGGGGGCTGTCGATCGTCGACACCGGCGCCTACCTCGTGGTGATCGTGGCCGGCTCGTTCGCGGGCTATCTCACGGCGGCGTGGGCTTCGGATCGACTGGGGCGCCGGGCGGGGTTCATCGTCTTCGCCGCCGGCTCGGTGCTCGTGGCCCTCACCTACACGCTCGTGCCCATCGGCGACGCCGTGATGCTCTTCCTCGGCTTCCCGCTCGGCTTCTTCGTCTCGGGCAACTTCAGCGGGGTGGGCGCGTTCTTCGCCGAACTGTTCCCCGGCGCCGTGCGCGGCTCGGGCATGGGCTTCGCGTACAACTTCGGCCGCGGAGCGGGCGCGACCTTTCCGCTCCTGGTCGGCTTCCTGAGCGCGAGGCTCCCGCTCGGAGCCGCGATCGGGGCCTTCGCGGGCTTCGCCTACCTCCTGGTGCTCGTGACCGTGATCGCTCTGCCGGAGACGCGGGGCCGGGCGCTGGCCTAGCGTCCTGTCCCGGGACTGGACGCTAGAAGGACCAGTTCACGATCGGCAGGAAGGGGATCTTGCCCTTCTGGATGATGTTGCCGATGCCGATCTGGAGCCCGCGCATCGTCTCCGTGAAGTTCACGAAGCCGATCTGCACGCCGTGCATGTCCTTGGTCACGTTGACCCAGCCCAGCGCGACGCCGTTCATCGACTGGCTCTGGTTGTAGAGCCCCGACTGGAAACCCGTGAACTGGGCGCGGGTCACGTTCACCCAGCCTTCCTGGTAGCCGAGGAAGTTCTTCTCCACGTAGTTCACGGCCCCGAGCTGCCAGGCGAAGCCGGAGCCCGTGTCGTGGTTCACGAGCCCCCAGTCCACTCCGGTCACGTCCGCGTTCTTGCCGTAGAGGAGGTCGAGACGCACTCCCGAGACCGAGCGGTCCACCGGCACGAGCTGCGCGGGAGGGAAGAGCGCCACCTGGATGGGGGCGGACTGGGCGTGGGCCAGCGGGACGAGGGCGACGAGCGCCACCAGGGCGAGCGAGAGGCCGAGGATGCGACGCATGGAACCTCCGGGTCCAGAGCCACAGCGTGACCGCCCCGTGGCGGGGCGGTGGGACGATCTCGGCTCCGAGGCGGCCGAGCGAGGTCGAGCAGGACGCTAACGCCCGGACGACCGAGGGTCAAAGGTCCAGGCGCGGCAGGTCGGCGCGCCGGGCGGCCGGCTCGGACCCGCGCCGAATCGGGATGGCTCAGCCCCCGCGGACGGCCACGCCGATGTAGTAGGGCCAGATGATGATGGCGAGGATGGCCTTCCCGACCGGCAGGTGCAGGTAGCCGATCGTGAACAGCCAGCCCATCGCCCAGATCAGCCCGAACGAGCCGCCCCTCTCGGTCCTGACCTTGACCTTGGTCTCTTCTGCCATCGCGGACTCCTCTCGCGGCCGCGCCTCGCCCGGCGCGAGTCTGTGGTGGTCCTCCGACGTGCGCTCCGCCGCGGGCGCGCGCGGGGGCGCGGTCCTGGCGCCGGCTGCGGTCGCGCCCGACCGGCGCTACCCAGGGGCCTGAAGCGCGCAGCCTACACCGCCGGCTCCCGCCCGTCAGCCGTTCATCCCGCCCGCGGAATCCGCGCCGGCCGGGCGCGGCCAGCACCGAAGGCCTTCCGCCTTCCCCTGGCCGTGGAAACCCTCTAGAATTGCGCTGACTGTTCCACCCCGCGCGGGCCAGGCATTCGAGCCGCGTGGCCCCCTCATGGACTCTGCAGCGCGGGAAGCGCCGCCATGCTCCACGCCTTGCTCGACATCGTGCCCGCGGACCCGATCGCCCGCCTTGCGGCGTGCCGGCGGGCCGCGCCGATGGCGATGCGGCCGGTCGCGGGCGCCCCGCCCCACCTCGCCCCGACGCAACCGAACCGCCCCAGCATGCCGCCTCCGGGCGCCCCCGCCCGGAGTTCCGAGAGGAGTGAAGGATGAGGAACCCCGCGAAGCTCACCACGCTCTTGGCCGCCTTCGTCTTCGGCTTCGCGCCCGCGGCCCTCCCCGCCGCCGCCGCCCCAGCCGGCGTGGAGCAGGCTCAGGTGGACGTCATGTTGAAGACGCCCTACCTCATCTACCCCGGGGTCGTGGGACAGATGGAAGTGCTCTGGCAGCTCTCGGGGACCTACACCTCGACGATCGAGTGGGGCACCGACCTGACGTACTCCTCCGGGAGTGACGTGAGCAACGAGTACGGCACGGCCAACCAGCACGCCTACACGATCACCGGCCTGCTGCCCGCCACCAAGTACTACTACCGGATCACCACGCTCGGCGTCTCGTACACGGGCTCCTTCCTCTCCGCCCCGACGAGCGACGCCACCCAGCTCAAGTTCCTGGTCTACGGCGACACGCGCTCGTACCCCGACCAGCACAACACGGAGGCCGGCACCCTGCTGTCCGTGATCGGGGGCGATCCCGCCTATCAGAGCTTCACGCTCTTCATGGGCGACTACGTCCTCAACGGCGCCACGGAGAGCTACTGGTCCTCGGAGTGGTTCGCCTTCTCCTACACGAACATCCGCAACCTGACGGCCAGCCTGCCCTACGCCGGCTGCATGGGGAACCACGAGACGTACGGCACGGGCTCGACGCTGTTCCCGAAGTACTTCCCCTATCCGTTCGCGGGGAGCCGCTACTACTACTCCTTCGACTACGGCCCGGCCCACGTGACGGTCCTCGACCTGTACGTGTCGGGGTCGACGGGGACGTTCGACACGACCAGCGCCCAGGGCCTCTGGTTCAAGAACGATCTCGCCACCTCGACCAAGCCCTGGAAGTTCGTCGTCCTGCACGAGCCCGGCTGGGCGGCTTCGAACACCTGCGGCACGGGACACCCGAACAACACCTACGTGCAGAATCAGGTCGAGCCGATCTGCGAGCGCTACGGCGTGGCCGCGGTGTTCGCGGGGCACAACCACTATTACGCCCGCGCCGTGGTGAACGGCGTCCAGCACGTCACCTCGGGCGGCGGCGGCGCGCCGCTGAGCACGGGCTGCCTGGGACAGCCGAACGAGGTGGCCTATCTGAGCGACTACAACTACGCCAAGGTCGCCATCAACGGCGGCGTGCTGCACTTCGACGCCATCAACCGCACGACCGGCGGGGTGATCGACTCGTTCACGATCACCCGCACCATTCCCGACGTGACGCCGCCGGCCGTGGCCCTGACCTCTCCCGACGGAGGCGAGGACTGGAAGGCGGGATCGAGCCACGCCATCACCTGGACGGCCACGGACGCCGTGGGCGTCACCGGCGTGGACCTCGCCTACTCCACGGACGGCGGGGCGAGCTTCCCGAACGCGATCGCCACGGGCCTGGCCAACACCGGCTCGTACCCCTGGACCGTGCCCAACGCGCCGGGCAGCGCCGTGCGCGTGCGGGCCCGGGCGCACGACGCCGCCGGCAACCTGGGGGCGGATTCGAGCGCCACGAACTTCAGCATCTCCACCTGGACGATCACCGCCAGCGCCGGCCCGGGCGGCAGCGTCGTCCCGAGCGGCGTGGTGCCCGTGCTGGAGGGGGCGAGCCAGCACTTCTCGATCGCTCCCGCCCCCGGGAACCAGGTCGCCTCGCTCATCGTGGACGGTAGCCCCGTGGCCGCGGACACCGCCTACACCTTCACCAACGTCACCGCCCACCACACCCTGGTCGCCTCGTTCGGCGACGCGACCGCGCCGCTCGTGCACGTCACCTCTCCCGTGGGCGGCGAGCGCTGGAACATGGGAACGGAGCACACCGTCACCTGGACGGCCAGCGACGACGGGGGGATCGACTCGGTCAACGTGGACTTCTCCCTCGCCGGACCGGGCGGACCCTGGCTGCCGGTGGCGCACGGGCTCGCGAATTCGGGCTCGTGCCCGTGGACCCTGCCCAACCAGGCCTCGGACAGCGCCCTCGTGCGCGTGACCGCCTTCGACCCGGCGCTGAACGCGGGCAGCGACGCCAGTGACAGCCTGTTCCACGTCGTGAACCCCAATGCCGCGGTCGGCGACGGCGGTCCCGCGGTGCTGGCGCTCGCGCGCCCGCAGCCGAATCCCGGGCCGGGCGGATCCCTGCTGCGCTTCTCGCTGCCCGCCGCGGGCCGCGCGCGGCTCGAGGTCCTCGACCTGGCGGGACGCCGGCTCTGGCAGCGGACGGCGGAGCTGGGCCCGGGCACGCACGCCGTGCGCTGGAACGGCACGACGGACGCGGGGGCGCGGCTGGAGTCGGGGCTCTACTTCGTGCGCCTGGTCACGCCCTGGGGCACGCGCACCCAGCGCCTCTCGCTGCTCGAATAGCCCGGCGCCACCGCCGGCCCGAGCGAGCGTGGCCACCCCGTCGGGTGGCCACGGCCGCTCCCGGGCGCGGGATCCCGCCCCCTCGCGATGCTCCTGCTGGAACGAGCCCGGCGGGCCGCGCTATCTTCCGGCGTACGGCCTCTCACCACCGACCGCGCGGGGACTCCATGAACGATTCGAAGCGAAGCCGCCATCTCTCCGGGCCGCGCATCCAGCCCCCGGCCATCACCGGGCGCGAGAGCGCCGCCGAGCTCGTGGACCAGGCCTTCCTCGCCTACAACGCCGCCCGCCTGCGCGAGGCGGCCCGCCTGCTCACCGAGCGCATGCTCGCCGACGACGTCACGATCGGGCTCTCGCTCACCGGCGCCCTGACCCCGGCGGGCCTCGGCATGAGCGCCATCATCCCGCTCCTGCGCGCGGGCTTCGTCGACTGGATCGTCTCCACCGGCGCGAACCTCTACCACGACACCCACTTCGGACTCGGCCTGCCGCTCCACCGCGGCACGTTCCAGGTGGACGACGTCGAGCTGCGCGATCAGGGCGTCGTCCGCATCTACGACATCTTCTTCGACTACCACGTGCTGCTCGACACCGACGCCTTCTTCCGCGAGATCATCGGCCACCCCGAGTTCCAGCGCTCGATGAGCACGGCCGAGTTCCACCACCTGTGCGGCAAGTACGTGCGCGCGCGCGAGCAGGCGCTCGGGGGCGAGGGCCGCTCGCTGCTCGCCGCCGCCTGGGAGTGCGGCGTGCCCGTGTACACCTCCTCGCCCGGCGACTCCTCCATCGGCATGAACGTCGCCGCGCGGGCGCTCGAGGGCAACGGGCTCGTGCTGGACGTGAGCGCCGACGTCAACGAGACGGCGGCGATCGTCTGGAGCGCGAAGAAGGCGGGCGGCAAGAGCGCCGTGTGGATCCTCGGCGGGGGGAGCCCCAAGAACTTCGTCCTGCAGACCGAGCCGCAGCTCCAGGAGGTGCTCGGCATCAGCGAGAAGGGTCACGACTACTTCCTCGCCGTGACCGACGCGCGCCCCGACACGGGCGGCCTCTCGGGGGCGACGCCGTCGGAGGCCGTGAGCTGGGGCAAGATCGACCCCGACCGGCTGCCCGGCACGGTGATCTGCTACACGGATTCCACCATCGCCCTGCCCCTGCTCACGGCGTACGCTCTGGCCCGGCACGCGCCGCGGCCGCTCAAGCGGCTCTACGAGCGGCGCGCCGAGATCATGGAGGCGTTCCGCGCCGCCTACTTTCGCGAGGGGCGCGGCGCGCAGGCAGGCGTGAAGAAGTAGCGGAGACGATCGGGGGGGCCGATGATCGCAGCCATCGTCGTGCTCGCGCTCGCCGCGATCCTCGTGCCCCTCGTGCTGTGGGCGGACCTGGGCGGGCGCCTGCGCGACCTCGAGGCCCGCCTCGCCCGGCTCGAAGGCGAGGCCGCGAGGCCCGGCGGAGCCCGCGCGGCGGAGCCCGCGCCCCTGCCGCCCGCGGCGGAAGCCGGGGCGCCGCTCCCTGGCGAC
>JAWOLC010000111.1:0-3932 GCA_033853925.1 Candidatus Eiseniibacteriota bacterium
GGGGCGCCGGCCGCGCCGAAGGGCTCGGGGGTGCGGTCGGGGTCGCGCTTGCGACGGTAGGCCTCGAGCGGGGCGGGCCCGTCCTTCGGGCCCCGGCGGGGGCCGTCGCGCTTTCGCGAGGCGGGGCGGGATCTGTCGCGAGGGCCGCGAGCGTCGGACATGAAAGGCGGCTCAATTCCCGGGGTCGGCGGCCGATGAAGACAGGACGGCGTTGAGCACAGTAAATCACGGTGTTAGCCTTGCCTGCCAGTACCCTACGGAGGAACTCCAAATGCCCCCGCACTCGATCGGCTCCGGGAACATCTCCTTCGGGCTGGTCTCCATTCCCATCAAGATGTTCACGGCCGCCTCGGCCGGCGGCGTCTCCTTCAACCAGCTCCACCAGAAGTGCGGCGGCCGGATCCGGCAGCAGCAGATCTGCCCGACCTGCAACGAGGTCGTCGAGCGCAGCGCGCTCGTGAAGGGCTACGAGTTCGCCAAGGACCAGTACGTTCAGTTCACCGACGACGAGCTCAAGGCCCTGGAGGGCGAGGCCTCCCGGATGATCGACATCGCCGAGTTCGTCCCGCTCGCCCAGGTGGACCCGATCTACTTCGAGAAGACCTACTACCTGGGGCCGGACAAGGGCGGCGAGAAGGCCTACCGGCTGCTCGCGGACGCGATGAAGAGCGCCGGCCGGGTGGCGCTGGCCAAGTTCGTGATGCGCGGCAAGGAGAACCTGGTGCTGATCCGCTCGGCCCAGGAAGGCCTGATGCTGCACACCATGTACTTCGCCGACGAGATCCGCGACTTCGGCGAGGTGGACAAGGGCGAGGACGCCAAGCTCAAGCCCGGCGAGGTCGAGCTGGCGCAGCGGCTGGTGAACGAGCTCTCGAGCGAGAAGTTCTCCCCCGAGAAGTACGACGACGAGTATCGGGGGCGCGTGCTCCAGGCCGTCGAGGCGAAGGTCGAGGGCAAGGAGGTGACCTCGCTGGCGCCCCAGGCGCAGCGCACCCAGGTCATCGACCTGATGGACGCCCTGAAGCAGAGCCTGGGCAAGCGCGGCGCGGGGGGAGGCGGCGCGGCGATCGGCAAGGGCGCGGATCTCGAGAAGAAACCGGCGGCGCGCGCCCGCCAGAAGGCGGCGCCCGCCCCGGCCGAGAGGAAGGCGCAGGGCGGCCGACGCTGAGGCGGCCGCCGGGAAGGGAAGCCCGATGGAGATGAGCGCAGAGATCGGAAGGGCCGAGTCGCAGCTCGGCCAGCGCTTCTCCCTGCGCGAGGCGGCGCGCATCCTCGAGGTGCCGGCCTCGCGGCTGCGGGCCCTGGCCCGCGCCGGATTCCTGGCGCCGCAGCGCGGGCCGATCGGGCCGCTGTCCTTCGGCTTCCAGGATCTCCTGCTGCTGCGCACCACCAAGGGGCTCGTGGAGGCGGGCGTCCCCATGCGGCGGATCCGCCGCGCCTGGGCCTCGCTGCGCCGGCAGCTCGCCTCGGGGCTGCCGCTCACCAGCATCAGCATCCACGCCGACGGCGAGGAGATCGTGGCCACCGACGGCAGCCGCCGCTGGCGGCCCGACTCGGGCCAGGTTCTCCTCAACTTCGAGGCGAGCGAGATCGCCGAGCGCGCGGCCGAGACCGCGGTCCTCGCCCGCCCCCGGAACGACGCCCTGTTCCCCGGCACCGGCCCCTCCGTGGAGGCCGAGGCCAGCGGCCGCGCGCCGAGCGCCGCCGAGGCCGAGAGCCGCTTCTCGGCCGAGGACTGGTACGACGCCGGGTGCGAGCTGGAGGCCGCCTCCGGGTCCAGGGCCCGGGAGGCCTACCAGCGCGCGCTCGACCTCGAGCCGAGGATGGCGGAGGCCCACGTGAACCTGGGTCGCCTGCTGCACCTGGCCGGGGAGCGCGGTCGCGCCGAGCCCCACTATCGCGAGGCCGTGAGCCTGGCCCCCGACGATCCCACGCCGCACTTCAACCTGGGGGTGCTGCTCGACGAGCTGGGGCGGCGGGACGAGGCCGTCCATGCCTACCGCCAGGCGATTCTGCGGGACCCGGACTTCGCCGACGCCCACTGCAACCTCGGGCTGCTCCTGGAGTCCCTGGGGCGCCGGCAGGAGGCCGTGCGTCACCTGATGGCGGCCCGCCGGCTGATGGGCGCCGGCGAGTAGCGAGGGCGCGGCGCCGGCCGGAGCGGGGAATGCGCGCCTCGGTCTTCATCGCCACGAGCCTCGACGGATTCATCGCGCGAGCCAACGGCGACCTCGACTGGCTGCCGGGCGCCGACGGCACTCCGCTCGCCGAGGACCACGGCTACAACGCGTTCCTCGCCTCCGTGGACGTCGTCGTCATCGGGCGCGGCACCTACGAGAAGGTGCTCTCCTTCGCCGAGTGGCCGTACGGGTCGATGGCGGTCCGCGTGCTCAGCTCGCGCCCGGTCGAGTTCCCGGCCTCGCTGCCGCCGAGCGTCCGGGCGATGTCCGGCCCGCCCGCCGAGGTGGTGGCCGAGCTGTCGCGGCAGGGCTTCCGCCACGCCTACGTCGACGGCGGAAGGACGATCCAGGGCTTCCTGAGCGCCGGGCTCGTCCAGAAGCTGATCCTGACCCGGGTCCCGATCCTGCTCGGCCAGGGCATCCCGCTCTTCGGGGCCCTGGCGCGCGACATCCCGCTGCGGCACGTGCGCACGCGCGCGCTCGCCGGCGGGCTCGTGCAGAGCGAGTACGATATCGGCGGCTGACGCCGGCGGTCCGGTGCGCGCCGGCTCGCGGCCCACGGCCGATCAGGGCGGTCCCTCCAGCGGTTCCTGAGCCCCCGCGAACTGGGACACGTTGGCGAAGGCCTCGTCGAGCGTGCGCCCGCAGGCCTCCTCCAGCTCCCGGCCGCGGCGCACCTCCACGTGCCACCGCAGGCCCCAGGTCACCTCCCAGCCACCCCGCTCCAGCGCCCGCCGCGTCCACGGCCAGCTCTGGCCCGCGTCGAAGCGGGTCGCGGCGATGGCGCGCAGCAGGTCGCCCAGCACCTCGATTTCCTCCGAGGTCGCGTGGGCACCCTCGGGGAGCGGCACCTCGATCGTGTGCATCGTCGTTGTCATGGCAACTCCTCCACCCCCGCTCCGCGTCGCGCGGCGGGGGCGACCGCCCGGCCCGGGTCCAACCCGACCGGGCGGCGAATCACATCCCGTAGAGCTCGACCAGCTCCTGGCGCGTCTTGCCGAGGATGTCGTGCTTCCGTCCGACCTTGACGAAGGCCTCGATCGCCGCGTCCAGGTGATGCTTCTCGTGGGCCGCGGACACCTGGGTGCGGATTCGCGCCTGGCCCTTGGCCACCACCGGGAAGAAGAAGCCCACGACGTAGATGCCTTCGCCGAACAGGTCGCGGGCGATCGACTGGGCGAGCTTCGCGTTGTAGAGCATCACGGGCACGATGGGGCTCTCGCCCGCCTTGATCTCGAACCCGGCCTCGGTGAGCAGCCTGCGCCAGTAGGCGGTGTTCCGCTCCAGCTTGTCGCGCCGCTCGGTCGTGGTCGAGATCAGGTCGAGCACCTTGAGGGCGCCCGCCACGATCACCGGGGCCACGGTGTTGGAGAACAGGTAGGGCCGCGCCCGCTGGCGGCACATCTCCACCAGCTCGCTCCTGCCGCTCACGCATCCGCCCGAGGCGCCTCCGAGCGCCTTGCCCAGCGTGGTGGTGATCAGGTCGATCCGGCCCACCACCCCGCACTGTTCGTGCGTCCCGCGTCCCGTACGCCCGATGAACCCGGTGGCGTGGGAGTCGTCCACGCACACCATGGCGTCGTATTCCTCGGCCAGGGCGACGATCGCGTCCAGTCGCGCGAGATCCCCGTCCATCGAGAAGACGCCGTCGGTGATGATCATGCGCAGGCGCTTCTCCGCGTGCTCCTGCAGCTTCTCGCGCAGGTGCCCCATGTCGGAGTGCTTGTAGGTGTCCTGCATCGCCTTGCACAG
>JAWOLC010000112.1:0-41653 GCA_033853925.1 Candidatus Eiseniibacteriota bacterium
ACCGCGGCCGCGGACACGGGCTGGACGGACATGCACGGCTCCCGGGTGAAGAGGGCGGTCCCGGCGCGGCCACGACATTGTTAGTAGATGATGTCCCGGGCTCGACCGGACCGTACGACCTGACCGAGCGGCCGATGTCACGCCGCGGTCAACGGGAGGCGGGCGGCGCGCGGCCGCCTCGGGCGTGCGCCCGCACGGCCGCCGGCCGAGAAGCGAGGAGCTCGGCCGCACGCGCCGATCCTGGAGCGATCGCCCTCGGACTCGGCTATCGGGGTGGAGAGACGCTCGCCCTGGCACCCTGCTGCGCCGCTGCCCGGCGGCGAGCTGGCCTGGATCCGACCCTGGTGCGCCTGGACGATCGAATGGCACCTGGCTCGCGCGCCCGCTCGAAGGCGGCCCGCGTGCGCTCCAGATGGACGCGGGTCGGGTGATCGGTTGCCAGCCGAGAGGTCGCGATCTGGATGCCGGCGCCTCAGGCCGGCAGCGAAGACCAGTCCAGCTTCTCGGTCTCCACGCTGGCGACGATCTTGCGGAACACCTCCTTCGGCCACTTGAGGACCCCGTCCACGACCAGCAGATCGTGGCGGATCGAGATGCCGAAGAGATCCTCGTTCACCGCGAGGTAGGGGAGGATCACGTTCCAGTCCTGCTGCCGGAAGGGCACGAAGCTCGCGCCGTTCAGCTGGTCCTCGGTCACCGTGCGGTAGGGGTCGTTCAGGTAGCAGGCGCCACCCGAGGCGAGCGAGAAGAGGTTGTTGCCGGGGTACTTCAGCTCGAGCCCGATCACCTCGCCGCGCCCGTCGTAGGCGAGGCCGTTGATGATCACGAAGCCGCCACCCAGCCGCTCGCCGGCCATGAAGCTCTCGGCGCAGTAGTCGAGGCAGGTGCCGTTGATGATCGCGCGGATCTTGCCCACGGCGTTGATGAGCGGACGCCCCGCGGCCGAGCCCATGACGAAGGCCTCGCCGCCCTTGGCGCCGTAGAGGAACGTCTGTCCCACGCTGCCGAAGACGACGATCCGGCCGGCCTTGAGGATCTGGCCCACCTGGTCCTGGGCATCGCCGTGGACCACGATCTGTGCGCCGTCCATCCCCGAGCCGAGGTAGTCGCCGCTCGACCCGTAGACGTCGATCCGCACGCCCTCGGTTCCGGGGCCGAGCCCGCAGCCGAGGAAGCGGTCTCCCTGGGCCCGGTAGACGATGAACCGTCGCCACCCCGCGCCGTGCGCGGCGACGAGGACGCGCGCGACCGACTCCGGCCCCTCCGCCGCGAAGCCGCGCGCCTCCACGATCAGGCAATCCCGCGCGGCGTCGCGGGGCGGCACGAGCGCGGCGACGCTGCCCCACATGAGGCGCAGGGCGCCCGCCGAGTCCGCTCGGCCTGGGCCGGGCCGGGCGTCCAGGAGGGCGTCGATCGCCCGCTCCACCGCGGCCAGGACGAAGGCTCGCCGGACGGACCCCGGCGGCCAGCGCCGATCGCGCAGGAGCGTGAGCGCCGCGAGAGCGCTCCGCCAGCCGTCGGGCCCGCGCTCGCGGGCGGCGGCCGCCGCGACCTCGGCGAAGCCGTCCAGGTCGCCCCGGCGCAGGCCGGCGAGCCAGCGCGCGGCCAGCGCGGCCACGTCGTCGCGGGGCACGAGGTCGGCCGCGAACGGCAGGCCCGCCAGCTCCCGGCTCCCCGCGAGTCCGAGCGGGTCGGCCTCGCGAGCGGGGGCCGCCGCCGCGCCGCCTTCCCGGCGAACGGGAGCGCTCGTGGCCCCGCGCCGGGCTCCCCGCACCACGATCGGCCCCGCCGAGCGCTCGCTCGCCGGCGGGAGGCTCTCGACGGTGATCGGGTTGCCGAACTTGTCGCGCACCTCCAGGGAGGCGTCCCCGTCGCCGAGGCGGGCGGTGAAGGAGAACGCGCCGCCGTCCGTGCAGCTCCCTCCGCGCGCGTTCCAGTAGCGATCGGCCAGCGGCGGCACCCGCGGCTCCTCGGCCGCCAGCCCCTGGAAGAAGGCGTCGATCGCCTGCTTCTCCGAGGCGATCGCTCCGAAGCTCTGCTCGCCGGCCTGGAGCGCGAACACCTGCGGCCGCAGCATCGAGACGTCGGTGATGCCGATGAGCTGGGGCGCGAGCGTGCCGGGCTCGGCCCGGGCGACGATGAAGAACCACGGGCCGTCGGGCGAGCCGTGCAGATGCGAGGCCTGGATCGCGCGGTAGATGCGCTGGCGCCGCTTGCTCAGGCGCTCGAAGTCCCCCTCGGGCGTGGGCGCGAGCGCCTCGATCGCCAGCTCGAGCGGGTAGCCCAGCACGCGCGTGTACAGATCGAAGAGCAGCACCGACACCTCGGTGTCGGTCACGAACAAGGGCACGATGCCGCGCTGCCGCAGGTACTCCGTCACCGCGTGGTAGTTGGCGAAGTCCCCGTTGTGCACCAGCGCCTCGTGCAGCCCGGCGAAGGGATGCGCCCCGCCCGGATGCCACACGCGCCCCCGCGTGGGATAGCGCTGGTGCCCGATCCACAGGTACGCCTGGCGCTCCTCGAGCCGGTAGTAGCGGGCGATCTCCTCGGCGTAGCCGACGCCCTTCAGGATCATCAGGTCGCGGCCGTGCGAGAGGACGAAGGCGACCGGGTGCTCGCGCACGTACCAGGTGCGGTTCAGGCGGAAGCTGTTCTGGTAGACGAACTCGTCCTCGGCGGCCGCGCGATCGGCGATGCCCGTCTCGGCCGCGAAGCGCTCGAGCGCCTCGGGCTTCACCCGCGCGAAGTACCGCCACACCGCGGGCGGTCGCAGCGCCAGGCCCGCTTCGCGGTGGTCGGCGAGCGAGTCCTGGCGCTCCGCGTGGGCGACGTCCAGCACGCCGTGGACGAACTCGCGCTCGATCTCCGCGCGCGCCGCCTCGTCCAGGTAGGCCACGTGCACGGCGTAGTGGTGGCGCAGGTCGCCGAAGAGCCCGACGGCCGCGATGCCGCCGCCCTTGCTGTTGCCGCGGTTCCGCATCTGGTCGCAGGGCCGGATGATGAAGCGGCCGGGCAGGGGACGCGTGCCGACGATGCCGATCACGCCGCAGCCGCCCTCGAGCGTGCGCCGCTGGGGCGGCTGCCCGCCGGCGAGCCGGCGGCGCGAGGCGAGGATCGCGCGCGCGTCGCCCGCGCGGCCGCCCAGCGTCCCGCCCCCGCCCTCGCCCGCGGCGCTCATGACGCCTCCTCTTCGCCCGCGAGGCGGAGGAGATCGCGGCGGCCGCGCAGCGCGCCGATCCGGTCGAGGCCCAGCTCCGCCAGCCGCCGCCGCAGGTAGGCCGCCCAGGCGCGGTAGAGGTTCGAGATGCGCGCCTCGACGAGGAGCGGCGAGAGCTGCGGCGAGAGGCCCGGGTCGGTGGTGGCGATGCCGATCGGGCAGCCGCGCCCCCGCTCGCAATTGCAGCAGCGCACGCAGTCGATCGCCACCAGCTCGGCCGTGCCCAGGATCACGCCGTCGGCCCCGAGGGCCACCGCCTTGAGCGCGTCCTCGGGCGTGCGCACGCCGCCGCTGGCCATCAGCGTGACCTCGTCGCGGATGCCCTCGGCGACCAGGAAGTCGTGGGCCTGGGCGATCGCGTACTCGATCGGCTGGGCGATGTTCTTCTTGGCGATGTCGGGGGCGGCCCCGGTGCCGCCGTAGGCGCCGTCGAGATGGATGACGTTGGCGCCCGCGTAGTAGCTGCCCACCGCCACCATGTCCACGTCGGCGGGGGTCGAGACCTTGACGGAGATCAGGACGTCGGGGTGGACGGCCCGGATCCAGTCGAGATGCTTCTTGTGGTCCTCGACCGAGTAGACGCTGTGGACGGGGAACGGCGAGAACAGGGCCGTGCCGGGCACGGCCTCGCGCATGGCGGCGACGCTGGGCGTGTTCTTCTCGCCGAGCAGGTGGCCGCCCAGGCCCGGCTTGGCGCCCTGCGCGTACTTGAACTCCACCAGCCGCGCGTGACGGATGGTCTCCTCCCGCACGCCGAACAGGCCGGTGGCGATCTGGGTGATGACGTGGTCGGCGTAGGGGACCAGCTCGGGCGGATAGCCGCCCTCGCCGGTCGAGGTGAACGTGCCCCAGCGGCGCGCCGCGCGGGCGCGGCCGAGCATCACCGGCAGCGAGACGGAGCCGTAGGACATGCCGCCCCCGTAGAGCGGGAGGGGAATGCGGAGGCGCGGCCCCGTGCCGCGGCGATTGAGATCGAGGGAGAGGTCCACGGGACCCGACCAGGGCGCGACGGGCCCGGCCGGAGCGAGGCGCAGCACGTCGAAGCCGCCGCCCGACCGGCCGACCAGCGCCGCCGGATCGAGCGGCGGCGCGCCCGTGGCGGCCTGCCGCCAGGTCTCGCGCAGCAGCGCCGGCGTCCAGCGGCGGTCGCCCAGGACCTCCTCCGCCGGGTCTTCCTCGATGCGGATCGCCCGCCAGGGGCACACGCCCACGCAGCACCAGTCGTTCTCGACGATGCAGCTCGGTCCCAGGCAGCGCTCGTGGCGCGGCTCCTCGAGCGCGGCCTTGCCCTCGGTGCGGCGGTGCACGCCGGGCCGGCAGGTCTCGACGCACAGGCCGCAGTCGGTGCAGAGCGCGGGGTCCACGATCACCCGGTACGCGCCCAGCGCCACCGCGAAGCGATGCGGGCCCGAGGCCGCGGCGTCCGCCGCGGGGCTCCCGGCGAGCGTTCCCTCGGCGGCGGGCGGAGGCGGCGCCGCCGCGACCGCGGGGCTCCCGGCCGCCAGGCGCCCGCGGAACGCGCCGCGGGCCTCGGCGGCGAAGATCGCGCGCCCGGTCTCGCCCCGCAGCCGCCGCACGTCGCGCATGCCCATCGCCCCCAGCACCTCGAGGAGCTGGTCGCGCCAGGCGAGCATGAGGTTGATGACGCGCGTCGCCCCCCAGCGCACGTCGATCGTCTCGAGCCCGAGCGGGCAGGGGCGTCCCTCGCCGCACTCGCGGCAGACCGTGCAGCCCATGGCGATCAGGAGCGGGACGTCGAGCACCACGGCGTCGGCGCCGAGCACGATGGCCTTGGGCACGTGCTCGGCCGCCACGATCCCGCCCGAGGCGAGCAGCGTGAGGCGGTCGCGCACGCCCCGCTCGACGAGGGCCAGGTGGCTGGCGCGCAGGCACTCGATGAGGGGCGCGCCGTCCTCGCCGCGGCCGTCGCGTCCCGCCGCGAGGTGGATGGTCTCGGCGCCGGCTTCGGCGAGGTCGAGCACCTCGCGCTCGCCGCCGCGCCGCGCCGGGACGCGGACGACGGTCAGCACGTGCGGGTTCGTCGCGCGCACCCGGGCGACGGCGCCCATGGGGTCCGGCCCGCCGACGAACTCGAGGATCGTGGCCCACTCGAGCACGGAGCGGCGGCGCTCCAGCTCCTCGGTGCGGAGGCACACGGCGATGTGGTTCAGGTGCTCGGTGTGGCGCTCCGGGTTCGCGTCGGCGCGGATCGCCGCGTAGGTCGTGAGTCGGCTCGCGGCCAGGGCCAGAGCCTCGTCGGCCGTCCCGCCGGGGGAGAAGGGCGGCAGGCCGAAGAGCACGGGGATCGGGATCTCCCGGCTCGGCGGGATGTGCGACTTGAGGTTGCCCTCGGCGTCGAACTGCAGGCCGGCCAGGTCGGGCAGGGCGGCGCCCAGCGTCACCGTGGTCGAGATGTGCTCGCGGCCGTGGATCCCGTCGCGGGTCGGCCGGACGATCTCCGACATGTCCGTCCAGATGCCGTCGTAGCCCTCGCCGTCGAACGGCCCGCCGTAGCCGGCGCCGCTCACCGGGATCTTCCCCTCGGTGGCCTGCTCCTGGAGCGAGCAGACGATCTCGGGCGTGTAGATCCCGTCGCCCAGCGCCGCCCAGGCGGGATTCCGCTCGAGGCGCAGCGCCTGGCGCGGGCAGCGCAGCACGCAGGCCGAGCAATTCCGGCAGCAGGCCTCCTTGGGGTCGGCCATGCGCCGCGGGTCGGCGGCGCTGCGCTCGTGGCAGCCGTAGATGCAGGCCTCGATGCAGGTGCCGCAGTTCATGCAGCGCGTCGAGCGGATCACGCGGGTGGGCTTCGGGATCGGCCGCAGCGGCGGCGCCGGCCGGGGATGCAGGGACTGGTTGCGGCTCATGCGCGGGCCTCCCGCTCCGGCCAGGCCGGCAGATCGAGGCCGAAGGCGCGCGTGAAGCGCGCGCGCTCGGCGTCGGCCCGCGCGGCGAAGCTCGCCATCAGCTCCGTCGGGGCCCCCATCTCCTTGGCCACCCAGCCCTCGAGGGCCGCGTAGCAGGCCACGAGCGGCAGCCGCGTCTGGCAGACCTCTTCACACAGCCCGCAGACGAAGCACTGGAAGTGGCGGTGCGCCTCGCGGGCGGCCACGCGCTCGCCGCGCGCCAGGGCCTCGGCGAGCTGGAGCTTGGCGCGCCCGGTGACCAGCTCCTCGCCCGTGAGCAGGTAGGCGGGGCAGGTCGAGACGCAGGCGCCGCAGTACGTGCAGCGCTGCGCGGATTCGAGCAGCAACCGGCGCCCCTGGTCCGCCTCGGGGGCGGGGATCGCCCACCGCTCCGCGCGCGGGCGGCGGCGCGCCAGACCGCGGGCGAGGAGGCCGGTCACGGGCGAGGCCAGTGCGAACAGGGCCATCGAGGCGGCGTAGACGCGCGGCCGGAAGAGCAGCCCGGGAACTCCGCGGAACCGCGTGCGGACCTGGAAGAACTTGCCGGGATTGAGGAGCTGCAGGGGATCCAGCTCGCGCTTGGCGCGGTGGAGCGCGCGCAGGCTCTCCGGCGAGCGGCCGGCGTGCAGGAACGGCGAATTCCAGATGCCGATGCCGTACGGGCGGCCGCCGTGCCTCACGCCCGAGCGCGTCAGGAGCTGCACGAGCGCGAGGCGCAGGAGGTAGTCGAGCCTCCGCAGGGCGTCGCAGGCGAAGGCGGCGATCACCACGCACTCGACCCCGCTCCCGCGGCGCGCCAGCGAGAACTCGACCGCCAGCGTGCTGCCGAAGCGTCCGGCGAGGCGCCGTGCCTCCTCGACGAAGCCGCGCACCCGGGGCAGCGGGAGCACGACCTCGCTGGCCAGGAGGTTCGGGCCCAGGCGCTGCGCCTTGAGCGGGAAGAAGCGCTCGTACCACACGTACTGGCTCGCCGCCGCCGAGGCCGGCTCGCCTCCCGGCGGCAGCCGCTCCGCCTCGGCCGGGTCGTCGAAGTGGACGAGCACGGCGTCGCGCTCGGCGACGACGTCGCCCGTCATGCCCGTCCGGTCGCGGAAGAGTCGGTTCTCCTCCGCCATGCGCGCGCGGTCGTGGACCGCCACGTGCGCGGCCCGCGTCCCCGAGGTGACGAGACCCTCGACCCAGGCGATGGCCTGGCCGAGATCGTCGAAGTAGAGGAGGCGCGGCAGGCTCGAGGCGGGGCGCGGGCGCACGCGCAGGGTGATCTCGGTGAACAGCCCGAGCTGGCCCTCGGTGCCGACGAAGGGCGCGAGCGAGCCGTCCTCCTGGCCCGCGACCAGCACCTGCCCGCCCGGCGTCACCACGCGCGCGGCCACGAGGGAATCCGCCAGGGCGCCGTAGCCGTAGCCCTCCAGGCCGACGCCGCCCGTCGAGGCCCAGCCTCCCACGGTGGAGAAGCGGCTCGAGGGAGTGGTGGTCGGCGTCAGGCCGAAGGCCGCGAGCCGCGTCGCCAGGTCGGCCCAGCGCACGCCGGGCTGCACGCGCGCCAGGCGGAGCGCGGGAACGATCTCCGGGATCTCCGCCATGGTCGAGAAGTCCACGACGATGCCGTTCCGCGTGGGCACCGCGCCCCCGAACGCCGACGAGGAGATGCCGCGCGGGAACAGGGCGAGCCGCCGCTCCGCGGCGAAGCGCACGAGCCTGACGACATCCTCTTCCGTGCGCGGCTGGACGACGAGGAGCGGCGTCGAGCGGTGCAGCGCGAGCCCCACGCTGCGCGGCACGCGCGCCAGATCGCGGCTCAGCAGGCGACGCTCGAAGCTTCCGGAGGTGACGCGGCACGCCTCGCCGAGGCGCTCGCGCAGCTCGGCCGAGAGTCGCTCGATCAGGCGCCGCCGCCGCGGCGTGTCGCGATCGAGCAGGTGGAGCGCATAGAGGCGCAGGCGCTGCCGCGGGGAGCCGAAGGCCGTGTAGGCGGCGAGGCGCAGCGAGCCCAGCGGTCCCGGCGGAGGCGCTCCCTCCGCCAGCAGGCGCTCGACGGCGCGAGGCGGCTCCAGGCCGCGGCGGCGGCGGCGCTCGTCCGCCGCGCGCCGGGCGCTCTGCCGCAGTCTCTCGGGCCAGGAGGGTGGAGCGAATCCCTTGCTCAGGACTTCCTCCGCTGGGCTCGGTGCCCCGCGGGGCATGACCCGGGGCGAACCGCTCGAGTGCACGAGCATACCCCGGTGAGCCCGCGCCCGTGAAGCCGAGCGCCCGTCTGGCCCTGCCTCTCGCGGCCATCTCGCGTCCTCGCGACGCGGGACAGGAATGGGCCGGGCCACGGGCGTCAGCTTCCTGCAAAGCTCTCGCCTCCTCCTCCCGGATGGTGGGCGCGGCTGCTAGAATGGCTTCGTGTCCCGGACTTCCCGCGGGCGCCGCTCGCGGCGAGGTCCTCGCTCCGCACCGATCTCGGCAGGTCCAGGCCCGCGTCGTCCTCCTCGCGCCTCGCGCGGCGGGGCTCGGCGGGCGAGAGGCCGGCCGCGGTCAGAACCAGGAGGATGGGCCATGCCCATGGCTTCGCGCCGTGCCCTGCGCCTCGCCGTCCACCAGCGGCAACCTCGCTCCTTCGAATCGCCCCGCCAGCCCGACGGCCACCGCTCGCCGGTGAGCGCCTACTTCGGGCATCACGTGCTCGACCTCATCAAGCTCAAGGAACGCCTGCCCCGCGAGGCGTACCAGGCGCTGCTCGGCACCCTGCGCAACGGCAAGCCCCTGTCGCGCGAAGCGGCCGACACGATCGCCTCGGTGGCGCGCGACTGGGCGATCACGCACGGGGCCACGCACTTCACCCACTGGTTCCAGCCGATGACCGGGCTTACCGCCGAGAAGCACGACTCGTTCATCGACCTCAACGTGACCATGCCCGGCGAGCTGAAGGTGCTGGAGCGCTTCTCGGGCTCGCAGCTCATCCAGAGCGAGCCCGACGCCTCGTCGTTCCCCTCGGGCGGCATGCGCACGACCTTCGAGGCCCGGGGCTACACGGCCTGGGACCCCTCCTCGCCGATGTTCCTCGTGGAGAGCGTCAACGGCCGCACGCTGTGCGTGCCGTCGGTGTTCATCTCGTACCACGGCGACTCACTCGACCTGAAGACGCCGCTCCTGCGCGCGCTCGAGGCGCTGGACCGCGAGGCGGTGGCCTTCCTCAAGCTGCTGGGCGACGTGGACGTGCGCTCGGTGAGCGCCACGATGGGCGTCGAGCAGGAGTACTTCCTGCTGGACCGCGACCACTGGGCCCAGCGCCCCGATCTGGTGCTCTGCGACCGCACCCTGCTGGGGGCGGCCTCGCCGCGGGGGCAGCAGTTCGAGGACCACTACTTCGGCTCGATCCCGCCCCGGGCGCTGGCCTTCATGGAGGAGCTGGAATTCGAGCTGCACCGCCTGGGCATCCCGGTGCGCACGCGCCACAACGAGGTCGCGCCCATGCAGTTCGAGATGGCGCCCATCTTCGAGGACGCCAACATGGCCAACGACCACAACGCGCTCCTCATGGACGTGGCGCGCAAGGTGGCGTTGCGCCACCACCTGGTCTGCCTCTTCCACGAGAAGCCCTTCGAGGGCCTGAACGGGAGCGGCAAGCACGCCAACTTCAGCATGGTCACCGACCGCGGCGAGAACCTGCTCGACCCCGGGCGCACGCCCCACCAGAACCTGCGCTTCCTCGCCTTCCTCGCCGCCTGCCTCAAGGCCGTGCACGATCACGCGGACGTGATCCGCACCACGATCGCCACGGCGAACAACGACCTGCGCCTGGGGGCCAACGAGGCGCCGCCCGCGATCCTGAGCGTGTTCGTGGGCGACCTGATGACGCGCATCATCGAGCGCGTCATCGACGGCGGCGCGGGCGTGGACGCCGAGCGCTTCGTCATGGACATGGGCGTCGGCAAGCTGCCGCAGCTCATGCAGGACTACACGGACCGCAACCGCACCTCGCCCTTCGCCTTCACCGGGACGAAGTTCGAGTTCCGGGCCGTCGGCGCCTCCATGAACTGCGCCGGTCCCATCGCCATCCTCACCGCCGCCGTGGCCGACGCGCTGTCGCAGATGCGCACGCGCCTCGAGGCGGGCCTGGAGGGGGCGCCGGAGCGCGACCAGGCGGTGCTGGCGGTGCTGCGCGAGGTCTTCGTGGCCACGGCGCCGGTGCGCTTCGAGGGCAACAACTACAGTGAGGAGTGGAAGGCCGAGGCGGCCCGTCGCGGCCTGCCGAACCTGCGAGACACGCCCGCGGCCCTGGTCGTGCTCCGCGACCCGCAGCGCACCGCCTTCCTCGGCCGGCTCGGCGTGTTCAACGACCTGGAGCTGACCAGCCGGTACAACATCGCGCTCGAGCGCTACATCAAGCACGTGACGCTCGAGGCCGAGACCGTAGTCGAGATGCTGCGCACGCTGGTGATCCCGGCGGCCGAGAAGCAGCTCGCCGAGACGCTGCGGGCCTGGAGCGGCCTGAGCGACGCGCGCGAGGCGACGTTCGCCGCGGGCGCGCGCCCCGCGGTCGAGGCGGCCGCCAAGGCCCTGGCGCCGCGGGTGCAGAAGCTCTCCGCGAGCCTGGCGGAGGTGACCGGCGAGGCCGACCGCCTGGAGACGCTGCTGGACGAGCTGGAGACCGTGCACGAGGAGGAATGCGCGGCCCGGCGGCTGGCCGACGAGGTGCGGCCGCTGATGGCCAAGGCGCGGGTGGCCGCCGACCGGCTCGAGCATCTGGTGGACGACGAGCTGTGGGCGCTGCCCAAGTACCGGGAGATGCTGTTCGTGCGGTGAGGTCTCCGCTCGCCGAGCGACGGGCGGCACGGTGGATCGAGACGCGAGAGCAGAGGGCCGGCCCGCGGGCCGGCCCTGCGCCTTTCGCGGGCGAGACCTGGGCGTGCGCCGAGCCGCCGGCCGGACCTCCCTGCCGAGAGTCACTGACAGGCCTGCGGCCTTGAAGTAGACTGCGGAACGGTCGAACGCTTGCATGCCTCCGCGGCCGGCCGGAGCGCACGATCCTCGCGGCGTCGCGGAGCCCGCCGGCGGAGTGCCGCGCGAGCGTTCCCGTGGAGGAGCCGTGACCTTCGTCCCCATCGCCTTCGTGCCGCCCCAGCCCTCGCCTCGCGCCGCCGATCTCGGCGAGCGGTTGGGCAAGGTGATCCAGGAGTTCGAGCTGCAGCATCAGGACCTCACCGGGCTCGAGCTGCGCCAGGCGCTCGCGATCGCCACGAGCCGCGCCCGCTGCGGCGCCGGCGCCCAGCGCGCCGTGACGCTGGTGGCCGCGGCCGTGGTCGTCGGCGGACTGCTGGCCGCGCTGCTCGCGCAGGCGAAGAGCGCGACCCCGCCCTGGATCCTGGCGGCGCTGGCGATCGCGGTCGCCCTCGTGATCGCCGGGTATCTCGTCGCGCTGCGGAACCGCTGAGCGAGGTGGCCAGGTGAGGCGCCGCTCCCCCCGCGCGTGGGTCTTCCGGTGATCGGCCCGCGACCGGCCGTCGCCGTCCTGGCCGCGGCGCTCGCGCTCGCTGGCGGCGCGCGCACGGGCACCGGAGCGCCCGATCCCGTGGCCGCGCCCGATCCCGCGATCTCCGCCGACTCCCTCGCCGCGCCGGGGCTCGTCCCCGCGGCTCCCGCCCAGGTCCGGTCGCGCGCCGAGCCGGACTCGTCGGCCGCGCTCGATCCCGCCGACTTCCCCGTCACCCTCGGGGCCTTCACCACGACCCTGGTCGGCTCGCTGCCCGAGCGCACGCACAACGTGCGGCTCGCGGCCCGGGCGCTGGACGGCACGGTGCTGCGCCCCGGCGAGGAGCTGTCCTTCAACGGGAGCGTGGGCCCGCGCACCGCCGAGCGCGGCTACGGCGCGGCCCCCGTGATCCTGCGCGAGGCGCGACAGACCCAGGTGGGCGGCGGCGTGTGCCAGGTGGCCTCGACCCTGTTCGACGCCGCGCTGCTCGCCGGGCTCACGGTGGTCGAGCGCACGCGTCACTCCTCGCCGGTGGACTACGTCGCCCTCGGCGAGGACGCCACGGTCGCCTGGGGGGTGAAGGACCTGCGCCTGAGGAACGATCTCGCGCAGCGCGTGCGGCTCCGGATCGAGGTGGTGGGCAGCACGCTGGCCGCGCGCTTCGAGGGCGAGGAGGAGACGGGCGACCGCTTCGATCTCGAGACCGTCCTCGGCGAGTCGCCCGCGCCCGACGACGTGGCCGGCCTGGCCGGACGGGACGTGGACCTCTATCGCGTCCGCCGGAGCGGGGGCGAGGAGGTGGAGCGCGAGCTGATCCACCGCGACCACTACCCGCCATCGCGAACCCGAGCGGGCTCGCCCTGAGACCATGAGGTCACGGATGACCGTCGCTCGCTTTCTCGGCCGCCCCGCAGCCCTCGCCGCCCTGGCCCTGCTCCTGTCCGGGCGCTGGGCCTTTGCCGCGCCGGCCGATCCCGCGCTCGCGCCCTACCGCGACCTGGCCCGCACGCCGGCCGCCGCCCGCCTGCTGGCCCTCGCCCGCGCGGCGATGGAGAGCCAGTGGAGCGACGCGCCCCCGGACACGGCCGGCGTTCCCGATTGGCCGGGCGTCCCCACCGGTCTCTACCTGAGCCTCGTGGCCGGGACCGCGACCCGCGCCTGCGTGGGCAGCGCCGCGCCCGCGCGCGGCTCGCTCGCCGACTGCGTGTGCGCCCTCGCGCTCGCGGCTCTCGCCGCCGATCCGCGGCATCCTCCCGTCCGCCGCGACGAGCTGCCCGGCCTGCGCGTCGTGATCGCCTTCGCGGGCGCGGGGGAGCCGGTGGCCGATCCGCTGGCCGTGGATCCCGCCCGCGAGGGCCTGCTCGTGGCCGGCCCGCGCGGGCACGTCGCCTTCCTCCCCGGGGAGGCTCGCACCGTTTCCTGGGCGTTGCGCCAGGCCCGTCGCGCGGGCCTCGTGGGCGACGCCCGGTCCGTCGAGTACGTTCGCTTTCCCGTCGTGACGATCGTCGAGCCGGCAGCGGCTCGGCCCAGAGGAGAGCCAGCCGATGAAGGGGAATAGCGCCTTGGCCGCCGCGCTCGCGGCCCTCGTGGTCTCGCTCCTCGCCGCGCCCGGTCTCCGCGTCGCGGCCGCGCAGGATTCGCGTCTCACCGGCCGCGTGGTGGACGCCGAGACGCAGGCGCCGATCGCCGGCGCCATGGTCGAGGTGGCCAACACGGGCGGCGGCCAGGGCTATTTCCGCGCCCGCAGCGACGCGCGCGGCGGCTTCGCCCTGGCGCGCATTCCCACCGAGCGCTGGTACTCCCTCACGGTCTCGGCCGACGGCTACGCCGACTTCGTGCTGGGGAGCTGGCAATTCCCCTCGGCCCAGCGCGGGGCGGAGGTCGTGGTCCCGCTCGAGCGGGCGGGCACGATCCAGGTCAAGCTGACGACCTCGGACGGACGGACGCCGGTCATGGGGGCGCAGGTCGGGGTGCGCTCAGAGCGTGCCGCCGAGTGGTGGCAGGGATACCGCCCGCCGCCCGCGCCGACGTTCAGCGACGGCCAGGGCGTGGCGCGCTTCCCCGATCTGGCGCGCGGCTACTGGACGGTGACGGCCGAGGCGTCGGACCTGCTCCCCTTCGAAGCGGGCCACGTGGCGGTCCGGCGCGGCGAGGTGACGCCGCTGGCGGTGTCGCTGGCGCGCCCCGCGTTCCTCTCGGGAGTGGTGCGGCTCGCCGACGGCACGCCGGTCGCCGGGCTCACCGTGACCGCGCGCGGGCCGGCCGAGGCCGTGGGCACCACGTTCGCCGACGGGAGCTTCACGGTCGGCGGCGTGCCGCCCGGCCGCTATCGCCTCGAGGTGACGCACGAGGGCTTCGCGCCGGCGGCGCTCAAGGAGCCGGTGACGCTGCGCGAGGGCGAGGCGCGCGCCGGCCTGGCGATCACGGTCACGCCCCGCCCGCCCGAGCTGGCCTTCGTGCTCGAGCGCCAGGCCTTCGCCCTGGACGAGCCGGTGAAGGTGGGGCTGCGCTCCTACCGCGTCGGCCTCGTGGACTACGCGCTCTTCGCCGTGCCCGAGGCCCGCCTGCTGCGCGGCCTCGAGCCGGCCAAGCCGGCCGCGAGCCCGGAGGACACGCTGGGGCTCGAGGTCGTCCAGCGCTGGCAGAAGGCCACCGCCTCGGGCCCACCCTGGACCTGGCGCGAGGAGCTGCTCACCCTGCCCGAGCCCATGCTGCCCGGCGCCTACCTGCTCGTGGGCCGCTCGGGAGGCCTCGAGCGCCGCACGCTCTTCTTCGTCACCGATCTCTCGCTGATCGTCAAGCGCTCGATGACGCAGCTCGTCGTCGCGGCCGCGTCCTTGAAGAGCGGGCGGCCGGTCGCGGGGGTCGAGATCCGGCTCGCCTCGTGGGCGGGCCAGGTCGAGCCCGGGCAGAGCTGGAAGGCCGGCCTCAGCGGCGCGGGCAGCCGGATCCTGGGCGCGAGCGCCGGGCCCTTCGTGACGGACGAGCGAGGCCTCGCGCGCATCCCCTTCGCCCGCGGCGACACGCCCATCCGCGTGGTGGCGACCAGCCGGTCGAACGGTCTCTCGCTCGCCGAGTCCCCGCTCGCTCCCGCGGCCCAGCGGGGCGGCGATCAGCTCTTCCTCTATACGGACCGCCCCATCTACCGGCCGGGCCAGACCGTCTACTGGAAGGCCTTCGTCCGCCGCGCCACGGACGGCGGCTACGAGCTGCCCGCGCCCGGCGACGTGAAGCTCGTCTTCACCGGCCCCGACGGCTCGAGCCTCGAGCGGCCGGCGGCGAAGCTCTCGGCGGGCGGCTCGGCCGACGGCGCGATCGCCCTGCCCGCGGAGCCGGCGCTCGGCGACTGGACGCTGAGCGCCAGCGCCGGGCGCGCCTCGGGCACGGCGGTGGTGGCGGTGCAGGAGTACCGTAAGCCCGAGTTCAAGGTCGAGGTCGCGCCCGATCGCGAGATCTACGTGAACGGGGACGAGGTGCGCTTCAAGGTGGCGGCCACGTACTTCTTCGGCGCTCCCGTCTTCGGCGCTCTCGTCCGCTACAACCTCTTCGAGTCGCGGCTGCGCGGCGCGAACGAGGAGTGGAGCTACGGCGAGGAGGAAGAGGAGCCCGAGGCGGGTTACGGCCGCGTGCTGAAGAGCGGCGAGACGCGCACGGACCTGGATGGGCGCGTGGCGCTGGCCTTCGTGCCCCCGCGCGCGGCCTACGACCGCCGGCTCACGCTCGAGGTCGAGGTGGTGGACGGAGCGCAGCGGCAGGTGGCCGGCCGGGGCAGCGTGGTCATGGGGCGCGGCCTCTTCACCGTGACGTTGCAGCCGCTGAGCCGCGTGGTCGGCGTGGGCGGCGCGGTGGGCGTCGGACTGACCACGCGCGACCACGCCGGCAAGCCGGTGAGCGCGCTCGTGCGCGTGACCCTCGACCAGGACGCGTGGAACCCGCTCGAGCACCGCTACACGCGCTCGACCCGGCCGCTGGCCGAGGCGCAGGTGAGCACCGACAGCGCCGGGCACGGCTTCGCCTCGCTGCGCCCCGCGCCCGCGCGCTCGGGCGACCTGACGATCCGCGCCCGCGCCGAGGACGCGCGCGGCGACGTCATCACCGCCGAGACCTCGGTCTGGATCTGGGACGCGGGCGTGGCCGAGTACGCCTACCGCTACTCGACCCTGGAGGCCTACGCCGATCGCGAGCGCTACGCGCCCGGCGACACCGCCCGCATCCTGGTCAACACCGACGTGCGCGACGCCACCGTGCTGGCCACGCTCGAGGGCCGCGACGTGGAGGAGGTGCAGGTCGTGCCCCTGCGCGGCAACACGGGCCTCGTGCGCTTCGCCCTGAAGCCCGAGCACGCGCCCAACGTGTTCGTCACCATCCACGTGCGCAAGGCCAAGGAGGTGCGGGCGCGCACCCTGGAGCTGCCGGTGGCGGCGGCGCGGCACGAGCTGGTGATCGGGCTGGCGCCGGACAAGACCGAGTACCGGCCGGGCGAGACCGCGAAGGTGGGCGTGCGCACGAGCGACGCCAAGGGCGCGCCGGTCGCGGCCGAGCTGTCGCTGGGCGTGGTGGACGAGGCGATCTACTCGCTGCGCGCCGACGCGACGCCCGACCCGCACGACGTCTTCTACGGACGGCGCCCCGACTGGGTCACCACCGTGGTGTCGTTCCCGACCCTCTACTTCGGCGGCGCCGACAAGGGCGGCCGCGAGGAGGTGCGCAAGGACTTCCGCGACCTGGCCTACTGGCAGCCGAGCCTGACGACGGACGCCACCGGACGCGCCGAGGTCTCGTTCCGCTGGCCCGACAACCTCACGACCTGGCGACTCACGAGCCGTGGGCTCACGGCGGCCACGCTGGTCGGCAAGGCCGTCGAGAAGACGCTGGTCTCGAAGCCGGTGGTGGCGCGGCTCTCGGGGCCGCGGGCCTTCGTGGCCGGCGACCAGGGCGTACTGGTCTCCACGGTGACCGATCGCTCGAGCGCGCCGCTCGTCGGCGTCGAGGAGAGCCTGGAAGCGCGTGGGCCGGTGAAGCTCGAGGGCAAGGCGTCGCGGCGCTCGGACATCGCCGCGGGCGGCGAGTCGCGCGGCGACTGGCCGGTCAGCGTGCGGCCCGTGCCGGCCAGCGCCGACACCGTGCCCGACGCCGTGTTCACCTTCCGCGCCCGCGCCAAGGTGGACTCCGACGCCCTCGAGGTGCGGGCGCCCGTGCTGGCGCGCGCGGTGCCGCTGTATCTGCACGGCGCGGGCCGGTCCTTCGGCCCCGGCGGGGGACCGGTGCCGGTGGCTCTGCCCGCCGACCTCGTGCGCGCGGGCAGCGAGGTCACGCTGGAGCTTTCGCCCTCGATCGCGGCGATGGCCCTGGGCGCGCTCGACTACCTCACGACCTACCCCTGGGGCTGCACGGAGCAGACGGCGAATTCGCTGCGCTCCGCGCTCGACCTCTTGGCGGTGGGGAAGAAGCTGGGGGTGGCGCTCCCCGGCTGGCAGAAGCCCGACAGCGTGCTGGCGCGGGGCCTGGACCGCCTGATCGCGCTGCAGCGCGACGACGGGAGCTGGAGCTGGTGGCGGGAGGGGGATGCCGACCCGTACCTGACCGCGCTGGCGCTGGACGCCCTGGCGCGCGCCGCCTTCACCGGCCACGCGACTCCGGCCACGGACGCGGCGCTGCAGCGCGGCGTCGCCGCCGTGCCGCGGCTGCTGAGCGAGGTGCGCAGCGAGGACGGCGAGGCCTACGTGCTCACGCATCTCGTGGGGCTGCTCTCGCTGCCGAGCGCGGGCGAGCGCTTCGGCGACTTGAAGCCCCGGCTCGAGGACCTGGCGCTGGCGACGTACTCCGCGCGCGAGAAGCTGAGCGACGCGGGGCTGGCGCTCTCGGCGCTCGGGCACCTGGGGCTCGAGCGCCGCGCCGAGGCGAAGGCGCTGGTGCAGGCGCTCGCGGGGCGGGCCGTCGCCGACGGGGCGGGCCTCCACTGGCGCGGCAGCCCCGAGAGCTGGATCGACGACGAGATCGAGGCGACGGCGTACGCGCTCTCCGCGCTGCTCGCGGTGTCGCCCGCCGACCCGCAGGCGGCGGAGGTCCTGCGCTGGCTGGCCCTGCGGCGGCGCGCGGGTTACTGGCGCTCGACGCGGGCGACCGCGCCCGTGGCCATCGCCCTCGGGGACTGGCTGGTCGCCCATCCCGGCGAGGCGAAGCCGGACTATCGGCTCGCGGTCGAGTGGAACGGCGCGAAGGTGCTCGAGCGCACGTTCGGGGCGGCCGACCTCTTCGGCCGCGGCGAGCGGCTGCGCCTCACGGGAGCGAGGCTCGAGCCCGGCGAGAATCGCCTGGGGCTCACGATGGAGGGGAGCGGCAGCCTCTTCTGGTCGTGGGAGGCGCGGGCGATGGTGCCGAGCCCCGGGCCCCCGACGGGGGCGGAGAAGCAGCTCGCGCTGACGCGCGAGTACTTCCACGCCGAGCGCACCGCCGATCGCCGCGGGCGGCCGCGCTGGCTGGCGACGCCGGTGGACGAGAAGGAGGGCTTCCGCACGGGCGAGGCCGTGCTCGTGCGCCTCACCCTGCACGCGCCGGCCGCGCTCCAGCATCTGGTGATCGAGGACCCCCGCCCCGCCGGCTTCGAGGTGGACGACCTCACGCCGGAGGGCACGGAGCATCCCTGGTTCCTGCACGCCGAGTCGCGCGACACGCGCTCGGTGTTCTTCCTGAGCTGGCTCGACGGAGGCGACACCGTGATCGAGTACCTGGTGCGCCCCGAGATGGAGGGGAGCCTGGTGGCGCTTCCCGCCAGCGCCGGCGGCATGTACCATCCCGACCTCACCGTGCGGTCGGCCGAGTCACTGCTGCGGGTCGGGGGGAGAGCGGGTCGTTGATCGAGGTCGAAGGCCTGACGAAGCGCTTCGGCGACCAGCTCGCCGTGGACCACGTCAGCTTCGCGGTGCCGACCGGCCAGATCGTGGGCCTGCTCGGGCCCAACGGGGCGGGCAAGACCACGATCGTGCGCATGCTCTCGGGGCAGCTCCTGCCCAGCGCGGGCACGGCCCGGATGCTGGGCCTGGACGTGCTGCGCGAGCCGCTGGCGGTGAAGCGGGTGATCGGGGTCGTGCCCGAGTCCGGGGCGGTCTTCGAGAGCCTCACGGGCTGGGAGTACCTGGCGTTCGTGGCCGCGCTCCACCAGCTTCCCGAGGCGGAGGCCGCGGAGCGCATCGGGCGCTTCGGCGCCTTCTTCGAGCTGGACGAGCCCACCCTGCGCGAGAAGCCGCTCGCCGCCTACTCGAAGGGCATGCGCCAGAAGGTGGTCATCGCCGCGGCGCTCCTGCACAACCCGAAGGTCATCATCTTCGACGAGCCTTTGAGCGGCCTCGACGCCAACGCCGCGCTCTCCTTCAAGACGCTGATCACCACCCTGGCGCGTGAAGGCCGGACGATCGTCTACTGCTCCCACATCCTGGACGTGGTGGAGCGGGTGTGCGAGCGGGTGATCGTCATCCATCGCGGCGCGATCGTGGCCGACGGCGAGGTGGCGGCGCTGCTCGCGCAGACCGGCGAGCCCACGCTGGAGCGCGTCTTCAACCGGCTCACGGCCACCGAGAATCTGCTCGAGCGGGCCGAGGAATTCGCCCGCGCGCTGGGGGGATGAGCGGCTCCGGCCCGGAGACGCGGCGGGTCGACTGGCGCCAGGCCGCGACCCTGCTCGGCGTCTACCTGCGCTTGAGCCTGCGCCGCAGCTCGCGCGGCTTCGCCACCCTGGCCTCGCGTTCGCGCGTGCCCGGACCGGCCCAGGCCCTGGCCTTCTACGTCGTCTTCGGCCTGCTCATGGGCACCGTGGCGTTCGCGGGTCTGGACGTCTTCACCTACGCCCTGTTCGTGCTCGGCACCTCGCTCTTCGCGATCATGAGCGCCACGAGCTTCGTGGCCGCGGACGTGCTGCTGAACCCGGAGGAGGGCGAGGTCCTGGACTTCCGCCCGATCTCGCCGGCCACGCTGCTCGCCGCCAAGGCGGCCAACCTGGCGGTCTTCGGGCTCGGCATCGCCGCGGCCACGAACGCCCTGCCCATGTTCTTCGGCCTCGCCGCGCGCGGGGCCCGGCCCTGGTTCCCGCTGGTGCACGCCCTGGCGGCGCTCCTGCTCGCCCTGTTCTGCACGGGGGCGGTGGTGCTCCTCTACGGCCTGCTCATGCGCTTCGTGCCGCGCCGGCACTTCGAGCGCGCCGCCACGCTCGGGCAGATCGCTCTCACCCTGGGCGTCGTCGCGACGACGCAGCTCCTGCCGCGGGCCACGCCGGAGACGACGCTCAGCCTCCGCCGCGCCTGGGCATGGCTGGCGCTGGTGCCCGTCACCTGGTTCGCGGCGCTCGACGAGGCGCTGGCGGGGCCGGGAGGCGACCGGGGGCTGCTGGGGCTGGCGCTGGCCGGGGGCCTCGTGACCGCCGGCGTCTTCGCCCTGGCGGTGACCCGGCTCGCGCCCGCGTTCCGCGAGAGCCTGAGCGGTCTCGCCGAGCGCCCTGCGCTCGCGCACCCGCGCCGGGCCGCGGCGCGGGGCAGGAGCGCGGGACTCGAGGCGGCGCTGCGGCTGTGGATCCGCGACCCGGTCGAGCGCGGCGCGTTCCTCCTCGCCGGGGCCTATCTGCGGCGCGACCGCGAGATCATGATGAGGCTCTGGCCGGGGGTGGCGGTGATCGTGCTCCTGCCGCCCCTCTCGCTCATCGGGCGGGAGCCCGACGTCTCCCAGTTCCTGGTGCTCGCCTCGCTCGGCCTGAGCATGACGCCGCCGGTGGCCCTGGAGATCCTCGAGAGTTCGGCGCACTGGGGCGCGGCCGAGGTCTTCCGCATCGCGCCGCTCCCCGACGCCATGCCGCTCTTCCACGGGGTGCGCAAGGCGGTGCTCGGCGGCATCGTCCTGCCGGTGGCCGCGCTGCTCGCGGGGATCGGGCTCCTCGCCACCCGCGGGGACTGGCGGGTTCTGCCGGCGCTGCTGCCCGCGCTGCTGCTGGCGCCGCCCGCCTCCCTGCTCCCGGCCGCCCTGCGGACCTACGTGCCGCTCTCGCAGCCGAGCCGGCGCGGGATGCAGGAAACCCGCGGTCTGGCCCTCGTCCTGACGGCGTTGCTGGTCCTGTTCCCGATCGCGCTGGCGGCGCGCTGGGCGGAGCACCGCGGGCGCCTCGCGCCGTTCCTCGCCGCCGAGCTGGCCCTGGCCGTGGGCCTTCACGTCGCGCTCCTCTGGCTGGCGCGGCGGCGGGCCCGCATCCTGCCCGCGGAGGAGTGATGACCCGTCCCGTTCGCCGCTGTCCCTGGAGCGAGAGCACGCCGCTCTACCGCGACTACCACGACCGCGAGTGGGGCGTGCCGGTGCACGACGACCGCCGCTGGTTCGAGACGCTGCTCCTGGACGGCGCGCAGGCGGGGCTCTCGTGGCGCACGATCCTCGAGAAGCGCGAGGGCTATCGCCGCGCCTTCGCGGGCTTCGCTCCCGAGAAGGTGGCGCGCTTCGACCGGCGCGAGGTCGAGCGGCTGCTGCGCGACCCGGGGATCGTGCGCAACCGGCTCAAGATCGAGTCCGCGGTGAAGAACGCGCGCGCCTTCCTCGCCGTGCAGAAGGAGTTCGGGAGCTTCGACCGCTTCGTCTGGGGATTCACCGGCGGGAGCACGATCCGCAACACGCGCCGCACGCTGCGCGAGATCCCCCCGCGCACGCGCGAATCCGACGCGATGAGCATGGAGCTGAAGCGCCGCGGGTTCACCTTCGTGGGCTCGACCATCTGCTACGCCATGATGCAGGCGGCGGGGATGGTGAACGATCACCTGACGAGCTGCTTCCGCTATCGCGAGGTGGGGGAGGCGGCGCGCGGCCCGAGGAGGGGGAGAGGCTGAGGAACTTCCTGCCCGCTTTCCTTCAACTCGTGCCGCGCATCTAGTTACGGCCCTACTTCGCCAATCTGGTACCGGTCATGGTACCGGCATCGGACCATCCAGCCCGGGCCTTCACGTACCGCACAGTCTCACGCGAGTCAGGATCGCCCACGGTGATTTCCAGCTCGTGCGGGGCCACCCTGCGTCTCAGAGTCACCCACGGGCCAGCGTAGTGCCCGTGTGGCAAAGACCCGCCCTCTCCCACGTCGAAGTTCAGGCCGTAGCCAATGGACGCCTTCTCAAGCTCCCATTCGCCCTTGCCTGACAGAAACCGACCATGCGCGGCACCGAAACCATCGATAGCGCAGTCTGGAAGATTCTCGACCACCAGGTTTGGCCCCGGGCCCAACGTGATTACTGATTCCGGTATGTGGTCGTAGCGCTTCGCCGTCACGAGCCATTTCGCTGACGCCTTGGCCAGGAAGTACCTCCCTTCAAGCTCCTTACGCCCCGGCTTCCGCATCAGGATCTGGTCGCATCCCGCCAACACCGGCAACAGCAAGGCGAGGCCGATGACACGCAGAACCCTCCCTAGCACACCCGTCACGCCACGCCTCCCGCGATGCGCTGAGCCTCGCGCATCACGATCTCGTCCGACATGCGAGCGTAGCGTTGCGTGGTCACGATCGACGCGTGCCCCATGACCTGCTGCAGCGCGCCCAGGTTCCCGCCCCGGTCCATCCACTGACACGCGAACGTGTGCCGCATCTGGTGAACATGAAAGCGCGCCATCCCGGCGTGCCGACGCACCGCCGCTGCGAACGAGCCCGGCGAGCCTGCCGCGAACGGCACCAGCAGCCCCACGCGACTCCGCACCCGGCCAGCAGGTCCTGAGCCAGCGGCACGCGCCGCACCTTGCGTGACTTCGTTTGGTGAACGAGCAGGAAACCTCGTTCCACGTCCGAAGCCTGCGCCCTGCATAGCTCGCCCCACCTGAGCCCCGTTCCCAGCCCGAGCCGAAACACGAAGCCCCACGGCTCCGGCAGCGCCCGCATCGAGTCCGCCTCCTCGTCGCTTACGTGATCCGGTGGCCGCTCCTGCAACCTCGGCATCACCCGACGCGGAAACGGCGACCGCTCCACGAGCCCCACGTCCTCGCACCAGCTCAGCAAGCACCGGCAATCCGAGAGCAGATGAGACACCGTGCCCAGCTTGAGCTTCGTCCGCCGCTCCAGCCACAGCCGGTACTCCCGCACGTCCTGACCCTGAACCCGCGCCAGGAGCATGCTCCCCATGAACGGGACCAGGTAGTCCCGCACCCGCTGGGCCACGATCCGCCGCCCCTTCGCGGTGCGCTGCGTCCGGATGTAGCCCGCCTGCCACCGCTCCGCAGCTTGCGCCACCGTCACCCGCTCACGCTCGGCCTGGAGCGGAGTCCAACTCTTCCGGGCCTCCTCGGCCCTCTCCTTCGCCTTCTCGAAATCTGTCCCGAGCGTGACGTACCGCTCGCCACCATCACGGTAAGGCCGCAGGTACTAGCCTCGCGACCCTTCCGCTTGAACATGCCCGCCGGCAACTTCGGCATGTCAGCCCTCCTTTCGGTTGGGCCGATGCCGACGGGCGACGCGAACCTCTCAGGCCCGACGCGCAGGCGCCGGGCTCACCCTTTCTGCGATCCCGCCACCTTTCACCCCGGTGTGCTCTCCAGTCTCTTCACTTTCACTCTTGCTTGTTATAGCCAAGGACGCCTACTCCCGGCCTGACCCTGACCCATGACTCTCGAACCACATTTGGCGCCGCGGTCTCGACACAGCCACGGAATTGTACTCGGCGAACATCGCACGCACGTTCAGCGTGTCCCCCACGCCGAAGACCACCTGAACCAAGTGTGGGCCATAAGGCACCCCTAAGGCATACGTCCCGGCCGAGGATTCTCCTCTCCGATACAGCCAAGCCGTCACCCGGTTTCCCCGCCATTCCGCTGGCATCTCATCGCCCGGCGGACGCAGACGTAGCGTGTCAAACGGTTCGCCATCGACCAGCACGCGCGCTCCGACGCAAGGAGCGTCGCCCCAAACGATCAAGTCACCCGTAGGATGCCGATAGTCGTTCCACACATAGACCCCGTATGCCGCAACCACCATGGCAAGACCTCCCAACACCACCCACCGTAGCCTCATGCCCTCTACCTCCGCTGACGCGCGTATCACCAACTGGCGTCTCGACCTCACTTCACCACGATTCCATGCGATCAGGCCTGAGCAACCCGCTGCCTGATTCACACCCTTAGCCTCCCCACCTCCTCCACCGGCGGCGACCCCAGACAGGCAGTCGCTAATACAGCGGCCCCTTCCTCTCACCCAGTGTCCTGGTCTTGTCCCGGTCTCAGCGTCCTCTCAGGTCTCGTGCCGTCTCCCCCGGTCCCGTGACGCATTGAGCCCACGGACGCCTGACTCCGTGGGGCTCATGCTAACTCTAACCCGCGTCGCCAGCAGACGTCTCGGCCTCTTCTCACGCTGATTCCGTGCGATCGTCCCCGAACGACCCGCGGCCATCCCCGGCGCCATTCGACGTGCCGACGTCGCCCGCCTCCCCCAGGTGGGGCCGTCAGCTCCCGACGCCTCGCCACGCACCTCGCCCGCTAGTATCCTGCCCGCATGCCCGCGTCCCTCGGCTGGATCGACCACGTCCTCTTCCTCGTCCTCGCCGTGCTCTTCCCCGTGCGGGCGGGCCTGTTCGGCTTCCGGCGACTGCAGCGCGCGGCGGAAGCGGACGTCCCGCGCGTGAAGCTCTCCGTCTACCGGCGGGCGCTCGTGCTGCAGTGGCTGCTCGCGGCCGCCGTCGCGCTCTGGTGGCTCGTGGCGCGCCGGCCCTGGTCCCTGCTCGGCGTCGTGCCCCGGCTCACGGGCGGTCTCGCCGGCGTGCTGGCGGGGCTCGCGATCGTG
Source organism: Candidatus Eiseniibacteriota bacterium (assembly GCA_033853925.1). GTDB lineage: Bacteria > Eisenbacteria > RBG-16-71-46 > RBG-16-71-46 > RBG-16-71-46 > JANXPZ01. Next base: position 24,354 of record JAWOLC010000112.1, read on the forward strand.
GTCGTGGTCATGATCCGGCAGGGGCAGGTCGGCCCGGCCGACGACGAGGCGCTCGATCGCCTGCGCATGCGCACGCGCCATCTCGAGCGCATGCTTCCGGCCACGCGGCACGAGCGTTCGTGGTTCTTCGCCCTCGCCGTGACGGCGGGGGTGTGCGAGGAGGTCCTGTACCGCGGCTACCTGATCTGGTACCTGGCGGCCTGGTTCTTCGCCCTGCCGGCGCGGGGAGCGCTCGCCACGCACCACGCCTTTCTCCTGGCGGGAGTGGGCTCGTCGCTCGTCTTCGGCATCGGCCACGCGTACCAGGGCCCCCGCGGCGTGCTGCTCACGGGGCTGGTGGGCGGCTTCCTCGCCGCGGTCTACTGGCTCACGCGCTCCCTCTTCGCCGGCATGCTCATTCACGCGCTGATGGACGTGCACGCCGGCTACGTCTCGCATCTCGCCTACAGCCGCGCGCGGGCGCGGCTCGACGCCGGGTCGCCGCCCGCCGAGCCCGGGCCGGCGCCCGGCCCCTGACCGCCGCCGTTCGCGATCCCACCGCGGCGATGAGCGATCCCACGCCCTCGGGCCGTCTGCCGGGAGTCGCCGAGGCCATTCCTCGGGCCCTGCTCCGACTCGCGCTCCCCGTGCTCGCCTCGCAGGTCCTGCGCGTCGCCTACCAGTGGGTGGATGCGCTCTGGGTGCAGGGGCTGGGGGTGAGCGCCCTGGCCGCCGTCACCAGCTCGGTGTTCGTGATGTGGTCGGCGTACTCCTTGAACGACATGGTGGCGGTGGGCGCGCTGGCCTTCGCGAGCCAGCTCCTCGGCGCGGGGGAGCGGCGGCGCGCCGGCGAGGTGGCCTTCCGCGCCGTGCGGGCTTCGGCGCTCCTGGGCCTCGCGGGCACGCTCGCGGCGCTCGTGACGGGGCGTCACATCTTCGCCCTGATGACCACGGATCCCGTCGTGCTCGCGGACGGGACGCGCTACCTCACCGTGGTGCTCGCCGCCGCGCCCCTGCCCATGATCGCGCTCACCTGCGAGAGCCTCATGCGGGCGTCGGGCGACACGCGCACGCCGCTGCTGCTCGACCTCGGCGCCGTGTCGCTGAACGCCGTGCTGGCGCCGCTCCTCATCTACGGGCCCGGACCCTTTCCGCGGCTCGGCGTGGCCGGCGCCGCCTGGGCCACGGTCTCGGCGCAAGCCGCCCTGGCCGCGGGCTACCTGGCCATCGCCTGGCGCCGCGGGGCACGCCTTGGCGGCCGGCGCCTGCTCTTCTTCGCGCGCGGCGCGGTGGACGCGGAGCCCGCGCCGGGCGGGGCTCCGGATTCGGGGCTCGCCGGCGTGCTCGCCGTCGGCGCCCCGGCCGCGCTCATCGGCATCTTCTTCTCGGTCGTCTACATGGCCTTCGCCCGCTCGGCGGCCAGCTTCGGCCCCGCCTCCATGGCGGTGATCGGCATCGCCAATCGGATCGAGGCCGTGCAGTTCGTGACCGCCGCCTCGATCGGCAGCGCCGGCGCCGCGCTCGTGGGCCAGAACCTGGGCGCCCGCCAGCCGAAGCGCGCGGCGCAGGTGATCCGCACCGGGGTCGCCTGGAACGCCGGGATCGCCCTGGTGGTGACGGCCGTCATCGAGATCGTGCCGGGCTTCTTCCTCGGGCTCTTCACCCGCGACCCGGCGGTGCACGCCGTGGGCGTTCCCTACCTCCGCGTGCTGGCCCTGTGCTTCCTGCCCACGGCGGTCGAGGTGGTGACGACGGAGTCGCTGCTCGGGTCGGGGCACACGATCGTCGTCTCCGCCATCTTCACGGTGATCTCCCTGGCCCGCGTCCCGCTCGCCTTCCTGGTGCCGGCCTGGACGGGCACGGCCCTCCTCGGCATCGCCTGGGTGATCACGGTGACCTGCTTCGTGCGCATGTTCCTCATCCTGGGCTACGCCGCGCGCGGCACCTGGCAACGCGGGCTGGGCCGAGGCTGAGCGGCGGCGGCCCGCCGGCGCGGGGTGATTCGGAGCGGCCGCCGGCCACCCGCTCGCGCGTGTGGCCGAGACGGGCGAACGCATCTACACTGCGGCCCTCGCGCCGGATCCGCCAACCGCACGCGAGCACCGGCCGCGGCTCGGACCGCAGGGGGAGGGCGTCACGCCATGCGCCACAAGTACGTGATCGTCGGTGGAGGTCTCGCTGCCGCCTCCGCCATCGAGGGGATCCGCGAGCACGACCGCGAGGGCCGCATCCTGCTGCTCGCCCGCGAGAACTTCAGTCCCTACCACCGGCCGCCGCTGTCCAAGGACCTGTGGTTCGGCAAGTCGACCAAGGACAAGCTGCCCGTGCACGACGACGCCTTCTACGCCGAGAACGGCGTCGAGCTGCGGCTGCGGCACGAGATCGTCGAGCTGGATGCGGCTCGGCGCTCGGTGTGGGACGAGCGCGGCGTCGAGTACGAGTACGAGAGGCTCCTCCTGGCGACGGGCGGACGGCCCCGGCGGCTGACGGTGGAGGGGGCCGAGGTGGAGGGTCTGCAGTACTTCCGCGAGCTGGAGGACTACCTCTTCCTCGAGCGGCGGCTGGATCGCTTCGAGCACGCGCTCGTGATCGGGGGCGGCTTCATCGGCGCCGAGCTGGCGGCCGCCCTGCGCCACGCCGGCAAGGAGGTCACCTACCTCTACGATCGCGAGTACCCGCTCTTCCGCGTGCTGCCCCGCGACCTGGGGCTGTTCGTGGCCGACTACTACCGCCAGCAGGGCGTGGAGACCGTGTCCGAGGACAAGGTCGTGGCCCTGGAGGAGTCGCAGGGGCTGATCCAGGCGCACACCGCGAGCGGCGGCGTCATCTCCACCCAGCACGTGGTGGCGGGACTGGGCATCGAGCCCGAGGTGGACCTGGCCGAGGCCGCGGGTCTGGACGTGGAAGACGGCATCGTGGTGGACGAGTTCGGACGCACGACGGACACGGCCATCTACGCGGCCGGCGACGTGGCGCGCTTCCCCTGCGTCCCGCTCGAGCGCAGCCTGCGGGTCGAGCACTGGGACAACGCCATCCAGCAGGGGCGCTCGACGGGCGCCAACATGGCGGGGGCGGTCGTGCCCTACGAGGGGATTCCCTACTTCTTCTCCGATCTCTTCGATCTGGGGTTCGAGGCCGTGGGCGAGCTGGATCCCACGCTGCGCGTCGAGGCGGTGTGGCGCCAGCCCTTCCGCGAGGGCGTGGTCTTCTACCTGCGCGACGAGGTGGCGCGCGGCGTCCTGCTGTGGAACGTCTGGGGCGCGGTGGACTGGGCGCGAGGCATGGTGCGGGCGGCCAAGCCCATGTCGAGCGCGGAGCGCGCGGCCAGCATCCCGGGCCCGCAGTAGCCGGGCGCCCCGCGGCCGAGGCGCAGGGTGATAGGGGCTTCGCGGCCCCGCGTCGCCGCGGGGATCTTGCCGGAAAAGAAAGGCAAGCCGGCAGAAACCGAGGGAGCACCCGCCTGACTTACCTCCCCCACGGAGGACGCAGCGGGCATCCCTGCGGCCGGCTTGCTACCCCTAACCTGCGCCCGCCCCGGGGCTTCCGGCTAGGGGCCGATGGGAGCGACCTCCGGTCCGAAGGTAGCAGCCACCCACGAGCTGCCTGCTTCGGGCGCGTTGCCGCAGCGGCGGCACGCCAAGGTCGGCGCGAGCCGGGGCTACTCCGCGGTCGACTGGAGGCGCCGCCATGCGGCGCCCGCGCTGCGTGCGAAGAGCAGCGGGTGCCGGGCCATGAAGAGCCCGGCCTGCAGCCGGTCCTGCACGTTCAGCTTCCGCAGGATCTGCCCGATGTGCTTCTTGACCGTGGGCTCGCTGATGGCCAGCGTGACCGAGATCTCCTTGTTGGAGCGCCCCTCCGCGAGCAGGGCCGCCACGTCCAGCTCCCGCGCCGAGAGGCCCAGGTGGCCGTTCGTTCCGGCGCTCGCCCCGCCGTCGGGGACCGCCTCCGCGGTGCGCGGCTCGTAGGACGCGTGTCCCGCCGCCACCGCCCGCACCGCCTGGAACAGCACCTCGGGCTCGGCGCTGCGCCGCAGGGTCCCGAGCGCGCCCTGCGCCATCGCGAGCTGGAGGCAGTCCGTGCCGGCGTCGCACACGGGCGCCTGGGAGAGCCCGGAGACGCGCGAGCGTCCCGGAGGGTTCAGGACCAGGCAGTTGGCCACCCCGCGCTCGGAGAGGGCGAGCACGCGCAGGCCGGGCAGGGCCGCGCGGATGACCGGCAACGCCGAGTCGCCGGAGTCGCTGGGCAGATTGAGGGTCAGGACCAGGACGTTCGGCCGCAGGCTGGCGCAGTACTCGATCGCCTCGGCGGAGTTGGCGGCCTCGCCGACGATCTCGAAGTCCTCCTGCTCGTTGAGCAGGCTGCCCAGGGCGCGGCGATCGATCGCGTGGCCGTCGGCGATGACGATGCGGATGCGCGGGGCGCGGGCCGAGGAGGGGCGGGAGGGGCCGGGACGCTTCGAATGCGCTCGGGTCAAGCTCATCGGGGATTCCTTTCGGTCGTCCGCTCCAACCACCACTCGTCTCGCCGTCCTGGGGCCCGAACCCGCAGGCGACCTTCGGCTACCGATTATACGCCTTTTGGACACCCGGACGCGACACGGCGTGGCCGGTGGGCCGCGTCCGCCGCGGCGCCAGGAGGATCGTCTTCCGGCACGGGACGGCGGCGCGGGCGGCAGCGCCCGGCTCAGGGCACGCGGCCGGCGTCCTGGGGGTCGAGGGCGTCGCGCAGTCCGTCGCCCAGGAAGTTCAGCGCCAGCAGGGTGAGCGAAAGGGCGAGACCGGGGAAGAGGACGAGCCAGGGGAAGAGGGCCATCACCCGCGCGCCGTCGGCGATGAGCGTGCCCCAGGAGGCGCCCGGCGGCTGCACGCCGAGGCCGAGGAAGGAGAGGAAGGCCTCCTGCAGGATCACGGCCGGCACGGTCAGCGTGCTGTACACGATCACCGGACCGAGCGTGTTCGGCACGATGTGGCGGAAGACGATGCTGCGATCGCCGGCCCCCAGCGCGCGCGCCGCCTCCACGAAGGTCTGCTGCTTGAGCGTGAGCACCTGGCCGCGCACGATGCGCGCCATGGTCAGCCACTGCACGAGACCCAGCGCGACGAAGAGCATGAGCAGGCTGCGGCTGAAGAAGACGAGCAGCACGATGACGAGGAAGATGTTGGGCAGGGCGTAGAGCACGTCCACCACTCGCATCATCAACTCGTCCAGCTTGCCGCCCGCGTAGCCCGCCACCGCGCCCCAGCTCACCCCCACCACCAGACTCACGAGCGTGCCCACGAGCCCGACCAGGAGCGAGACCCGCCCTCCGTAGAGGATGCGGGCGAGGACGTCGCGCCCCAGCTCGTCCGTGCCGAGCCAGTGCGGGGCGCCCGGCGGCGCGGCGCCGAGCCTGAGGTCCTGCGCCGCCGGATCGGCCAGGCCGGGCAGCCAGGGCGCCGCGAAGCACGCCAGCGCGACGAGCGCGAGGAAGAGGGCGGAGACCGCGGCGGCGCGGTTGCGCGCCAGGCGCCGGCGGGCGTCCGTCCACAGGCTGCGCCCCGGGGCGGGCGCGGGGACCGAGGCGGCGCTCACGCCCATCTCAGCCCAGCTCCACCCGCGGGTCGAGCCAGGCATAGGCCAGGTCGACGAGCAGGTTGAGGACGAGAAGGAGGCAGGCGTAGAAGAGCACCACGCCCATGACCAGCGTGTAGTCGCGGTTGAAGGCGCCGTTCACCAAGTAGCGCCCGAGGCCGGGGATGGCGAAGACCTGCTCGACCACGAGCGAGCCGGTGATGACCGCGGCCGCGGCGGGACCCAGATAGGACACCACGGGCAGGAGCCCGAGGCGCAGCGCGTGCTTCAGCACGACGAGCCGCTCGGGCAGTCCCTTGGCCCGGGCCGTGCGGATGAAGTCCTGGCGCAGCACCTCGAGCATCCCCGCGCGGGTGAGCCGGGCGACGTACGCGGCGTAGGCGGCCGAGAGCGTGAGCACCGGCAGGATCCGGCTCTGCGGCCCTTCCCACAGCGCGGGCGGCAGCCAGTAGAGCCCCAGCGAGAAGATCAGCACGAGCAGGGGGCCCAGCACGAAGTTGGGCACCGAGACTCCGGCCAGGGCGACCGCCATCACCGCCGTGTCCGCGGCGCGATTCTGCCGGAGCGCGGCGACGATCCCGAGGGGCACGCCCACCAGGAGCGCGACGAGCAGGGCCCAGCCCCCCAGCTCCGCGGAGACGCGGACGCCCCGGGCGATGATCTCGCGCACGGGGCGCGCCGGGAACTCGTAGGAGGGCCCGAAGTCCAGGCGAGCCGCGCGCCCCAGGAAGGTGACGTACTGCACCGCGAGCGGGCGGTCGAGCCCGTACTTGCGCGCGAGCTGGGCGCGGGCCGCCTCGGGAATGGCCCGCTCCGCGTTGAAGGGACCGCCGGGCGCCAGACGCACGAGGAAGAAGGTGATCGTGGCGATCGCCCAGAGCGTCGGTACGAAGAGGAGCAGGCGGCGGAGCAGGTAGCGGATCACGGCCGGGCTCCGGCGCGGCCGGCGTGGGCGCGCGCCTCCCCGGCCGGGCCGGGTCGCCGCCAGCCGTGGTCGATCCAGATGTCCTCGAGCGGATGCGTGTCCAGGGCGTTCGACCAGATCCCGCGCACGTAGGGCTTCACCAGCTCGACCGAGAAGTAGTGATAGACGGGAACGACCGGGCCGTCCGCGAGCAGCAGGGCCTCGGCCCGCGCCAGCAGGGCGAGGCGCTGCGCCGGATCGGGCTCGTCCGCCGCCGCGCTCAGCAGCCGATCGTAGCGGGCGTCCGCCCAGCCCGTGCGATTGTTGCCGTCGCCGCCGCGCATGATGTCGAGGAACGTGCTGGGGTCGAGGTAGTCGCCGATCCACGAGCGCCGGGCCACGTCGTAGCGCAGGGAGGAGGTGGCCTGCAGGGTGGCGCCCCACTCCATGTTCTGCAGCTCGACGGGAATGCCGAGCCCGCGCGTCCACATGGCCTGGATCGCCTCGGCGATCCGGCGGTTGTCCTCGCTGGTGTTGAAGAGGATCGAGATCTTCCGGAATCCCCGCCCGCCGGGGTAGCCGGCGCGGGCCAGGTACTCGCGGGCCCGGGCCAGGTCGTAGCCGAGGGCGGGCGGAGCGGGGTAGCCGGGATAGCCCTGCGGCGTGAGCCGGCCCCAGGGCTGGCGGGTGCCGCGCAGGAGGTCGAGGGCGATCGCCTCGCGATCCACCGCGGCGTTCAGCGCGCGCCGCACCCAGACGTTGTCGAGCGGCGGGCGCGTCACGTTCAGCGAGTAGAAGTAGACCGACTGGAAGGGGGCGCTGCGGAAGTCCGCGTACCGGCGCATGTAGGGAACGAAAGGGGAGGGGATGTAGCCGCTCGTGTTCCAGTCGAGCCGCCCCGACTCGTAGAGCTCGGTGGCCGTGCTCAGATCCTCGATCGAGTACGCCTCCACCCGCTCCGAGCGCACGCGGGCGGGATCGCGGTAGCGCGGGTTCCGGCGCAGCACCAAGCGATCGTTGGGGCGCCAGCGCTCGAGCACGAAGGCGCCGTTCGAGACGATGTGCTCGGGGCGCGTCCAGGCGTCACCCCAGCGCTCGACGACGTGTCGCGGCACGGGCAGCCAGGTGGGGTAGGCCGCGAGATAGAGGAGGTAGGGGACGGGGCGGGCGAGACGGACCACCAGCGTGGTCTCGTCGGGAGCCGCGAGCCCCACGCTCGCGGGATCGGTCGCCGTCCCGCGGTTGAACGCCTCGGCGCCGGCGATGGCATGGAGGAGGCCGGCGTTGCGCGAGGCCGTCTCGGGCCGCAGGGCGCGCAGCCACGACCAGACGAAGTCGCTCGCGCCCAGAGGGGTGCCGTCGCTCCACCTCAGCCCCGGGCGCAGATGGAACGTCCAGAGGCGCCCGTCGCGGCTCGTCTCCCAGCGTGCGGCCTGCCCGGGGCCCGGCTCGAGCGTCCGCGGATCGGACACGGTGAGCCCCTCGAAGAGGCTGCGCGCGAGACGCCCGTCGGGCTGGCCCGAGGCCAGCGCCGGATCGATGGTCTCGGGCTCGGCGCCGTTGTTGAAGCGCAGCACGCTCTCGCGGGGCGGGTTCACGCTGCCGAAGTAGCGCGGCGCGCGAGCCGACGAGCCCGCGACCCCGTCGCCGCGAGGCGCGCAGCCCGACAGCGCCGCCGCCAGCGCGAGGGCGACCCAGGCGAGAGACCAGCGCATGCCGCAGGATAGACCGGCGCCGAAGGGCGCGCGAGCCGGTCGTGGACCCGGGCATGCGGATGGGCTACCTTCCCCCGCGTGACCGCGGGAATCCCCCAATCGGCCGCAGGGACGCTGGATGAGCTGCTGCAGAAACTCGGAGGCTTCTCCAGCGGGAGCCCTGGAGTCACACGGCTCGTCTACAGCGACGCCTGGTGCGACGCCCACCTGTGGCTGGCCGAGTGCGCGCGCACGCTCGGCCTCGCGGCCACGCCCGACGCGCTCGGGAACCTCTTCTTCCACTCGCCCGCGCTGAAGCCCGGCGACCTGACCCGCTCGGTGCTGCTGGTCGGCTCGCACCTCGACACCTCGCCGGGCGACGGCCCGTACGACGGCGCCTGCGGCGTGCTCTCCGCCCTGCTCGTGGCGGCGGAGCTGCGCGAGCGGGCGGCGCTGCCGGTCGTGGGCCTCGCCACCTGCGCGGGTGAGGAGTCCCGCTTCGGCCTGTGCAATCCCGGGGCGCGGGGCATCATGGGGCTGATCCGCAGCGAGGAGCTGGATCTGGCGCGCGACCCCGCGGGCGTCACCTGGCGGCGCGCGCTCGAGCACGCGGGCGCGCGCGGCTGCGCCGCGCCGCTCCAGCCGGGCGAGCGCCCCTCGCCGCCGCTGTTCCACCCGGCGCTGATGCTGGAGCTACACGCCGAACAGGGACCCTTGCTCGAATCCGAGGGGCTCCAGCTGGGCATCGTCGACCAGATCGCGGGCTGCCGGCGCTTCCGCGTGCTGCTCACGGGCGAGACGCGCTACGCGGGCACGACCCCCATGTCCCTGCGCCGGGACGCGCTCGCCGCCGCCGCCGAGATGGCGCTGGCCGCGGAGAGGCTCGCGCGCAAGGCCGGCTCTCCCGCCGTGGCCGCGGTGGGGTTCATCCACGCGCACCCCGGCACCTACAACGAAGTCCCCGGCGCGTGCGAGCTGGGCGTGGAGGTGCGGCACGTCGAGCGCGTGAAGCTGGCCGACCTGACGGCCGCCATCGGCCAGCAGTGCCGCGCCATCGCCGAGGAGCGGGGGATCGAGATCGTGCTCGAGGAGGCGGCGGGCGCCGAGCCGGTCATGCTCTCGAGCGGGCTGGCCGACGCGGCGGAGAAGCTCGCGCGGAAGCTCAAGATCGCGCACGGCCGCCTGGCGAGCGGTGTCTTCCACGACGGCACCGTGTTCGGGCGCAACGGCGTTCCGGCGCTGCTGCTCTTCCTGCCCAGCCGCCAGGGCGTGAGCCATTCGCCGGAGGAGTTCGTCGACCCGGCCGCCCTCGAGCGCGGCCACCGCTTCCTCCTGGAGTTCGCGAGCTGGCTGACGGACGCGCGGGGCTGAGCCGGCGAGCGGAAGCGACTCAGCGGAGGCGGACGGCCCGCCGCACCTGCACCTCGTCGCCGGCCCGGAAGCGCACGAGGTAGATCCCGGGCTCCACCGGCCTCCCCGCTTCGTCGCGTCCGTCCCAGGCGAATGGGTGGGTGCCTGCGGGCAGCACGCGGCCGGGCTCGAGGGTGCGCACCCGCCGACCCGCCAGATCGAAGATCCCGGCGTCCACCGTGCGCGGCGCCGGCAGCTCGACGGCGAACGTCGCCGTGCCGGCGGCCGGGTTGGGTCGCGGCGCGTGCACGCGGAAAGCGACGCCGGTTGCCGGCGCCACGTCCAGCACGCCGCCCGCGGCGACCACGCGCGTGGCGTAGACCTTGTAGGCGCCCGTGCGGTTGTCCTGCCAGGCGACGAGGGCTCCGCCGCTGCCGTCCGGCAGCGCGCTCGGCTGCTGCTGGACGGCGTTGCTGAGGCAGATGGCCAGGCCATTGGCGGGCCAGCCCGAAGCCACCGCGCCCTCGCCGCCGAGGCGCTGCGCGTAGGCCTTGGTGCTGGAGCCGAAGCGGTAGTCGTTCCACGCGGCGACGATCCCGCCGGTCCCGTCGGAGACGAGCGACGGCGCGTTCTGATTGCCGGGCGCCGTGCACACCGCGCTGCCGCTCGGGGGCCAGCCGCTCGCCGTGGCGCCGCTGCTCGTGAGCCGCTTGGCGTAGAGATCGGTCGTGTCGGCCTGGCTCCGGCAGTCCTGCCAGAGCACGACCGCGCCGCCGCTGCCATCGGGCACGGCGATCGGCTGCCTCTGATCGTTGATCGTGTCGCACACCGTGACGCCCCCGACCCAGGAGGCGGGAATCGTGGCGTTGGCGTTGAAGCGGAGGGCGTAGATGCCGGCGTAGGCGGTGCGGTAGTCCTCCCAGGCGACGATGGCGCCCCCCAGCCCGTCGCTGGCGAGGGTCGGGTTGATCGCGGTGCGCAGACCCTCGGTGGGAGAGGCGGCCACGCCGTTCGCCACCCAGCCGTTCGCGGGGACGCCCCAGGCGTTGAGGCGCTGCACGTAGATGTCCGAGACGTTGGTCGAGGCGCGCGAGTCCTGCCAGGCGAAGATCGCCCCGCCCGAGCCGTCGGGAATGCAGACCGGCCGGATCTGGTCGTTCGGCGCGCTGCAGACCGCGGCGCCGCTCGCGGTCCAGCGCCGAGTCGTGTCCGCCGAGATGCGCTGGGCGTACACGTCGGCGTCCCCGTTCGTGCTCCGGTAGTCCTCCCAGACGACGATGACGCCGCCGAGTCCGTCCGCCACGGCGTAGGCGTCCGAGGGGTAGATGGCCGCGCTGCACACGCAGAGCCCGTTGACGGGCCAGTTCGCGGCGACCGTGCCGGCAGCCGTCAGGTGCTGGACGTAGAGGTTGGGGTTGGTGAGCGAGCGCGAGTCGGTCCAGACGATGAACGCGCCGTGGCTGCCGTCCGAGACGACGGCCGGGCTCGTCTGCGCGTTGGCGGCGGTGCACACGGTGTCTCCCTGGGTCGCCCACTGCACGACGCCGTCGCCGTCCACCCGCTGGGCGTAGATGTCCTGGCCCCCGGCTCGCGAGTCGCACCAGGCGACGATCGCTCCGCCCGAGCTGTCCGAGGCGGCGGCGGGGCTGGACTGGTCGCCGCTGGCGGCGCAGAGCGGCACGCCGTTGTACGGCCATTGGGACGTCGCGGCGGCCGGGGCCGCCAGCGTCGCGGCCACGGCGGACGCGACGACGAGGAGAGCGAGCTCGACGCGCGGCAGCCGGATGGGCATCGGTCCTCCAGGTCTCGGGCAAGGGTTCGCGTCAGGCCAATTCTAGAGCCCGCCTTCGGCGCGGAGCAACGGGTCACTTCGCGGCCTCGCGGGGTCCAAGAACCCACGGTCCCGGGCGAAGCGAACCCGCGCGCTGCGCGCCCGCGTCGGCCTCGCCCGCCCCTGCGATCGTGGTAGACTGAGCCAAATGCCCCGCGCCACGCAATCTCCCTTCGCCCGCCAGGCGGCCTCGGCGACGCTCCGGCCCGCCGTGGGCGCCAGCGTTCCCAAGCACGAAGGTCATGACAAGGTCACGGGGCGGGCGCTCTTCGTGGACGACATCCGGCTGCCCGACATGCTGCACGGGCGCACGGTCCGCTCCTCGGTGCCGCGCGGGCTCATTCGCCGCGTCGAGTTCGACCCGGCCTTCGACTGGCGCGGCGTGGTCATCGCCGATCACCGCGACATCCCCGGCGCGAACGTGGTGGCCCACATCCTCGAGGATCAGCCGCTGCTCGCGGCGCGGGAGATCCGGCACGCGGACGAGGCCATCGTGCTGGTGGCGCACGCCGATCCCGAGCGGGCCGAGGCGGCGCGGCAGGCCGTGCGCGTCGAGGTGGAGCCGCTGGAGCCCGTCCTCACCGTGGAGGACGCGCTCGCGGCCCGCGTGAAGCTCTTCGGCGAGGACAACGTCTTCAAGGAGGTGCGCATCGCCCGCGGCGACCTCGCGGCGGGCTTCGCCGCCGCCGCTCTCGTGGTCGAGGGCGTCTACCACTCCGGGCACCAGGAGCAGCTCTACCTCGAGAACAACGGCATGATCGCCGAGCGCTCGGCGGACGGCGGCATCGTGGTGCGCGGCTCCATGCAGTGCCCGTACTACGTGCACCACGCGCTGCAGCTCCTGCTCGGCCTGCCCCCCGAGAAGGTGCGGGTGATCCAGACGGTGACGGGCGGCGGCTTCGGGGGGAAGGAGGACTACCCCTCGATGATCGGGGGCCACGCGGCCCTGCTCGCCTGGAAGAGCGGCCGCCCCGTCAAGATCGTCTACGACCGCCTCGAGGACATCGCCGCCACGACCAAGCGGCATCCGGCGCGGATCCACGTGCGCACCGGGCACGCGCGGGACGGGAGCCTGGTCGCGTGCGAAGTGGACGTGGTGATGGACGGGGGCGCGTACTCGACGATGTCGCCCGTGGTGCTCTCCCGGGGCGCGATCCACGCGGCCGGCGCGTATCGCTGTCCGAACGTGAGCATCCGCGCGCGCGCCGTGGCGACCAACACCCCGCCGAACGGCGCCTTCCGCGGCTTCGGCGTGCCGCAGACCCAGTTCGCCGTCGAGAGCCACATGGACCGAGTCGCGGCCCGGCTGGGCCTCGATCCGCTGGAGCTCAGGCGCCGCAACGCCTACGTGGTCGGGGACGTGACCCCGACCGGCCAGCTCCTGCGCGAGAGCGTCGGGGCGCTCGAGACCCTCGAGCGCACGGCGGTCCGCGTCCACTGGAGCGAGAAGCGACGGCGGTACGCGCGCGAGAACGCCGCGGCCGCGCGCGCCGAGGCGGCGGGTCGCGTCGCGCCCGGCGGGCGGCGGCTGCGGCGGGGCATCGGCCTCGCGCTCTCCTGGCACGGAGCCGGCTTCACGGGCAGCGGCGAGAAGTCCCTGCAGTCGCTCGCCGCCCTCGAGCTGGCCCCGGACGGACGCCCGCGCGTGCTGGTGGCGAACACGGAGATCGGCCAGGGCGCCGCCACCGTGTTCTCCCAGGTCGTGGGCGAGCGTCTGGGCCTGCCTCCCACGGAGGTGTGGATCGAGACCCCGGACACCGACCGCGTGCCGAACAGCGGGCCCACGGTCGCCTCGCGCACGACCATGATCGTGGGCGGGCTGCTCGAGCAGTGCGCGCGCGCCCTGCGCGAGCGGCTCGAGCTGTTCGCCGAGCGCCCGCTGCAGGGGGGAGCGGACTTTCGCCAGGTGGCGAAGCGCTTCCTGGCCAGGCGGGGGCCGCTGCGCGTCGAGCGCCGCTACCAGCAGCCGTCCCACATGGAGTGGAGCGACGAGACGAACCGGGGCGACGCCTACGGCTGCTTCTCCTACGCCACGCTGGCCGTCGAGGTGGAGGTGGACCTGGACACGGGCGAGGTGCGCGTGCTCCACGTCACCACCGCCCAGGACGTGGGCAAGGCGATCCACCCGGTGCTGGTCACGGGCCAGATCCAGGGCGGCACGCTCCAGGGGCTGGGCTACGCGCTGCTCGAGGAGGTGCGCTGGAAGGACGGGCGCGTCTGGAACCACCAGCTCACCAACTACGTCATCCCCACGGCCGTGGACGCCCCGCCCATCGACGTGCTGATCGTCGAGTGTCCCTACTCGGGCGGCCCCTTCGGCGCGAAGGGCGTGGGCGAGCTGCCCATGGACGTGCCGGCGGGGGCGGTCGTGTCGGCGATCGCGCACGCGACCGGGGTGCGGCTGGACGAGATCCCGATCACCCCCGAGCGGCTGCTGCGCGCGCTGGCCCGGGCCCGGGAGACGCCGTGAGCCCCCTCGTCACCCTCTCCTTCACGCTCAACGGCCGCCGGCGCCGCGTCCGCGTGCCGCCCATGAAGCGGCTGCTCGACGTGCTGCGCGAGGACTGCGGCCTCACCGGCACCAAGGAAGGCTGTGGCGAGGGCGAGTGCGGCGCCTGCACGGTGCTGCTGAACGGCCTGGCGGTGAACTCGTGCCTGGTGCCCGCGGCGCAAGCCGAAGGCGCCCGGGTCGTGACCGTGGAAGGGCTGGCGCGGGGTCGGGGGCTCACCGTGCTCCAGCGCGCCTTCGTCGAGGGCGGCGGCACGCAGTGTGGCCTCTGCACTCCCGGCATCCTCGTCACCGCGCAGGCGCTGCTCGCGCGCACCAAGGGGCGCGTGCCCGGCGAGGACGAGGTGCGCTGGGCGCTCGCCGGGAATCTCTGCCGCTGCACCGGCTACCAGAAGATCGTGGACTCCGTCCGCGCGGCGGCGAGGGCGAGGAACGGGCGGAAGGACTCCGCACGCGCGGGCGCAGGTGTCCGCGCGGACGCGCCGAAGAAGCGGCGATCGTCCACGGGAGCCGCACGAACGCGCGCGAAGGCGGGGGCGCGGTGAGGGCGGCGCTCTCCACGCTCGAGGTGGCGCGGCCGCGCGACGTGCGGCACGCGCTCGCGTTGCTGCACGAGTCCGTCGCCGGCGAGCGGCTCGTTCCGCTCGCGGGGGGGACGGACCTCTACGTCTCGCTGAACGCCGGCGTCGTGCCCGGCCGGCGCTTCCTCGATCTCGGCGGCCTCTCGGCGCTGCGCGGCGTCCGCGACGACCGCGGCGCGCTCGAGATCGGCGCGCTCACCACCTTCGCCGCGCTCCGGGAGCATCCCGCCGTGCGGCGCCGCGCCCCCGCGCTGGCCGCCGCCGCCGCCACCATCGGCGCCTGGCAGGTGCAGTGTCGCGCCACGCTCGGCGGCAACATCGGGAACGCCTCGCCCGCCGGCGACTCGCTCCCGGTCCTGCTCGCGCACGAGGCGATCGTGCGCCTGCTGTCGGTGCGCGGCGCGCGCGACGTCGCCTTCCGGGAGCTGTTCCGCGGCTACAAGGACCTGGCGCTCGAGCCCGACGAGATCATCGGCTCGATCACGCTGCCCGCCTCGGGCCGCGGGCCCGCCGGAGCGCGGCCGTTCTTCCGCAAGGTCGGTACGCGCCGCGCCCAGGCGATCGCCAAGGTGTCGCTGGCCGGGCTGCTCCGCGTCGGGCGGGACGGCCGCGTGGACGCGGTCCGCGTGGCGCTCGGCAGCGTGGCGCCCGTCCCGGTCCGCGCCGCGCGCGCCGAGCGCGTCCTCTTCGGCGCCCGGCCCTCGGCGGCGGTGGCCTGCGCCGCGCGCGCGGCGCTGCTCGAGGACGTGAGCCCGATCGACGACATCCGCTCCGACCGGGAGTACCGCGAACGCGTGGCCGGCAACCTGCTCGAGCAGTTCCTGCGATCCTCCGACGCGCGCTTCGCGCGCTGACCTCGCCCGCCGCCCGCCGGCACCGCCCCGCACCGCGCACGGAACCCTGAACGGGCGTCCGCTCCGCCTCGCGCGGGGCACGTCTCCGCGCGGAACGCCACCGCGGGCTTCCCACGCGCGACGCGACGCGCACGCGGGCCGCGCAGAACGCACCGCGCCCGTGTCGAGGCGGAGCGCGGAGCGCCTCTCCGGCCGTTTCCGTTCAAGTCCCGCGGCTCCGCGCCGATAACGGCCGGCAGGACCGTGAGGCCTCGCGCCTGACCGGCTGGGTGCCCATCGAAGGATGGGTCCAGCGAACGACAGCGGGCAGGCGCGGCCCCGGTCCGTGGAGGCGACGTGAGCGATTCGCCGCGACCGACCCTGAGCGATGTCACCCGCGCGCTGGCGCACCTGGCGGACCGCGTGCTCACCCGCAAGGCGCCCGGCCTCGAGCCGTACGTGGCGCACACGCTCAAGCTCGTGATCGGCGAGCTCGAGCGGCTGATCCCCGGGCTCGAGCCCGCGCCGAACGCCGAGGCGGCGCGCGCGTTCTCCGAGGCCGCGGAGGTCGCGCTGGGCGAAGGCGACGAGCGCGAGGCGCTCTCGTACGCGCTGCGCGGGCTCTCCTGCTCCCCGCACGACCCGGTGCTCTGGTACCGCGCCGGCGCCGCGTGCGTCGAGACCGGCGGGATCGAGATCGCGCTGCGCCTGATGTGGCACGCGCTCTGGATCCACCCCGGCTACGCCGACGCGCGGCGCGACCTCGACGCGCTCACCTCGTTCTTCGACCGCGGCGAGGACGTCCCGACCGAGGACTTCCCCGACGGCGCCGACGATCCGGGCGCCGACCGCGCCGCCTGACCGAGTCCCGGCGAGTCCCCTTTTGGCCGCCCCCGCCGGAGCGGACCGCATCCAACCGGGTGCCCCGTCCCGCGACGCCGACCCGGCGGACCCGGCCGGGGCGTGCGCGCGGCCCCGGGCGGACGGGCGCCGGCCCGTCCCTTCCCGCCCGGTGCGGGATCTCATGCGCTGGTCGGTGGGCATCGGCAGGCTGTTCGGCATCCGCGTCGAGCTGCACGTCACGTTCCTGCTGTTCGTGGGCTGGATCGCGGTGCAGCAGGGCCTGCTCGCGGGTCGGCCGGGTCCGGCTCTCGAGGCGGTCGGCCTGCTCCTGGCCGTGTTCGCCTGTGTCGTGCTGCACGAGCTCGGTCACGCCTTGACGGCACGCCGCTTCGGCATCGCGACCCGCGACATCGTGCTGCTGCCGATCGGCGGCATCGCCCGGCTCGAGCGCATGCCCGACCGGCCCTCGCAGGAGCTCGCCGTCGCGGTCGCCGGCCCGGCGGTGAACGTGGCGATCGCGGCGACGATCGTGGCGGGCATGGCGCTGGCCGGGCGGCCCACGGCGGTCGCCTCGTTCCGCGGCGACTTCGTCGAGACGCTGCTCCTCGTCAACCTGGTCATGGTCCTCTTCAACCTGCTCCCCGCCTTCCCGATGGACGGCGGGCGCGTGCTGCGCGCGCTGCTGGCGCTGCGCCTGCCGTACGCGCGCGCCACCCGGATCGCCGCCGGCGTGGGCCAGGCCGCGGCGATCCTGCTCGGGACGGCCGGCCTGCTCTGGCTGCGGAACCCGATGCTCGGCTTCGTCGCGGTGTTCGTGTTCCTCGCGGCGGGGGAGGAGCAGGCCACGGTCGGGGCGCGCGCCTCGCTCGTGGGCGTGCCCGTCCGGGCCGCCATGCAGACCGAGTTCCGCACCCTCGACGTGCGCGAGCCGCTCCGGAACGCGGTCGAGCAGATGGCGGGTGGCGGCCAGGCCGCGTTCCCCGTGCTCGACCGCGACGAGCTCCTGGGCATGCTCACGCGTCCGGCGCTGGTGGCGGCTCTCGAGCGCCACGGCATCGAGGCCCGCGTCTCGGACGCGATGCTCGCGGTCCCCTGCCCGGCGGACGCCGGCGAGCCGCTGGAGAACGTGGTCGCCCGCATGCGCGGAAGCCGCGACTGCAGCATCGTCCCCGTGCTCGATCGCGGCCGGCTCGTCGGGCTGGTCA
>JAWOLC010000113.1:0-2518 GCA_033853925.1 Candidatus Eiseniibacteriota bacterium
CGGCCCCCCTCCGGAACCAGCCATTTCGATGCAATGGAACGTTCGCACTGTAAAAGGCCGTTACATCGGGCTGCCAACGAAATGCGGCCGCCCGAGCGCCCGGCGGCCGCAGCCGCTTCAGCGCACCGGCGCCGGTGCCGGGATGGCGGGGGGCGCGGAGGCGCCGAGCACCTTTTCCCGGAAGAGGGAATAGAGGTACGGGTCCAGGTCGACGCCGGACATGGCGTCCATGACGCTGAGCGCCTGCTCGTGGGTGAAGCACGCCCGGTACGAGCGAGTAGTGGTGAGGGCGTCATAGACGTCGGCTACACAGAGGATGCGGGCGGTGACCGGGATGGCTTCGCCCTTGAGGCCGTCCGGATAGCCGCTGCCGTCCCAGCGCTCGTGGTGGTTGCGGACGATCGGGCGGATATCGAAGGGGAAGTTGAGCTCGCCGACGATCTGGTCACCGACGACGGTGTGGCGCTGCATGGTGGCCCACTCGTCGGGATCGAGCTTGCCGGGCTTGTTGAGGATCTGCTCGGGAACGGCGGTCTTGCCGACGTCGTGGAGGAAGGCACCCATGCGGATCCAGACCAGGTCGCGGCCGGTGAAGCCGGCCATCTCCGCCAGCAGGCAGGCGTAGTCGGCAACGCGGCCGCAGTGGCCGGCGGTGTAGTTGTCCTTGGCCTCGATCGACTCGCCCCAGGCCCGCACGACCTGGAGGTAGGTGGCCTGGAGCTTGTCCAGGCGCTGCTCGATGTCGGCGATCTCGCGACTGGCGCGCAGCTGGTTGAAGAGGACCTCGGCGCGGCTGAGCGCCTGGAGCGCGTCGCGGTTGCGGCCCTCCCCGAGGAAGACGAGCGCGCGCTCGTGCTCGGCCTCGGCCTCGAGCAGGGGATCCTCGCACTCCTGGGCGAGCTGCACCACCATCTGGAAGTGCGCCTCGGCGAGCGCCGGCTTGCCGCTGTCCTTGTAGAGCAGGCCGTAGCAGCGGTAGGTATCGGCGAGGCCGGACTTCGATTCCAGCCGGGTGTAGAGCTCGAAGGCGCGGTCGCAGTGCTCGCGGGCCTCCTCGTTCTGGCGGAGCTTGAGGGCGACGTCGGCGCGCAGGGCCTCGATGCGGGCAATCTGGCCCAGATCGCCCGCCGAGCTGGCATGCTCGTGGGCCTCGAGCAGGCAGGCCTGGGCGGCGGACCAGTCGCCGAGGTCGGCCGAAGCCATGGCGATGTTGGAGAGCACGGCCGAGGCCGCGAGCCAGTCGCCGGCGGCGCGCAGGTCGGCGAGGGCGGCGCGATAGCGCTGCAACGAGCCGACGATGTCACCGCGGATGCTGGCCAGCGTGGCGAGGTTCTGCTTGACGGTGGCGGCCAGGGCCTTCTGCCCCAGTGCGTCGGCCATAGCGGCGGCACGGGCGTACATCGTCTCCGCCCGGTCGAAGTTGCCACGGTACTGGGCGGCGGCCGCCACCATGTTCAGGGCGACGATGATGTAGTCGGGCTCGCCGCCCTTCTCTGCGAGCTCGAGCCCCTGCTCGGAGGCCTTGAGGGCGTCCAGCGAGTCACCCCGGCGGAGATGGAGGCGGGCGATGGCGCGAAAGAGCTCCGCGCGCCGCGTGGCGTCCGCCTCGACGGGGGTCGCCGCCAGCGCGGCCTCGTAGCGGACCAGGGCGAGGCCAAGGTCACCCGTCTGCTCGGCCTCGCGGCCCTCCTGCAGCAGCTCCGGGGCGCCAATGCGGTTGGGCATGCGCCTGTCCTCGCGATTCCCCAGGCGTCAGTACCAGACGGTCCAGTGCGAAAAGTGGGGCAGATAGCCGGTCACCGTCCGGTGGTTCGGATCCACGTGCGTGATGACCGGGACCGGTGCGCTGCCGTCGTCGGGAAGCCAGACGATGCGCAGGCGCGAGGGCGACGGCACGCGCGCGGCGGCATACGAGATGGTCAGCCGGACGGGCCGGGCGAAGCCCCGGGCGCCCACGTCGACCCCGTCGGCGGTAGCGCTCAGATCCACGCGGAAGTTGCGCCCGCCATTGACCTTCATGCTGAAGGCCGTGGAGCCGCTCACGGCGCCGGCCGGGACGTCGAGCCAGTACTCGATTCCCCGGGCGGAGTAATCGTCGAAGTGGAGCTCACCACCCCGGGCGCCGATGGAGCCCGAGACCTTCCCGCCCAGATGGCTGGGAGCGGCGAGCTCCTGGCCGTTGTCGGCCACGCCGAGCCGGGGCGTCGGCGCGGTCGGTGTCGTGGTGGAGCGCTCGCAGGCCGCAAACGCCGTCGTGAGGAGAAGGACACTCGCCAGCTTCGCGAGACCAACTACGCGGGACATAGCGACCTCCCTGGTCACTATCGCAAACGGTAAGGCGCAGCGAGTCGCGCGCGTTCGTACAGCTCAGCTCGTGGCCGCGGCCCTCCTGGCCGCGGCCGGGACCCGCCGGGGCCCGCCGGGGACGACGACGGCGCGGAAGAGGCGGAAGAGCTCGGGATCGAGCTTCCGGCCGGCTTCGCCGTGCATGATCGTGAGGGCGTCGTCGGGCGGGAAG
>JAWOLC010000114.1:0-13808 GCA_033853925.1 Candidatus Eiseniibacteriota bacterium
GGCCTGGACTCGACGCAGAGCGTGAGCGTCCAGGCCCGCGACGGCTACGCCATCACCCTCACGAGCGCGCAGGCGCTGGCCGGCGACTTCACCGCCTACGACGCCAGCACCGGACTACCTCTCGCGACCCGCGTGCCCTTGACCGCCGTGCTGGCGTATGCCTGCGACGGCGCGCCCCTCGACGCCGAGAAGGAGGGAGCGCTGCGGCTCGTGATCGTGTGCCCGCGTCGCGACGCCGTGACCGACGGGCACTGGTGGGTCAAGTGGGTGACGAAGCTCGCCCTCGGGCCCGCGAGCCAGCCCTGGACGCTGGACCTCGCCGGGGCGCGCGAGGAGCGACTGGATCGTTCCACCTTCGAATCCTGCGCCTCGCCCGGATGCCACGGCGCCCGCTGGCGGGACGAGGAGGGCCGCGAGTGGTCCGGCGTGCCGCTCTGGCTGCTCGTCGGGCGCGTGGACGACGGCGTCCCGCACGGGGCGCGAGCCTTCGCCGACTCGCTCGCGGGGCGGGGGTACGCGGTGGACGTGATCGCCCGCGACGGACGCGGCGCCGTCATCGCCAGCCGGCGGCTCGCCCGCTCCCCGGACTTCCTCGTCGCCCATCGCCTCGGGGAGCAGCCGCTCGGCGATGCCGACGGGCCGCTGCGGCTCGTCGGCGCCGGGCTCGCGCCGGGCGAGAGCGTCGCCGGCGTCGGCAAGATCGTCGTGCGCCGGGAGGGCGAAGGGGAGACGAGGGCTGGAGGCAGTCGATGAGGCGAAGCCGGCGAGCGAGCCGCGCCCGCAACGGCGGCGCCGAGTCCGACGGGGGCGGGGCGTTCTTGCGCCCGCGCGCACGCTGGGCCTATCGTTCAGGATCACGCGCGCACCGTCTCGCTCGCCGCCGAGGAACAGCCCGATGACCGCCGCTCGCCCCGCCGCCGCTCGCAGTTGCCCGTCGCTCATCGCGCGTCTGGCGCTCCTCGCCGTGCTGCTCGTCTCGCCCGCGGCCGCCCCCGCCGCGCCCACGGACCGCCAGGCCACGCCTCGCGTCCACGCCATCGTGGGCGCGAGGCTCGTCGTCGCGCCGGGGCAGGTGATCCCGCGCGGCACCATCGTGCTGCGCGACGGGATCATCGTCGCCGTGGGCGCGAATCCGGCGGTGCCCGCGGACGCGCGCGTCTGGCCCGGCGACAGCCTCACCGTCTACGCGGGACTCATCGATGCCTTCGTGATGCCCGCCGAGGCGCCGGCGAGCCCCGGCGGGCGTCCGACCGGCCCGCCTCCGGCCCCGCCCTCGGCGTCCGTGGCGTCTCCGCGCGGCGCCGCGCACGAGCTGCCTTCGGTCACCCCGGAGAAGCGGGTGGTGGAGTCGGCGTCGCTGGGCAGGGAGCAGGTCGAGTCCCTGCGTGCCGCGGGATTCGCCGCCGCGCAGGTCGCGCCGCGCGCGGGCATCTTCCGCGGGCAGAGCGCGGTGGTGGGCCTGGGCGAAGGCGGCCTCGACACGACCCTCGTCGAGGCCGACGCGGCTCAGGTCGTGGCCTTCGAGGCCCAGCGCAGCGGCTACCCCGGCTCCCTCATGGGGGCGATCGCCGTGGTGCGGCAGGCCCTGCTCGACGCGAGATGGTATCGCGACGTCCGTGCGCGCTACGCGAAGAGCCCGGGCCAGGAGCGCCCGCCCGAGAACCTCGCCTGGGCCGCGCTCGCGCCGCTGGTCGAGAGCCGCCAGCCGGCGCTCTTCGTGGCCGGCGACATGCTCGAGGTGCTCCGCGCGGCCGCGGTGGCCAGGGAAGCCGGCCTCACGGCCGCGGTGGTGGGGGCCGGCGACGAATACAAGCGGGCCAAGGAGATCGCGGCCACCGGGCTGCCGCTCGTGGTGCCCGTCGACTTCCCGGCGCCGCCCGCGGTGGGCACGCCCCCCGCCTTCGCCGACAGCGCGGTGGCCCTCGAGGTGACGACCGAGGAGCTGCGCCACTGGGACGAGGCGCCGGGGAACGCCGCGGCGCTCGGGCGGGCGGGCGTGAGCTTCGCGCTCACCGCCGACGGCCTCGCGGACCCGAAGACGTTCCGCGCGAACGTCGCCAGGGCCATCGCCCGCGGGCTGCCGGCGGACGAGGCGCTGGCCGCCGTCACGACCGTGCCCGCGAGGCTGCTCGGCCTCGGCGACCGCCTGGGCACGCTCGCCCCGGGCAAGATCGCCGACCTGACGGTGACGCGGGGCGACCTCTTCGGGGAGAGGAGTCGGGTGGCCGAGGTATGGGTGGACGGAAATCGCTACGAGGTGCCGAAGCCGGAGGAGAGGGGCGCGCGCGTGGCGGGTGACTCCTGGCGCGGCGCCGCGGTGGACAGCGCGAAGCGCGCCGCGCCGGCCAAGGACGAGCCGCTGCCCGTTCCCCCGGTGATGGGCGAGAGCGAGGCCTGGCGGAATCCCGAGCCCCCGCAGCCCGCGGCGCTGCTCGTCCGCAACGCCACGATCTGGACCGAGGGCCCGCAGGGCACGCTCGAGGGCGCGGACCTGCTGGTGCGCGCGGGCAAGATCGCGGCGGTGGGCAAGCACCTCGCCGCCCCCGCCGGCGCGCTGATCGTGGACGCGACGGGCAAGCACGTCGCGCCCGGGATCATCGACGAGCACAGCCACTCCGCGGTCCTCGGCGAGGTGAACGAGTGCACGAACAGCGTCACCGCGGAAGTGCGCATCCAGGACGTGGTGAACTCGGAGAGCGTGAACATCTATCGCCAGCTCGCGGGCGGCGTCACGGCCATGCACTTGCTGCACGGCTCGTGCAACGCGATCGGCGGCCAGAACGCGGTGATCAAGAACCGCTGGGGCGCTCCCCCCGATGGGCTCGTCCTGCCCTCGGTGCTCACGCTCAAGCTGGCCCTGGGCGAGAACCCCAAGGAGGCCAACGAACCGGAAGCCTACGGGATCCCCGGCCGCTACCCGCGGACCCGCGCCGGCGTCGAGCAGGTGGTGCGCGACGCGTTCACCCGGGCGCGCGACTACCGGGCGGCCTGGGCGGAGTGGCGGGCCCACCGCCGCCCCCTGCCGCCGCGTCGCGACCTGCAGCTCGACGCCCTGGTCGAGGTGCTCGAAGGCCGGCGGCTCATGCATCCCCACGCCTATCGCCAGGACGAGATGCTCGTGCTCATGCGCCTCGCCGAGGAGTTCCACCTGCGCGTGGGCTCGTTCGAGCACACGCTCGAGGGCTACAAGATCGCCGACGAGATGGCCGCGCACGGCGCCGCCGCCAACGCCTTCAGCGACTGGTGGGGCTTCAAGTACGAGGTCATCGACGCGATCCCCTGGAACGGCTACCTCATGTGGAAGCGCGGCGTCACCGTGACCTACGGCTCCGACAGCGACGAGCTGGCCCGGCACCTCAACACCGAGGCGGCCAAGGCCGTGAGGTACGGGGGCGTGCCGCCGGTCGAGGCCCTGAAGTTCGTGACCCTGAATCCGGCCCGGGTGCTGGGGCTCGCCGACCGCATGGGCTCGCTCGAGCCGGGCAAGGATGCCGACTTCGCCGTCTGGAGCGGCAGTCCGCTCTCGGCCTACTCGGTCTGCGAGCAGACCTGGGTGGACGGCCGCCGGTACTTCGACCGAGCGGCCGACCTCGCCGGCCGCCCCGCCCTGGCCCGGGAGCGCGAAGCCCTCATCGGCAAGGCGAGAGCCGCGCGCAAGGAGAGCGCCGGCCCGGCCGGGCCCAAGGCCCCGGCCCCGCGCTATCTGGACCCTGGTGACCTGAGCGGCGACGAGGACGCGGTGCGCGCTGCGGAGACCCGGCCATGAGGCGGCCCGACCTGCGCACCACGCTGGCGCTGGCCGCGCTGCTGGCGCTCCTCCTCGTGCTGCCGGCGCTGGCCCGCGCCGCCCGCGTCGCCCTCACCGGCGCGATCGTGCACACCGCGGGACCGGAGGGCACGTACTCCGAGGCGGTCGTGCTGCTCGACGGCGACCGGATCGAGTCCGTGGGCGACGACGTCACCGTCCCGCCGGACGCGAAGGTGGTGGACTGCCGCGGCAAGCACATCTACCCCGGGCTCGTGTCCGCCAACACCGTCCTCGGCCTGACCGAGATCACGAGCGTCCCGGGGACGAACGACTGGAACGAGACCGGTCCGCTGAACCCGAACATCCGGGTCGAGCGGGAGATCAATCCGGACAGCGACCTCCTCCCGGTGACGCGCCTGAACGGGGTGACCAGCGTGCTGGTCGTGCCCCGAGGCGGCTCGATCAGCGGCACCTCGGCCCTCGTCCACCTCACCGGGTGGACGTACGAGGACATGGCCATCCAGGCGCCGGCCGGGCTCCACATCCAGTGGCCCGGGGCGCGGGCGATGCGTCCCGGCGCGGGCCCGGAGCGCCCGGACGAGGCGCAGCGGAAGGCGCGCGAGCAGGCGGTCGCCGCCATCCGGCGGGCCTTCGACGACGCGCGGGCCTACTGGCAGGCGCGCGAGGCGGAGGGCGAGAGCGGCGTCCCGCGCCACGACCGCGACGTGAAGTGGGAGGCCATGCACCTGGCCCTGCGCGGCGAGATCCCCGTCTTCATCCACGCCACGACGCTGGAGCAGATCCAGGGCGCGCTCCGCTTCGTGGACGAGCAGAAGCTCCGGCGGGTGGTGCTCGTGGGCGGCTACGACGCCTGGCGCGTGGCCGACCAGCTCAAGGCGCGCGGCATCGCCGTCGTGCTCGGGCCGGTGCTGGGGCTCCCCCGCCGCTGGCACGAGGCGTACGACGAGGCGTACGCGCTGCCGGCGAAGCTGGCCGCGGCGGGCGTCCGCTTCTGCATCTCGGACGGCGGCTCGCCCTTCGCGGCCACGAACGCGCGCAATCTCCCGTATCATGCGGCCATGGCCGCCGCGTTCGGCCTGTCCAAGGAGGAAGCGCTCAAGAGCATCACGCTCTACCCCGCCGAGATCATCGGCGCGGACAAGATGGTGGGCTCGCTGGAGCCCGGCAAGTACGCCGATCTGGTGGTCGCCGACGGCGACCCGCTCGAGGAGACCACGCGGGTGGAGCAGGTCTGGATCAACGGGCAGCCGACGCCGATGGCGTCGCGGCAGACGCGGCTGCTCGAGAAGTACGAGGCGCGGCCGAAGCCGGTCGTGCGTCGAGGAGGCTGAGCGGCGAGACCGTGATCACAGGGCACGTGCGTGGGCCGCGGGGCGCGCATCGGCACGATGCGTCTCCCGGGGGCCCGCGCGGCCGGGACACCCAGAGCGCCGCGCCCGGGGGCGAGGCCGGGCGCGGGCGAGAAAGGGCAACTCTGCTGCCATGTCCCCCGATTCCGTCAGTCGGATCCCCCGAACCATCTTCTCGTTCCTGGAGCTGATCCTCAAGCAGATCGCCCGGCCGGGCTCCTGGCGGCCGGCGGGCGCCGTGCGGGAGCTTCCCCCCACGGCGCTCGTCTACGATGCGGCCGAGGAGAAGCGGGCCGAGGGCGTCTTCCAGACCCTCTCGGGCCTGGGATTCGCGCCCACGAAGGTGGCCGCCGGCACGGCGGCCGGTGACGAAGCCGGGGTGTGCCGAAGCATCTCCAGCGGCACGGAAGGCTGCGGGGCCGTGGTCGTGCTCGAGCCCGAGGACGCCGAGCGCGCGCGCAAGCTGGGCCTGGCCTTCCGGGAGTTCGCCCACTCGCACCCGGACATCATCGCCATCGTCGTCGGTCCTCTGCCGAGCCGGGCCGAGATCCTGGACCGCTACCGGCACGTGGTCACCGAAGACGACGGCGGGGTCTCGCCGCCGGATCTGGCGGCGGGAGTCGCGCACGCCAGCGCGGCGCGCGTCCTCCACTACAACCGGCTCCTGAGCGCGGCGATGGTGTTCTTCTTCGTCGTGGTCGTGGCCGTCGGGGTGGGCATGACCTTCGTCGGCTGGCGCGCGGCCCGACCGTAGGAGAGGCGAGTCGGCCGGAGCGCGCGTCAGGCCTCTGACAGGCGAGGCCCGCCTCGCCTCCGCCCAATCTTCCATTCCCGGGGTCCGCGCGCTGTGCGACAATCCGGCCTCGGCGGGCCGCAGCTCGTCCGCGCGGCCGGGGCGCCCTCCGGGCTCCGCCGCGGCACGCGCGCAGTGGAGGATCCCCCGCGGAGGCGGCCATGAGTCGAGTCGTGGATATCCTCGCGTACAAGGGCCGCGGAGTGCACGTCATCGAGCGCGAGGCCACCGTGCTCACGGCGATCGGCAAGATGGTCGCCCACAACATCGGCGCGCTGGTGGTCACGGAGCGCGGCGAGCCCGTGGGCATCTTCACCGAGCGCGATTTCCTGCGACGCGTCGCCCTCGACCAGCGTGATCCCCAGTCGACGCGGGTCGACGAGGTGATGACCGACAGGCTGATCTGCGCGGAGCCCGACCGCTCGGTCGAGGACTGCATGGCGATCATGACCCAGGAGCGCATCCGGCATCTGCCGGTGATCGAGGGGAGCAAGCTGGCGGGGATGGTCTCGATCGGCGACCTGGTCAAGCACGTCTCGGACGAGCGCCACGTCGAGATTCGCTACCTCACCGACTACATCACGGGGAAGTACCCGGCGTAGCCGCGATGGGGGCCGCGAGATGCCGCAGGAGCTGAGCCAGCAGGTCGTCGTCGTCGGCGGCGGCACGGGCTTCGTGGGCCGCGCGGTGGTGGGCGCGCTGCTCGCGAGCGGGGCGCGCGTCGTGGTCCCCGTGCGCCGGGAGGACGAAGCCGAGCGCTTCTATCTCGAGGCCAGCTCGGCGGCCGTGCCCCGGCTGCGCACGGCCGTGGGCGCCTTCGGCGATCCCACGACGGCGGGCCGTGTCGCTGCCGTGGCGCAGCGCGAGTTCGGCGGGATCGATCATCTGGTCTCGGTGATCGGCTCGGCGCCCCTCGGCCCCCTGAGCGCGCTCGAGCCGCAGGCCGCCCTGCAGGCGATCCGGGACAACGTCTCCGCGCCCGCGGACTTCCTGCTGGCCATGCTCCGCCACCTCAAGGGCGCGGCTCCGGTGAAGCGGGTGGTGGCGGTGACACCGGGACCGGCGCCGGACGGCGAGGACCGCCCGGACGCGTGGTCGCTCAGCCGCATGTTTCTCGAGGGGCTGATCGCGCTCCTGCGCCAGGCGCGGGTGCCGGGCCGCGAATTCTACGCGCTGCGTTCGCCGCGGCTCGCGGACACGGGAGGCGGGGCGGAGGCCGTGGGCCTGGCGGTGGCGCGGCTGCTGGCGCGGGGCGCGCCGGCGGGCGAGCTGGTCGTGGAGCTGGTGGCGCCGGACGACGTGGAATGAGGGGCCCCGGAGCCGCACGTCGCTCATGAGCGCCCTCGGCAAGATTTCGCCCGAGCAGTTCGAGCGGACGATCGCACCGCGCCTCGGCGCGGCGCGCCCCGAGGTGCTCGTCGGCCCGCGCGCGGGCCAGGACTCGGCCATCGTCCGCCTCGGCGGCGGGCGCGTGCTGGCCGTCACCACCGACCCGCTCTCGGTCGTGCCCGCGCTGGGCCTCGAAGCCTCGGCCCGGCTCTCGTGCCACCTGATCGCTTCGGACCTGTGGACGACCGCCGTGCCGCCCGCCTGGGCCTCGATCACCTTCAACCTGCCCCCGCCGCTGAGCGACGCCGACCTCGACGCCTACTGGCGGGCGATGAGCGACGAGTGGGCGAAGCTGGGCGTGGCCGTGGTCACGGGGCACACCGGCCGCTACCCCGGCTGCGACTACTCCATCGTCGGGGCCGGCACCCTGATGGGCGTGGGCGAAGAGTCGGGCTACCTCACGCCGGCGATGGCCGCGCCCGGGGATCGCGTGATCGTGACGAAGGGCTGCGCGATCGAGGCCACGGCGGTCGCGGCCTGGCTCTTCCCCGGGCGACTGGGCGCGCGCCTCGGCGCGGCGGGGCTCGCGCGGGCGCGGGCGCTGCTCGCCGAGGTGGGCGTGGTGGACGACTGCCGCGCCTGCGTGCGCGTGGGCGTGCGCGAGCGCGGGGTGACCGCGCTGCACGACGCCACCGAGGGCGGAGTGCTGGGCGGCCTGCTCGAGCTGGCCCGCGCCTGCGGGCACGATCTGGCGATCGAGAGCGCGCGGATCCCCCTCTCCGCCGAGGCGCGCGCGGCCTGCGCGGAGCTGGGCAGCGATCCGCTCTGGACGCTCTCCGAGGGCACGCTCATCGCGACGGCGCGTCCGGCGCGCGCCGGCGAGGTGCTCGGCGCTCTCGCCGGCGCGGGCATCGCCGCCGCCGAGGTGGGCGAGGTCCGACCCGGGAGCGGCACCGTCGAGCTGACGGAGCCCGACGGCGCGCGGCGCACGATCGTCGCGCCCGAGCCCGATCCCTACTGGCCGGCCTACGCGCGGGCGATCCGCGAGGGGTGGGAGTAGGCGGGCGGCGCGACGCTCGTCGCGCCCGCTCGGCCCCGAGGTCGAGCCCATCGAGCCGGTCCGCCCACGTCGCGCGGAACGCGCGCCGGCCGCCGTGCGGCCCCGGCTCCCTCGCGGTAGAATCGAGGGCGTGCCGCTCCCGGCGCAGGAGACTCCCATGAGGCCGCACGCGCCAGCACCTCGCCCGATCCTCGCCTTCGCCGCGCTCGTTCTCGCCCTCTGGGCCTCTCCGCCGGCTTCCGCCTCCTCGCCCGGCGCCTACCTGTTCACCGACAGTCCCGACCTCGCCCAGTACGCCGAGAGCTGGGGCTACTGCAACGCGCCCAGCCAGCTCGCGCTCGTGAGCGTGAGCCACTTCCCGGTGGACACGGCCCACGTCTTCCTCGGCACCAACGCGCTGCGGCTGGCGTGGACCTCGGCCGCGGGCGGAGACTGGATGCTCACCGCCGCCACGCCGGGCTGGAAGGCGATCGACACCTCGCCCTTCGACACACTGGTCTTCGCCGTCTGGTCGCCCACCGCGATCCCGGCGGCGGACCTGCCCGACTTCCTCTTCGAAGACGCCGACAACGTGCGCACTCCCCGGCACCCCCTGAGCGACTACGTGCCCGGCGTCGCGGCCGGCACCTGGACGCGCGTGCCCGTCCCGCTGGCGGTCTTCCGCGCCGACCCCGGCGCGGCCGATCTGACCCGCGTCAACAAGGTGTTCTTCGCCCAGAGGAGTGGCGGCGGGTCCAGCGGGCCCTACGCGCTGGCCGTGGACGAGATCCGCTTCGTCGCGGCCGGGCTCGGCGCGCCGCCCCCGCCGTCGGCGAGCGCGCGCGCCTTCGAGCGCCACCTCGAGGTGCGCTGGGAGCCGGGGCCCGTCGCGGGCGCGGAGCGGCTGCGCCTCGAGCGCGAGTCGGGCGGCGAGTGGCGCCGCCTCTCCGAGCCCCAGCCCGGCGACGGCTGCGCCGTGGACTGGCTCGGCGCGCCCGGCCTCTCGGCCACCTACCGCCTCGCCGCCTATGGCTGGAGCCTGCTCGCCTCGGCGCCCAGCGGCAGCGTGAGCGGCACCACCACGACCCTGAGCGACTCCCAGTGGCTGGACATGGCCGAGGAGGAGGCCTTCCGCTACTTCTGGCACCATGCCCATCCGCTCTCCGGCCTGGCCCGCGAGCGCTACGGCTCGGGCGATGTCTGTGCCACGGGGGGAACGGGGATGGGCATCATGGCGCTGATCGCCGGCAGCATCCGCGGCTACGCGCCGCGGGCCGAGGTGGCCGCGCGCGTCAAGGGCATTCTCGACTTCTACGCGACCCAGGCGACCAGCTACCAGGGCGCGTTCTCGCACTGGCTGAACGGCGCGACGGGGGCGACGATCCCGTTCGACTACCCGACCGACTTCGCCGGCGACATCGTCGAGACCGCGGACCTGATGCAGGGCGCGCTCACGGCCCGGCAGTACTTCGACGGGAGCGACGCGGTCGAGACCGCCCTGCGCGCGCGCGCGACCCAGCTCTGGGAAGGCCTGGACTGGAACGCGTACCGTCCGGCCTCGCCGGGGAACGCCATCTACTGGAAGTGGTCGCCCACCGAGGGGTTCGCCTCCAGCTTCCCGGTCACGGGCTGGAACGAGTGCCTCATCGTCTACGTGCTCGCCAAGGCCTCCCCCACGCACCCGGTCCCCGCGTACTGCTACTCGCAGGGCTACCAGCGCGACGGCGCGATCGCCAACGGCAAGGTCTTCTGGGGCTATCCCCTCTGGGTGGGCCAGGACTACGGCGGTCCTCTCTTCTTCGCCCACTACTCGTTCCTGGGCCTGGACCCGCGCGCCAGGCGCGACGCGCTCTGCAACTACTTCAAGCAGAACCACAATCACGCGATCGTGAATCGCCAGTACTGCACCCTGAATCCCGGCAACTACCCGGGCTACAGCGACTCGACCTGGGGCCTCACGGCCTCGGACAATCCGTGGGGCTACGGCGTCCAGGCGCCGTACTCGGGCGACAACGGCACGCTCACGCCAACGGCCTCGCTCGCCTCGATGCCCTACGTGCCGACGCACGGCCTCCGGGCCCTGAAGGGCATGTATCGCGCCTTCGGGGAGCGCCTGTGGGGGCCCTTCGGTCCCTGGGACGCCTACAACCCCGGGCAGAACTGGTACTCGGGGAGCTACATCGCCATCGACGAGGGACCGATCGCGGCGATGATCGAGAACTCCCGCAGCGGCCTCCTCTGGGCGCTCTTCATGCGGAACCCGGAGATCGCGCCGGCGCTCGACTCGCTGGGCTTCGTCTCCGACTACGCGGCCGAGGTGCCGGAGCCGGGAGCCGCGAGCCCCGCCCTGCGCCTGGCGGCTCGGCCCAATCCCGCGCCGGGCACGACGACGCTGGAGTACGAGCTGCCCGCGTCCGGTCCCGCGACGCTGGCCGTCTTCGACGTGCAGGGGCGGCGCCTCGCGACCCTCGCCTCGGGCATCGCGGAGGCCGGGCGCCACGCCGTGACCTGGGAGGGCACCGACTCCGAGGGCCGCGTCCTCGGCGTGGGGATCTACCTGGTGCGTGTCCAGGCGGGCGGCGCGAGCGCGACGCTCAAGCTCCTGCGCCTGCGTTGACCCGGGACGTGGCCCGAACCGCTCGCGTCAGAGCCGCACGGCCAGGCCGAAGGTCGCGCTCACGCCGTCGAGGCCGCGGAACTTCTCGCTCCCGTACGGGCCCAGGGAGCGCCAGCCCGTTCCCCCGCTGACCAGCCATTGCACACCCAGCTCGAAGGCCGCCGGGCGGTCCATCCCGCCCGTCAGGCCGAAGCCCACGAGCGCGCCCGGCACGATCATCGAGAAGGAGCCGGGCGCGCTCGACGGCAAGCCGCGCTCCCGCCACCGCGACCAGAACGCGGCGGGCAGCGCTTCGGCGTAGACGCCCGCGAAGCCGCGCCGGTGACGTGTGTAGCGCAGTCCGGCCGCGACCGGCACGAACGAGGCGTCGAGCGAGGCGCCGGCACCGAGCGTCGGGCCGGGGAACTCGTACTGCGACCCGATACCCATGGCCTGCACGAGCGGGATCTCGTGGTGATAGGGCATCCAGCCGGTCTCGGCCCGGAGCGAGAATCCGTGGGCCAGCTCCCGCGAGGCCGCGAGGCGCAACCGGCTCGTGGAGTGGAAGCTCTGCGCATGGGCGGGGCCGGCGCCGTACCGCTCCTGGTAGGTCAAGCCGCTCGCGCCGCCCACGTGCAGCGCCAGGGTCCAGTCGCCGGCAGCGGGCGCGGCGAGAGTGGCTGAAGCGAGCCCGGCGGTGGCGGCGATGACGGCGAGCGCCGTCCACGCCCGCTCTCCATGGGGAACGACCCGACTCATGGGTGATCTCCTTCCCGGTCCGGTCGTCGTCGGGGGCGCGGGAATCGTAGCGCAGCCCGGGCCGCGCGACCACCCTGCGCCTGCGGGCCCCGGCCGCCATTCGTTCTTCGACAGTCCGCGCGATTCGTTCTAGAGTTTCGCGATCCTCGCCCATTCCGCTCCCGGAGGTCCGCCCGTGCTCCCCTTCGCCCGCTGCTTCGCCGTTCTCGGCGTCCTCGTGCCGGTGCTGGCCGCCACACCCGCGCTGGCCGCGCCCGCACGCTTCGACTTCTACGATCGCGGCCCGTACCGCGACGGCGTGCCCCGCCCGTCCCAGGTCCTGGGCTACGAGCCCGGCACCTTCCACACCGCCTACGGGCAGATGGAGCGCTACGTGGACGCGCTCCTGCACGCCGCGCCCGACCGTGTGGCGCGCGAGGCGTTCGGGCGGACCTACGAGTTCCGCGAGCGCGCGCTCCTGGTGATCTCCTCGCCCGAGAACCTGGCGCGCCTGGACGCGATCCGCGCGGCGAACGGCAGGCTCGCCGATCCGCGCCTCGCGACGGAGGCGGAGGCGGCGAAGCTGGCGCGCGAGACGCCCGCCACGGTCTGGCTCAACTACAGCATCCACGGCGACGAGTCGGCGTCCTTCGAGGCCATGATGCAGGTGGCCTACCAGCTCGTGGCCGGCGAGGACTCCGCCACGCGCGCGATCCGCGAGCGTTGCGTGGTCCTGCTGAACCTGGCGCACAACCCCGACGGCCACGAGCGCTTCGTGACCTGGGTGAACGCCCTGGGCAGCGGCGACCCCGAGCCCTTCGCCATCGAGCAGCAGTGGCAGCAGCCCTGGGGGATCGGCGGCCGCACGAACCACTACCAGGTGGACCTCAATCGCGACGCCCTGGCCATGAGCCAGGCGGAGTCGCAGCAGATGGCCAGCGAGTTCCGGCGCTGGCGCCCGCAGGTGTTCGTGGACCATCACGGCCAGACCGCGACCTACTTCTTCGATCCGCCCGCCTCGCCCTTGAATCCGGTGCTGCCGGGCACGCAGGTGCGGCGCTGGACCGAGGCCTTCGGCCGCGCCAACGCCGCGGCCTTCGACCGCTATGGCTGGAACTACTTCCTGCGCGACCGCTTCGATCTCTTCTATCCGGGCTACTGGGACTCCTGGCCCTCGCTCCAGGGCGCGATCGGCATGACCTACGAGACGGATGGCGGCGGCAACCTGGCCATGCGCCGCGACGACGAGACCGTGGTGACGCTCCTCGACGGCGTGCGGCGCCACTTCACCGCCTCGCTCGCCACCTGCGCCGCCGCGGCCGCGAGCCGCGAGGCATTGCTCTCGGACTTCCACGCCTGCGCGACGGGCGCGATGGCGGAGGGCCGTCGCGGCGAGGCGCGGGCGATCGTGCTGGACGCCGCGCCGGACCCAGTGCGCGCGGCCGCGCTCGCCGAGAACCTGCTGAACGCGGGTGTCGAGGTGCGCTGGGTGGCGAAGCCGTTCCAGGTGGGCGACGCCCGACCGCTGTGGGGCGACCCGCCGAGCCCGAAGCGTGGGGCCCGGGCGCCCGCGAGTGGAGCCGGCCTCGAGGCGATCGCGGCCGGCGGCAAGGCCGGCGCGGCTCGCGACTCGGCCGCCTACGCGCCGGCCGGCTCGCGCAAGCCCTACGTCTTCCCGGCGGCCCCGCGCGACTTCGCGCACGGCGTTTTCGTCGTGGACCTGGCCCAGCCGAACGGGCGCCTGGCGCGCACGCTGCTCGAGCGCGAGTCGCCGATGGACTCGGCCTACGAGCGGCTCCAGCTCGAGAAGTACGCGCGCAACCTCGGGCGCGGGAAGAACGCGCCCAAGGAGCGCTACGACTTCTACGACATCACCGCCTGGTCGCTGGCCGTGTCGTACGGCGTGCCCGCCTTCGCCGTGCGCGACGCGCCGCCCGGGGGCGTGCTGCTCGCCGCGCCCGACCCCAACGCGGCGGACGACTCCGCCGAGGGCTCGAGCGACCGGCTGCCCGACTCGCTCGCGATCGGCGTGCCGCTGCCGGCGCGGATCTCGCGCTGGGCGCCGCTCGTGCTGCGCGACACCGCGGGCGCGGTGGCGCTGGACCTGCGCGGGCGGGTCGAGGGCGGCCCGGCGACCACCGCCTACGTCTGGTCGTGCGCGGCGGACGGCGCCGCGCGGCTCGCGCTGCGCCTGC
>JAWOLC010000115.1:0-34317 GCA_033853925.1 Candidatus Eiseniibacteriota bacterium
TTCAAGTTCAACAACCCGAACGTGAAGCACAGCTGCGCCTGCGGCGAGAGCTTCTCGGCCTGACCCCAACAGCCGCTTGCGCGGCGACGGACGGATGCGAGAGACATGAGCGAGACGCCTGATCTGGTGGTGAAGGACCTGCACGTCGCGGTCGAGGGCAAGGAGATCCTCAAGGGCCTGTCCCTCGAGGTCGCCAGGGGCGAGATCCACGCGCTCATGGGACCGAACGGCTCGGGCAAGAGCACGTTCGCGAACACGCTCATGGGCCATCCCAAGTACGAGGTCACCCGCGGCGACATCCTGTTCCGCGGGGAAAGCGTGCTGGAGATGAAGACCGACGAGCGCGCGCGGGCCGGCCTGTTCATGGCGTTCCAGTACCCGGTCGCGATCCCGGGGCTCACGTTCGCGAGCTTCCTGCGCGCGGCCCTGAACGCGCGCCTGGCGCCCTCGGGCGAGGCGGGACACATGCCGGCGCGGCGTGGCATCGCGCCGCGGGAATTCCGCGACCTGCTCAAGAAGACGATGGCGCTGCTCAAGATGGACGAGAGCTTCGCGAGCCGCTACCTGAACGACGGCTTCTCGGGCGGCGAGAAGAAGCGCGCCGAGATCCTGCAGCTCGCGCTGCTCAAGCCGGTCATCGCGATCATGGACGAGACCGACTCCGGGCTCGACATCGACGCGCTGCGCATCGTCTCCGACGGCGTCAACGCGGTCGCGGGCCCCGACATGGGCGTGCTCGTGATCACGCACTACAACCGGATCCTGAACTACATCAAGCCGCACAAGGTGCACGTCATGAAGGAAGGCCGCATCGTCATCAACGGCGGGCCGGAGCTCGCGCTCGAGCTGGAGTCGAGGGGCTACGACTGGGTGCGCGAGGAAGTGGGGGCGGAATGAGCAGCGAGACCCACCTCGACATCCGCGAGGGTTACGCGGAGAAGTACGGCTTCCACGACACCGAGCAGCACGTCTTCAAGACGCGCAAGGGGCTCGACCGCGAGATCGTGGAGCAGATCTCGAAGATGAAGGGCGAGCCGCAGTGGATGACCGACTACCGGCTGCAGGCGCTCGAGATCTTCCTCAAGAAGCCGCTGCCCACGTGGGGCGGCGACCTCACGAAGATCGACTTCCAGGACATCTACTACTACGTCAAGCCCACCAGCGACGAGGCGAAGACGTGGGAGGACGTCCCGGCGGACATGAAGCGCACGTTCGACAAGCTCGGCATCCCCGAGGCGGAGCAGAAGTTCCTCGCCGGCGTCGGCGCGCAGTACGACTCCGAGGTCGTCTACCACAAGATCAAGGCCGAGCTCGAGAAGCAGGGCGTGATCTTCCTCTCCTGCGACCAGGGGCTGAAGGAGCACGAGGAGCTGTTCCGGCAGTACTTCGGCACCGTGATCCCGTCCACGGACAACAAGTTCGCCGCGCTCAACACCGCGGTGTGGTCGGGCGGCTCGTTCATCTACGTCCCCCGGGGCGTGCACGTGGACGTGCCGCTCCAGGCCTACTTCCGGATCAACACCAAGGACATGGGCCAGTTCGAGCGCACCCTGATCATCGTCGACGAGGGCGCCTACGTGCACTACGTCGAGGGCTGCACCGCGCCGATCTACTCCAGCGACTCGCTGCACTCCGCGGTGGTCGAGATCATCGTCCGGCCGGGCGCGCGCTGCCGCTACACGACCATCCAGAACTGGTCGAACAACGTCTACAACCTGGTCACCAAGCGCGCCGTGGCCTACCGCGACGCGACCATGGAGTGGGTGGACGGGAACCTGGGATGCCTGACGGGCGATGCGGCCGTGATGCTGAACAACGATCTCGTGCCCATCGCGAGCATCGAGCCCGGATCGAAGGCGTACTCGCTCAACTCGGAGATGGAGTGGGAGCGCCATGCCGTCGTCGCCAAGCGCTACAGTGGCAAGCAACCCGTGTTTCGCCTCCGGACCGAGAACCAGCGGGAGGTCCGGGCGACGGCAAACCATCCCTTCCTGGCCCTGGTGAAGACGGGCACGCGGGTCTCGCTGGTCTGGAGGCGTCTGGACCAGCTCGAAGAGGGCGACCGCGTGGCCATCTCCGGCACGATCCCCGACCATGGCCGCCCCAAGGTCTTCGAGCCGGTCCCCGCGCGAGGGACGAAGAACGTCACCCTGCCGACGGAGAGTTCCGACGATCTGATGTGGCTGTTGGGTCTGTACGCCGGTGACGGCTACCTGGACGGCTCGCGCGTCTGCTTCGCCGTCCCGAAGCGCGACCCGGCCCATGCCCGGCTCCTCGAGATGCTGGGCGGAGCGTTCGGCGTGGACTACCAGATCCACGGCGTGGTCGTGCGGGTCAATTCGGTGCGGCTCCGGGACTGGTTCGTGGCTCTCGGAGTGACGGGTCGAGCGATCGAGAAGCACATCCCGTCCTGGGTATATCGCCTCCCGCGGAGCCAGAGGCTCGCGTACATCGAGGGCTACATTGCCGCCGACGGTCATCGTCGTGCCAACCACAAGAACCTGTCGATCACCAGTGCGAACCGCGCTCTCCTCGAAGACGTGAAGACGCTGGCGATTTCGTGCGGCCTGGACCCGCATAAGATCACGAAGTGGACTCGACGGGAGAAGAAGCCGCTCGGCAAGGAGCTGAAGGAGTACACGCACTACTTCCTCTACTTCGGGGAAGGCTCCTTGGAGCAGCCGGTCTATTTCAGCCGCGTGACGTCCATCGAGCCGGACGGCGTCGAGGACACGTGGGACATCGAGATCGAGGGCGCCCACAACTTCGTGGCGAACGGATTCGTGGTGCACAACAGCAAGCTCACGATGAAGTATCCGAGCATCTACATGCTGGAGCCGGGCGCGCACGGCGAGGTGCTGTCGATCGCCTTCGCCGGCCGCGGGCAGCACCAGGACGCGGGCGCCAAGGCCGTGCACGCCGCGCCGCACACCTCGAGCAAGATCGTCTCGAAGTCCATCAGCAAGGATGGCGGCCGCGCCGGCTACCGCGGGCTCGTCAAGGTCGTCAAGGGCGCGGTGGACTGCCGGAGCACGGTGAACTGCGACGCGCTGCTCCTCGACGAGACCTCGCGGTCGGACACCTACCCGTCCATGGAGATCGAGGAGGACCAGGTCTCGATCGGCCACGAGGCCACGGTCTCGAAGATCGGCGACGAGCAGCTCTTCTACCTGCAGAGCCGCGGCGTGGCGAAGGACGAGGCGGCGGCCATGATCGTCGCGGGCTTCATCGAGCCCGTGGTGAAGGAGCTGCCCATGGAGTACGCGGTCGAGATGAACCGCCTCATCCAGCTCCAGATGGAGGGCTCGGTGGGATGACGGCCGACGCGCAGACCGTGATGCCGGTGGCGGGCGGCGCGGCCGCGTGGCCCGAGCGGGCCATCGAGCGGGCGGTCCGCGCCGGCGAGCCCGCCTGGGCGCTCGACCAGCGGCGTCGGGCGGCGACGCTGGCGGAGCGCCTGCCCTGGCCGGACCGGCGCCTCGATCTGTGGCGGCGCACGGACTTCGGCTCGCTCGCCCTGGACGGGCTCGACCCGTTCGCCCCCGGGCTCCGCGCCCGCGGGGTGGACGACCTGCCGACCGCGCTGGTGGCGCGGCTGGCGGGCGAGAGCGGGGCGATCGGCCTGGTCGTCCAGCGCAACAGCGAGGTCGTGCTGGAGCAGACGCACCCGTCGCTCGCGCGGCAGGGCGTGATCCTCTGCTCGCTCGAGCGGGCGCTGCGCGAGCACCCGGACAAGCTCGAAGGCCGGCTGCACGCGCTGGTCGAGCCGGACCACGACAAGTACGCCGCGCTCCACCAGGCGGCGCGCGCGGGCGGCGCCTTCGTCTGGGTGCCGGACGGGGCGCGGGTCGAGCTGCCGCTCCACGTCGTGCAATGGCTGGACGGCGCCGGCGCCGCCAGCGCCCCGGGCTCGGTCGTGGTGCTGGGCCGCGGCGCGAGCGCCACGATCGTCGAGGACCTGCGCTCGGAGACGGCCGAGGGGATCTCCTTCTACAACGGCGCCACCGAGGTCTACGTCGGCGAGGAGGCGAAGCTGGTCTACGGTCACCTGCAGGAGTGGGGGCGGAACGTCTTCCACTACTCGAACCAGCGCGTGCGGCTGGACCGCGGCGCCGAGCTGCAGTGGATCCAGACCCTGCTCGGCGGGCGCATGACGAAGACGAATTCCTACTTCCGCCTGAGCGGCGAGGGAGCGCAGGCCTTCGTGCACGGCTTCATGTTCGGCGACCGCCGCCAGCACTTCGACCTGCACACGCTGCAGAAGCACCTGGCCCCGCACACCACGAGCGACCTCCTCATCAAGAGCGCGCTCAAGGACCGCGCCCGCAGCGTGTACCAGGGGCTCATCCAGGTGGCGGAGGGGGCGCAGCGCACCGACGCCTACCAGGCGAATCGCAACCTGCTCCTGTCCCCGACCGCGCGGGCCGACAGCATCCCCGGCCTGGAGATCCTGGCCAACGACGTGCGCTGCACGCACGGGGCCACGATCGGCACGGTGGACGAGGAGCAGATGTACTACCTGAGGACGCGCGGGCTGCCCGCGAACGTGGCCGAGCGCCTCATCGTCGAGGGGTTCTTCGCGCCGGTGCTGGATCGCATCCCGCTCGAGAGCGTGCGCGACCAGCTGCGCGGCGTGATCCAAGCCAAGATCGGATAGGTCACCATGGCCACCACGCGGACCGGGGCCGCGACGGCCGCCCCGGCCTCGAGACGCTCCGGCTTCGACCCGCGCGCGGTGCGCGAGCGCTTCCCGCTGCTCGCCGCGCGGCGCGAGCCGCCCCTCGTCTACCTGGACAGCGCGGCGACCGCGCAGAAGCCGGACGTCGTGCTGGCGGCCATGGACGACTTCTACCGCCGCTACAACGCCAACATCCACCGGGGCATCTATGCGATCGCCGAGGAGGCGACCGCGGCCTACGAGGACGCGCGCGCGAAGCTCGCCCGCTTCATCGGCGCCCGCGCCCCGCGGGAGGTGGTCTTCACCCGCAACAGCACCGAGGCCATCAACCTGGTGGCCTACGCGTGGGGGCGCTCGGCGCTCGCGAGCGGCGACGCCATCGTGCTCACCGAGATGGAGCACCACGCGAACCTCGTGCCCTGGCAGATCCTGGCGGCCGAGCGCCACGTCGAGCTGCGCTTCGTGCCCATGACCGCGACGGGCGAGCTGGAGCTGGAGGCGCTGCCCGGCCTCCTCGCGGACGGGCGCGTGCGGCTGGTGGGCGTGGTGCACGTCTCGAACGTGCTCGGCACGGTGAACCCGATCGCCGAGATCGCGCGCCAGGCGAAGGCCGCGGGGGCCCTGACGCTGGTGGACGCCTCGCAGAGCGTGCCCCACATGCCCGTGGACGTGCGCGCTCTGGGCTGCGACTTCCTCGCCTGCACGGGGCACAAGATGCTCGGCCCCACCGGCATCGGCGCGCTGTGGGCGCGGCGCGAGCTGCTCGAGGCCATGCCGCCCTTCCTCGCCGGGGGCGAGATGATCCGCGAGGTGAAGCTCACGGGCGCCAAGTGGAACGAGCTGCCGTGGAAGTTCGAGGCCGGCACCATGCCCATCGCCGAGGCCATCGGCCTGCGCGCGGCGGTGGGCTTCCTCGAGGAGCTGGGCATGGAGGCGGTCTTCGCCCACGACCGCGCCCTCGCGGCGCACGCGCTGGAGCGCCTGCCCGAGGTGCCGGGCCTGCGCATCCTCGGGCCGCCCGCGGAGAAGCGCGGGGGCGTCGTGGCCTTCGCGCTGGGAGACATCCACCCGCACGACGTGGCGACGGTGCTCGACCACCACGGCCTGGCCGTGCGCGCCGGGCACCATTGCGCCATGCCGCTGCACGAGAAGCTGGGCGTGCACGCCTCGGTGCGCGCCTCCTTCCACTGCTACAGCGTGCCGGAGGACGTCGACGCCCTGGTCGAGGGCCTCCATCACGCCCGCGAGGTCTTCGGCCGATGAGCGAATGGGACGAGGTCTACCGGGAGAACATCCTCGATCACTACCGTCACCCGCGGAACCGCGGCCTGCTCGAGCATCCCGACATCACCTACGAGGACGCGAACCCGCTGTGCGGCGACCAGCTCCGCATCGACATCGAAGTG
The DNA here is from genome assembly GCA_033853925.1 of Candidatus Eiseniibacteriota bacterium. GTDB lineage: Bacteria > Eisenbacteria > RBG-16-71-46 > RBG-16-71-46 > RBG-16-71-46 > JANXPZ01. The sequence goes on from JAWOLC010000115.1 coordinate 6,085, forward strand.
AAGGACGGTCGCATCGAGAAGATCCGCCACTCGGGCCACGGCTGCTCCATCAGCCAGGCCTCCGCCTCGATGCTCTGCGAGCGCCTGGAGGGCCAGCCGCTGGAGGAGGTCAAGAAGCTCACGCGCGAGGACGTGCTCGAGATGCTGGGGATCGAGCTGGGGCCGGTGCGCCTGAAGTGCGCCCTGCTCGCCCTGAAGACGCTCAAGGCCGGCGTCTACGGCCTGACGCAGTGGCCGGGCGAGGAGGAGGAGACGGCGTGAGCGACCTCTTCGTGACGGTGGCGCGGGTGGGCGAGGTGCCGGAGGGCGGCGTCAAGGTCGTGCGGCTCGAAGACCAGCCGATCGCGCTGTTCCTGGTGGACGGGACGTACTACGCGCTCGACGACGTGTGCACGCACGACGGCGGCCCGCTGGCCGAGGGGCCGCTGGAGGACCACGTCATCGAGTGCCCGCGGCACGGGGCACGATTCGACATCCGCACGGGCGCGGTGCTGGCGCTGCCGGCGACCGCGCCGGTGCCGGCGTACGCGGTCAAGGTCGAGGGCGACGAGATCAAGGTGGGTTGGGCATGAGCGAAGAGAACCGGGATCCCGCGGCCGCTCCGCAAGCCTCCGAGGCGGCCGCCGCGCGCGGCGCCGACGCGGCGGCGCCGACGGCGCCCGACTCGACCGGGCCGAGCCAGCAGCAGTTCGCCGTCAAGGCGGCGCTCGAGACGGTGATGGACCCCGAGATCGGGCTCTCGGTCGTGGACCTGGGGCTCGTGCGCGAGATCGTGATCGAGCCGACGCGTACGCTGATCAAGATGCTGCTGACGACGCCCTTCTGCCCCTACGCCCCGCAGCTCGTCGAGGACATCAAGCTCGCGGCCATGAGCGTGGTGCCGCAGCCCTGCGAGGTGGAGATCCTGCCCGATCCCTGGAGCCCCGACCTGATGCCCGACCCGGGGCTGCTGGGGTTCTCGTACTGATCCGGAGCGATCGGGCGCCTGCCTAGTCGCGCTCGCGGTCTCCAGCTAGGGCGTCTTCCTGGGTAGAAGGAAGGCCTCCATCTGGCGACGATTCGCGTCGACGAAGCCGAGGATCAACATCCGGAGCTCCGGCTGTGACACTCCGAGCCCCTCCCCGGGGATCGTGAAGAGCAGCTTCAAGAAATTGTCCCTGTAGCCCGTCATCAGCAGCCACGTCTGCACCAGAATCTCGGATCCATCCCCCTGTACCTCCGTGCTTGCATAGGCCGCAACCTGCAGCCTCGCGACCCGCCCTTGGACGTTGATGGTGGGCCGGGCCTCCAGCACCTTCGTTCCGCCCTTGAAGGGTGGCACGGTCGTCAAGGTGGCGATATTCCGGTCGGACTGCGCGAAGGCACGCTGGAATTCATCGCCATCAACGCCCGTCGGTATCTTGCGGAATCCGCAGTCGTACACGAAGACGTCGGCGCGGCCAGGCCCCTCATACCTTATCCGTACGCCAAGTCGCGGGTCGCGGAAGCGGATCACGCTGACGCGCCGGTAGTGGCCGATCTCACTGGGAAACGTGAGTCCCGTCTCAGGGTGACGGTAGGCCTTCTCCGCGTGCCTCGCGCAGCCAGCACTCGAAGCCAGTAGCGTCAGCAGCGGTACCACGAGGAAGGGTCGCAAGCTCGTGCCCTCGGCGTTCGCCGCGCCGCTCGGGAAGACCGGCACGCGGGCTCCGTCGCGAGTCTACCGCGCGGGCGCCGAGCGCGCTCGAGGCGCAAGTTCGGCGCCGCCTCGCGCTCAATTGCCGAGGCCGGGCTCATCGCCCGGCCCCGCGGTGCGGCCCTGCGACTGATCTACGGCTAATTCTTCAGGTCGGCCAGGGCGTAGAGCCTCTCCACGTTGGCCTGCACCCAGGCTCGGAACTGCTCGAGCTGGGGCTCGCGGCCCGGCTTCACCTTCACCTCGCCCGTGGCGCGGTCGCGCTCCAGCAGGTGTGCGTAGCGCCGCTGCGGCGCCATGAACTCCTCCAGCTTGGGGCGCTTCTCGGCCTCGCGCTGGCAGTCGGTGACCTTGCCTCCCTGACCGCGCTTCCACACGAAGGTCGGGAAGACCCCGGCGCGCGCCCCGAGCAGAGCGATCTCCATGGTGTGGCCGTCGGCGAACTTCCAGCCGCTGATGCAGGGCGCCGGCACGAAGATGACGGCCGTGCCCTTGCACTCGAGCGCGTCCTCCACGGTCTTCTGGAACAGACGACCGTGGGCGGGACTCACCTGAGCCACCAGGTCGGCGCCGGCGGCGATGCACAGGTGCAGGTAGTCGATCGGCAGGTACTGGTTCCCCGGCGCCGGCCCGACCGCCGGGGTCGTGCTGGTGTCGGTGAGCGGCGTCGCCGCCGGGCTGTACTGGAACCCGGTGTTGGCGAACACCTCGTTCACGAGCACCACCACGGTGATGTGCGCGCGCCGGTTGATCGTGTGCAGCAGGGCGCGGAGCCCGATGGCGATCGCCCCGCCGTCCCCGCTGTTGGCGAGCACCTGCACCGGCTGCTTGAGCGCGCCGTGGTCGGTGAGGACGTCGGCCACGTCGCGCACCGCCTCGGCGCAGGAAGCCGCCGATTCGAAGACGTTGTGCAGGATGGCGAAGCTCTTGTTGAACTCGTCCGGCGGCTCCTCGCCGCGGCCCCAGGCCACGACGTTGGGGAAGAAGAGCGTGGACACCTCGGCGCAGGACGTGCCGATCGTGAAGATGGTCTTGACGCCGTTGTCTGTGGTGCGGCCGATGTTCTGGAACGCCATCGACTCCATGCAGCCGGGGCACAGCGTCGAGCCGGGCCGGAAGCAGGAATCGCGCGTGGCGATCTCCTTGTAGCTGCTCATAGCGCGGCCCCCTCGTGGAAGATCTGGTAGGGAGGCGGCATGTCGCCGGACAGCGCGCGACGGCCGTTGTCCAGCATGGCCTCCCAGGTGGCTTCGGAGACGTCCGCGCCGCCCATGCCGCAGAAGGTGCTGACCACGGCGGGGGGCGAGGGCAGGTTGATGAGGGCGTCGGCCACGTCGAGCGTGAGGTGGCCGCGGCCCTGGTGGTGCGCCTGGTTGACGACCAGCACGACGCGCGCGCGCCGCAGCTTCTCGCGCACCGCCTCGCGCGGGAACGGGGAGAGCAGCCGGATGCAGAGCCCGGCCACCTTGAGGCCGTGGGTCTTGGCGTAGGCCTCGCGGATCTCCTCGAAGGTGCCGAAGTCGGGGCCCATGCTCACGACCGCCAGGTCCACGCCGCCCGATTCGGGCCAGCCCGCCGTCTCGAAGAATGAGAGGCCCGGGCGCCCGAAGGTGCGCTCGAAGTCCGCGCCCACCTGGGGCAGCACGTCGAGCACCTTCTCGAAGCGCCGTCGCTGCGCCACCTTGAAGCCCTGGAAATAGCGGGAGGTGACGCAATTGCCCATCGCCGTGTCGCCGTTGATGAGGCCCGGCAGGGGGCAGGGCTCGATCCAGCGATCCTGGAACTGGTGGATCGCCGCATCCGGCTCGCAGAGCAGCCGGGCGTTGCGGTGGCTGTCCTTGATGCCGTAGAAGCCCGGCATCGAGGGTGTGAGCACGTCGTGGTGCATGCTCACGCAGGGCATCTGCAGGATCGTGTCGTAGATCTGCTGCTTGCCGCGGCACGACACCTGGATCATGCCGGAGTCGCGCTGCCCGAAGGTGTCCGAAGGGTCGCCCTCGATGCAGAGCGGGTAGTTCGCCGTGGCGCGATAGACGTTGATGATCATCACGTTCCCGAGGCCGCTCGCGCCCAGCGACTTCACGGTCTCGTACATGTGGTCGAGGCCGACGGCGCTGGTGGCGGTGGGGAAGATCAGGTCACGGCAGGTGGCGCCGGCGGCCGCCAGGTAGTCGGCCACCGCGTGCTCGGCCTCCATCAGCTTGACCCGCTTGAGCGAGCCCGCCTGCCCGGCCACGTGGGCGGAGATCATCTCGATCCACTTCGTCGAGGGCGTGATGGGGAAGCCCGCGTACACGACGCAGCGCCACATCTGCAGCACGGCCAGCGCGGCGGCGGCGTTGCCGTCGGCGGTCACCTCGGTGCGCTCGGTGTAGAGCGGCTTGTGCGCCCGCTTCACGGGCTCGAGATCGATGACGCCTTCGTAGCGCTCGCCGGACGGCGTCGTCACGCGCGGGAAGGCGGTGAGTTCTGGGGCGCTCATGAGGCCACCTCCGCTTCCTGCCACTTCTCCTCGAAGGGCACCTCGGTGAACAGGTCGAACGGGCAGACGCTGATGCACTCGTTGCACAGCTTGCAGTAGGTGCTGACCTCGGCGCCCGTCACCCTGACCCCGATCTTCGGATCGGGCTCCCAGAGGATGATGCCTTCGGGGCAGTTCGTGATGCAGTGCGAGCAGCCGTTGCACTTGCCCTCGGGATCGGCGAAGTGGAGCCGCACCCCGCTGCGCGCGTAGAAGGCCGTCTGGTTGCTCTGCGACAGGCGCAGCGCGGTCTGGGCGCCGACCGGCAGGTCCCCGTAGCCCGCGAAACGCGGCGCGTCGTGATCGCCGGGCCGGGCCTCGTCGAACACTCCGGAGCGGACCTCGGCGAGGCTGGCCTCGAGCGCCTCGCGGTTGCGCTGCAGGATGCTCTCGGGGATGCGGCGCTTCTTCAGCGTGGCGAGGAACGTGTTCATCACGATCTCGGGCTCGAAGCCGCCGATCGCCTGGGCCATGGCGACGTAGGCCGAGACGTTCCCGATCGAGGCCTTGAGGAAGCGGATGCCGATGTCGTCGCCCGCGATGGTGAAGACGCGGCCCGAGAGCCGGAAGTGCTTCGCGCAGGCCTCGGGGGTATGGCGCGTGTTGAACACGAAGGTCCCGCCGGCGGGCACGCCCTGGGCGAAGTCCGCGGAGCGCGCGGCGCCTTCGTCCATGAGCAGCACCATGGACGGGCGCGTGACCTCGCAGGCGATGCGGATGGGGCGCGCGCTGATGCGAACGAACGAGCGGATGTTGGCTCCGCGCCGGGCGGAGCTGAAGAACGGCCACTCCTGCACGTGCAGCGTGGGATCGGTCAGTGCCAGGTTCGCCAGGCTCTGAAACGCCAGCACGAGCCCCCCGCCGGCCTTGCCATCGCCGCGGATCTCGAGCACGGAATCCCGAAGGATCGTGCGTGGGTCGAGGGGATTCATGCGGGCCTCACTTCTTCCAGAGGATCGCGCTGGCCGGACAGTCTGACATGACCTTCTCCAGATTTGGCAGGTCGCTGTCGGCCAGGCTGGTGTTGTAAGCCTCTGCGACTTCTTCGCCTTCGACTTTTCGGAACGCCTGCGGCATGGCCGTGATGCAGTCCCCGCACTCGGTGCAGAGGTCGGCGTCGACGTAGAACTCAGGTACCTTGCCCAATTTCGCGCTCCTTATTGAGGGTGAGCCGGTTACGCCGTCTTAGCGCCCGGCAAGAGGTGCCAGGCCGGCCTTGACCGGGGCCCCCATACCGTGCATGAATCATGCTAGATAGGCAGTGCAGCCGCCTACCTTGCCCGCCCGGGGTCGCCGGCGGGAATCCACCGCCTGGCCGAGGAGTGCGCGATGCCCCGAGCCGAGCTTGGCCCGATTGCCACTTCCGTTCCGCCCCGGGAATCGCGCTTCACTCGACGCCGCTTCCTCGCGGGCTTGGGCTTGCTTGCCGGGGCCGGCGCGCTGACGCCCTGGCTGCGGCGCCTCCGGCCCGCGGGGATGTCGAGCCTCGAGGCAGGTCGGCCTCTCCTGGGGACGTGGGTGCGCGTGGTCGCGCGCCATCCCGATCGCGAGCGCGCTCGTCGCGCGGTGGAGCGCGCCTTCGCGGCCATGCGCGAAGTGGATCGGCAGATGAGCGTGCACCGCGGGGACAGCGACCTCACGCGCTTGAATCGCGCGGCGGGGCTGGGCGGGCAGCGCCTGCCGCACGCCGTCATCGAGGTCGTGGAGCACGCGCTCGCCTGCGCGCGTCGCTCCGGCGGCCTCTACGACCCCACCGTGCTGCCGCTGATGACGCTCTACGGCTTCTACGGCCCCGAGCGGACCAGCCTGCCCACGACCGCGGAGGTGGATCGGGCGCTGGCCGCGACCGGCTGGGAGGGCGTGCGCGTGGACCGCGCGGCGAGCACGGTGTCCCTGGCCCGGCGCGGGATGGGGCTCGACCTCGGCTCCATCGGCAAGGGCTGGGCGATCGACCGCGCGGTCGAGGCGATGCGCGCCGAGGGCGTCACCTCGGGTCTGGTGGACGCGGGCGGCAACGTCTACGGCCTGGGTGTCCCCGAGGAGGGCGCCGAGGGCTGGTCCGTCGCGCTGTTCCATCCGGTGAGCGGCCGCACGGCGCGCGTCTACACGCTGCGCGACGCCGCGGTCGCCACCAGCGCGAACACGGAGCGCTACCGGATCATCGCCGGCCACCGTTGCGGCCACATCCTGGACGCGCGGGACGGCCGGCCCGCCGATGGCCACCTGAGCGTGACCGTGCTGGCCCGCACGGGCCTGGATTCCGACCACAACTCCACGGCCGCGTTCCTGCTCGGTCCGAGCCGCTTCCGCGGCTGGCCGGGCGTGCTCGACACCCTCTTCCTCTAGCCGGCATGCAGCTCCTCGACCTGCGGGTCCTCGGCAAGGGCCCGAGCCATCCCGCTCCCCGCAAGGAGGCCACCGCCGACCGGTCCATCGAGGACCTGCCGGCGCCCGCGGAGGTGTGCCTGCCCCTCGTGCAGCATCTGGGCGACCCCGCCGTGCCGGTCGTCAAGAAGGGGGACCTGGTGCGGCGCGGGCAGAAGATCGCCGAGGCCCAGGGCAGCGGCGTCCCCCTGCACGCCAGCGTGAGCGGCAAGGTCAAGGCGATCGATCGCCAGCCGCACCCGACGCTCGTCCAGACCCAGGCCATCGTGATCGCCCGCGACGGAGCCGCGGAGAGCCTGGAGTTCCCGGAGGATCCGGAGTGGCGCTCGCTCGCGCCCGCCGAGATGCTGGAGCGCATCCGCGAGGCCGGGATCGTGGGCCTGGGCGGCGCGGCCTTTCCCACGCATCGCAAGCTCGCGCTCCCCGCGGGCGTCACCGTGGACACGCTGCTCGTCAACGGCGCCGAATGCGAGCCCTACCTGACCGCCGACTACCGGCTCATGCTCTCCGAGCCGCACGCGATCGTGGAGGGCGCGGGCCTGATCGCCCGCATCGTCGGCGTGAGCCGCGTGCTCTTCGGCGTGGAGTCCGACAAGCGCGACGGCGCCGCCGCCCTGGCCGCGGCCGCGCGCGCGAGCGAGAGGGGGGACGTGCGCCTGGAGGTGGCGATCGTGCCGGCCCGCTATCCCCAGGGCGCGGAGCGGCAGCTCGTCACCGCGCTGACCGGCCGCGTGATCCCGCCGCGGGCCCTGCCCTACGCCGTGCACGTCGTGGTGCAGAACGTGGCGACCGCGGCGGCGATCCACGACGCGGTGCGCTACCGCCGCCCGCTGCTGGACCGCATCGTCACCGTCACCGGGCCGGGGATCGTCCAGCCGCGCAACGTCCGCGCGCCGATCGGTACCTGGCTCGCGGATCTCGTGCGCTTCTGCGGCGGCCTCACCGCGGAGGCGACGCGGATCGTCTCCGGCGGGCCGATGATGGGGCGCGCGCTGCCGCGGCTGGACGTGCCGCTGGTGAAGGGCATGAACGGTCTCGTGCTCCTGAGCGGCAAGGGGCCGTTCGAGGAAGGCTACGGCCCGTGCGTCCACTGCTCGCGGTGCCTCGAGGCCTGCCCGCTCGGGCTCGAGCCCAACCAGGTGTCCATTCGGGTCGAGGCCGGGCGCGCCACGGAGAGCGCGGAATTCGGGGCCGAGGAGTGCTACGAGTGCGGCGCCTGCGGCTACGTCTGCCCCGCGCAGCGCCCGCTCGTGCAGTTCATGCAGCTCGCCAAGAGCGCGCTCCGCAAGCAGCGCGCCAGCCTGCCCGCGGGGACGCGATGACCGAGAGCGTGGGCGCGGGCGCCTTCGTCGTCACGCCCGGACCGCATCTGCGCGCGGCGGAGACCACGCCGCGCATCATGTGGTGGGTGAACGCGGCGCTGCTGCCCACGATGGCCTGGGGAATCTGGGCCTTCGGCCCGCCGGCGCTGGAGGTGATCCTGGCGGCGGTGGTGGGGGCCGTGGCCGGCGAGTGGCTGGCCACGCGCGCGCTGCGCCGGCGCTCCACGATCGCCGACGGCAGCGCCGTGTGCACGGGGCTCCTGCTCGCCCTCACCCTGCCGCCGCTCGTGCCCTGGTGGGCCGCGCTGATCGGCGGGGCCTTCGCCATCCTGCTCGGGAAGATGATCTTCGGCGGGCTGGGCTACAACCTCTTCAACCCGGCCATGGTCGGCCGCGCCTTCATGATGGCCAGCTTCCCGGTGGCCATGACGATCGGCTGGTCCGTGCCGGGACCCCGCAACTGGTACATCCGCCTCGAGGCGATCACGACCGCCACGCCGCTCGGCATCATGCGGGAGCAGAGCCTCTCCGCCGCCATCCACTCGATCGGCGGTCCCGAGGGCTGGTTCCGCCTGCTCATCGGCCTGCGGCCCGGCTCGATCGGCGAAGTCTCCGTGCTCTTCATCGTCGTCGGCGCCGCGGTCCTGCTGGCGCGGGGCATCATCAACCTAGCCGCGCCTCTCGGCGTGTTCGTCGGCCTCGCCCTGATCACCTCCGCGACCGGCGCCGCCTGGCTGCACCTCCTCTCGGGCGGCGTCTGGCTGGGCGCGCTCTTCATGTCGACCGACTACGTCACCTCGCCGAACACGCGCCCCGGGCAGTTCGTGTTCGGCGTGCTCATCGGCCTGCTCACCGGGCTGATCCGCCTCTGGGGCGGCTACCCCGAAGGCATCTGCTTCGCCATCCTGATCGCGAACGCCATGGTGCCCGCGCTCGACCTCTGGTTCCGGCCGCGGCGGGTGCAGGCGGCGGGGGCGCCCTCATGACCCTCCACGTGATCCAGCCGCGGCCACGGCTCACGGGCCGGGAGATCGGCCGCATCGTCCTCTCCATGACGATGGCCTGCCTCGTGGGCGCGGCCGTGCTGGGCGCCGTCTACCTGGGCACGGATCGCTATCGCCGCGCGGCCACGGAGACCTCGGAGCGGGAGGCGATCCGCGACATGCTCGGGCTGGGCGCGGACGCGCGCCTGATCGAGGTGCGCCAGTACCTGGCGCCGGCCCTGCGCCGGGTCGTCTACCTGGCGGCGCCCTTCGGGGGAGCCGCGGGCCGGGCCCGCGAGGTGATCTTCACGCTCGACGGGGCGCTGGCGGGCGAGCGCAGCCTGTCCGCGCCGGTGGCGGAGCCCCGCGGGCTCCTGCCGCTGAGCCGCCTGTTCGTGGCCCTGCGCGGGCGGGAGCTGGCGGGGTTCGTGGTGGAGGGCCGCGCCCAGGGGTACAAGTCGGTCATCCGCTTCTTCGTGGCCATGCGCCCCGACTTCGAGATCGTGGACATGCGGGTGATCGAGACCCAGGACGACCCCGGTCTCGGGGCCGAGGTGGCCCAGCCCTGGTTCCGCGAGCAGTACGTGGGGCGCACGGCCGAGGAGATCGCCCATCTCACCGTGACCCGCGATCCGATGCCCGAGGACTGGAAGGCCGCGCTGATCGCCTTCGCCCGCCGCGCCCCGGACGGCCCGGCGCGCCACCTCGCGCTCCTGCAGCGCGAGCGCCGGCGCCCCGTCTACGCCGTGACCGGCGCCACGATCTCGAGCCGGGCGGTCACCGACGGGGTGAAGAACACCGTGGACCACTTCCGCCGGCGCTGGTGGCTGCTGGCGCCTCACCTGGAGGGGCAGCTGTGAGCACCGCGCCCCAGTCCCCGCCCACGCCCCCGCCGACGAAGATCGCCTCCCCCGTGCCGAGCGCCCGGGAGCTGATCCTGAACGGCATCCTCGCCGAGAACCCGGTGTTCCGCCTGGCTCTCAGCCTCTGCCCCGCGGTGGCGGTGACCACCACGGTGGCGAACGGGTTGCTGCTCGGCGTGGCCGTGCTGTGCGTGCAGGTCCTGTCCAGCGTCACCGTGTCGCTCGCTCACGGGCTCATCCATCCGCGGGTGCGCATCCCGGTCTACACGATCATCATCGCGGTCTGGGTGAGCGCCATCGACATGGCGCTCCAGGCCTTCACGCCGGCGCTCTACGCGCAGGTCGGCCTGTACGTGAAGCTGATCGTGGCGTTCGCCATCATCATCTCGCGGCTCGAGATCTTCGCCTCGCGTCAACCGCTGGCGCCCAGCTTCTTCGACGGGCTGGGCATGGGGCTGGGCTTCCTCATCGCGCTGGTCACGATCGGCGCCTTCCGCGAGCTGCTGGGCAGCGGCGCGATCGCCGGGATCCCGCTGGCGCCGGGGAAGCCGCTGCTCTTCTTCGCGCTGCCGGCGGGCGGCTTCTTCTCGATCGGTCTGCTGATGGCCTTCTTCAACTGGGTGGAGCGCCGCGCGCAGGGCGCGCGGGCGAAAGCCCCGTCGCCGAGCGGAGGTCACGGTGTCTAGGCGCGGGCCCCGGGCTCCCGGGCGCGAAGGAGCCTCGCGCGCGGCGACCTGGCTTCTTGGGCTCGGGCTCGTCGCCGCCTGGCTCCTCTCCGCCGCTCCGGTGCCGGCGGCGGGGCCCTCGTCGCCGGCGACGCCCGTGCCGGCCGCCGCTCCGCGGCTGCTGAGCGCGCGCGTGCACGCGCCCAACGAGCTGCGCCTGCGCTTCTCCGCGCCGCTCGCGCGCCTCGATCCCGAGAACTTCCGCCTCACCCTGGCCCTGGAGCCCGACATCCCCATTCCCCTCCAGGACGTGCGCACGGCTCCGGGGAACCGCCTGATCCTCACCTTCGGGCAGCGCCTCCAGCCGGCGGATCACTACCGTCTCGAGGTGGTCGCCCCGCCGCTCCGCCGTGACGTGAAGCCGGCGACGTGGGCGCTGCTCCTCACCGTGATGCTCGCCGCCGCGCTCATCAACAACTTCGTCTTCACGCGCTACCTCGGCCTCTGCATCTTCTTCGGGGTCTCGAAGCGGCGCGACACGGCCATCGGCATGGGCATCACCTTCACGCTAGTCATGATCTTCACGGCCATGCTCTCCTGGGCGCTCGACACGTTCGTGCTCCGCCCCCTGCACCTCGGCTTCCTGCAGATCCTCGTGTTCATCGGGGTCGTGGCCTTCGTCGTGCAGTTCCTGGACACCATGCTGCGCAAGACCCACCCGGGACTGCACCGCCGCTTCGGCATCTACCTGGTGCTGATCACGACCAACTGCATCATCCTCGCGGTGCCCCTGCTCAACGCCCAGTCGTCCTCCGGCCCGCTGGACGCCCTCGCCCTGGCGGCGGGCTCCGGCGTGGGCTTCGCCTTCGCCCTCTTCCTGATGTCGTGCGCGCGGGAGCGGATGGAGTACGCGCGCGTCCCGCAGCCCTTCCAGGGGTTGCCGATCGCGTTCGCGCTGGCCGGACTGTTCGCCCTCGCCTTCATGGGCTTCTCGGGCCTGGACTTCTTCCGCTAGGCGGCGAGGAGGGACGATGGAATCGCAGGCGCTGGGCGTGGCCACGTGGGGTCTGGCGGTGTTCACCCTCCTCGGGCTCGTGTTCGGCTTCGCCCTGGCCCTGGCGGCGGCTCGCTTCCAGGTGCCCGTGAACCCGCTCGTGGAGCGCGTGCGCGATCGCCTGCCCTCCGCCAATTGCGGCGCCTGCGGCTTCGCCGGCTGCCAGGCCTACGCCGAGGCGGTGGTCGAGCGCACCGAGGTGTCGCCCAGCCTGTGCATCCCCGGACGCGCCTCGGTGGCCGGCGCGGTGGCCGAGCTGACGGGCAAGCAACTGGGGACCGTCGTGGACCGGGTCGTGGTGCTGCGGTGCCACGGGACGACGGCCTATGCGCGCGACGAGGCGCGCTACGCCGGGATCGAGACCTGCTCCGCCGCGTCGCTCGTCTTCGGCGGACCGAAGGCCTGCAAGAACGGCTGCCTGGGTCTGGGCGAGTGCGTGGAGGCCTGCCCGTTCGACGCGCTGACGCTGACCGCCGAGGGCATCCCCGCCGTGGACCACGAGCGCTGCACGGGCTGCGGGATCTGCGTGACCACCTGTCCGAAGGACCTGTGGAGCTTCGTCCCGCGCGTCCATCGGATCGAGCTGTCCTGCGTGGCCTACGACAAGAAGAGCGTGGTCCGCGCGGCCTGCGCGGTGGGCTGCACCCTCTGCCGCCGCTGCGTGGCCAAGTGCCCGGCGGGGGCGATCAGCTGGGACGGCAAGACGATCCTGGTCGACCACGAGAAGTGCGTCGCCTACGGCCCCGCCTGCGGCGAAGCCTGCGTGGACGTGTGCCCCAGCGTCATCCTGCATCGGGTCGGTCAGCCGCCCCGGCCGGAAGAAGCCCAGCCCGCCACGCCGGGAGCCTGAGGCTCCCGCAGCCGGCGCTCACGCCGGCAGTCCCGCGCGAGCGCTTCGTCGGCTCCCGCAGCCAGGCGGATGCGGCGCCGAGCGCGAGAATCGCCCCGCAACCCCGGCACCGCCGGAAGGCTCAGAGGGTCCAGCCGATGCCGAAGCTGAGCTTGAGCTGGCTCATGCCCGAGAGGTGGTGGTACTTCAGCTCGACGAAGTTGTCGAAGTGGCTCGTCAGCGGGAACGCGGCGCCTCCCATCGCCGAGAGGCCGCCACGGATCACGGAGTCGTGTCCGCCCCTCAGGCCCAGCGAGGGCTGGGAGATCTTCACGTCGCTGGAGAGGAAGTGCAGGCCGAAGCCGCCCCCGAGATAGGGCCGCCAGCCGCTGCGGCGGAAGGAGTAGCGCACGTCCGCGCCCAGGGTCGCGTCCTTGCGCGCGGCGGTGATGCCGAACGCGTCCACCGTCGTGCTCGTGCGCCAGTACTCGACGTAGGGCAGGAGCTCGAAGCCTTCGACGATCTGGGCCGAATGGAGGCGCGCGCGCAGGCCGAGCCCCGAGAACGAGCTCTGGTGCTCCTGCATGACCGTGGAGGAGAGCGCGTCGATGCCATCCAGGGTGGCGGCACGGGCGAGGGCGGCGGAGACGAGCAGGAGGAGGGCGACGAACAGCAGGCGGAAGGCCTTGTGCATGACGGGCTCCTTGAGGATCCTTCCTCGGGGGGGGCGAACGTTCCGTGTCCAGGGGAGCGGCGTACCGGGGACTATAGCGCCCCCGGGGTCCGCCCCGCCACAGGGATCGTTCGTCCTCAGAACTCCGTCTTCCGCCCGGCGCGGCCGACCTCGATGCGCACCGGCTCGAGGGGCCGGCCCTTCTCCACCGTGACGAGGATCTGCGTGGTCTGCATGGCGCGCAGGCCGCGGGGCAGCGAGCGCTCCTCGATCCCCACCACGTGGATGCCCGGCTCCACGCGCTCGAACTCGGCCGTCCCGTCGGCCGCCGTGAAGGCCAGCCGCCGGCCGTCGAGAGAGACGAGGACCTCCGGGACGGCGGCGCCGTCGCTGGCACGGGTGACGAGCACACGCACGCTCGCGGTCCAGCTCCGGGCGGCGACGTCCGAGCCCGGCAGGTAGCGGCGGCCCTGCAGGTCGTAGTCCGTCTCGTACTCCCAGGCGGGCGCAGCCGCATCCGCGAGGCGGCGCACCTCGACGCTCCCGCGGTCGCGCAGCCGCGGCGCGAAGGCGAGGCGGATGGCGGCCTCGCGCACCCCGCAGGCGAAGCCCGCGTCGCGGGTGCCCCCCAGCGTGAGCGTTCCGCTCAGCCGCGTGAGCGAGCCCGCTCGCCCCCAGCTCAGGCCCAGGCCGAAGTCCAGGTTCTGGAGCTGGCTGGCGGTCCAGCCCAGGCGCGGCTCGAGGGTGAGGCGCAGCCCGGCGGGCACGGCGGTGGATCCCTGGCCCGTGAGGAACAGGGCGGCGGGGGCGTGTCCCTGGCGTTGCTGCTCGATCTGCAGGAGCACCGAGCCCGCGGCGGACCCGAAGCGCCCCGTGCGCAACGCCAGCCGCCGGGTCGGGGGCGCCGCGGACTCGGCGGCGCGCCAGTTCCCGTCCGCGCCCACGAACCAGGCCGTGGGCCCGAGGCTGCACGACCCGCCCAGGCCCGCGTTGCGAGTGGCGGGGAGCAGGCCCTCGCCGGTGGCGGCCACGGCGGCGGCGTGCATCTCGGCGCGCCCGCGGAGCGGCCGCCACTGCGCGGTGAGGCGATCGTCGCGAGCCGCCGCCCGGGCCAGGCGCTCGTTGCCGAACGAGCGCGCCTGCCGCGAAGCGCGCTGCTCGAGCAGGGCGAGGGCGACGGTGGGTCGCACGATCCGGCACTCGAGCCGCTGCAGGGCGGCCGGCGCGTCGTGCCCCTCGAGATCGTGGAGCTGGGCTCCGAGCGAGAGCGCCACCAGATCGCGGCCCGGCGCCGTGCGCAGCTCCGTGGTCAGGCTGCCGCCCCGACCCGCGTACTCCGTGCGCGTGCGGGGAGGAGTCCCCGCCGGCCGGGGCGGCCGCCAGCGCGCGAAGCCGGCGAGGGTGAAGGCCGCGCGTCCGCCGCGCACCCGCACCCCGTCCGCCGAGAGGAGGCTCAGAGCCGTGGGCTCGGCGCGGAGGTTGGCTCCGGGCGCGGCCACCGCCACGAGCGCGGCCCAGCCGCGGCCGTCGGGCCGCGTGTGCCCGAGGCTGGCGCCCCGCAGGCGCATGAGAGAGCCGATGGAGCGCAGGTCGGGGGCCGGCAGGTCGCCGGCCGTGAGGCTCCAGCTCCGCCGCGACGCGAAGGCCCTGCCGCCCAGGATCTCCGTGGAGCCCAGGCGGGAGCGCCCGGCGGCCTCGACGCCGATCGCGCCCACGCGCTCCACTTCCTCCTGCGCGCCCATCTGCCACTCGGTGAGGGGCAGCCCGCCGTCACGCCGGTGGATCACCTGCGTGTGCAGGTTGTCGACGGCCATGGGAAGGGGAGTGCCGGCGCGCGTGTTCCTCGCCAGCGCCGTGGGCGGGCGGTAGTTCGGCTTCGGCAGGCGCCGCACGGTGAAGCCGACGGGCGCGGGCGCGGGCGCGGGGGCGCCGCCGGTCTCGCCCGGGCTCACGCCGGTGGCCTGGCCGGGGGCGGCAGGGGCCGCATCCGCACCCCGGGCCAGGCACAGAGCGAGCGCTAGGGCCGCGGAGCTTCGGCCGAAGCCACGTGCTCGACGCCACCAGGCGCGCCGCGCCAGTCGATCCATGTCTCCCCCACCAGGAGATCGGGCTCGCCGCTGTCGAGCGTCGCGGTGAGCTTGTAGCGACCGGGAGCGATGCCAGCCTCACCGCTCCAGGTGAAGAGGCGCGCGGCGCCGGGCAACAGCACCCCGGTCGGGAGCGCGCCCGAGCGGACCACGGCCCCGCTCGAGTCGGTGAGCGAGACCTGGCCCGCCGCGTAGAAGTGACGTTCCCCCGCGTTGCGCAGGCCCACGAGCACCTGCAGGGAGTCCGTTCCCCGGGGCTCCGCCCGCAGCGACACCATCTCCGCCTGGATGCGCTCGGGCGGCACGGCCGAGAGGTAGATCGTGGTGCCGAGCTGCGCCACGACCCGGGGACCGAGCCGGCAGGGGACCGGCATCGCCGCGCGCACCTCGTTGAGGAGCACTCCCCAACGCGTGGGCGGACCCTGGGCCGGAAGGGTGAGGGTGAGGCGCACGACGCCGCTCTCGCCCGGCTGCAGCGAGAACTGCGCCGGCTCGATGCGCACGGTTCCGCTCAGCGTGGCCGGGAGGCTTCCCGGCGGCAGGAGCGACAGCGTGCCGGCGCCGTCCACCAGCATGTCGGACCAGCGGGGCCGCACGATCACGGGCACGTCGCCCTGGTTCGTGACGACGACTTCCCGGGTCACCGGCTCCTCCCGGCGAACCGTGAGATTGAGCTTGGCCGGAGCGACCTGCGCGAGCATCCCTGCCCGCGCCGGGCAGGCGGCCGCCGCGAGCGCGACGGCCGCCGCCCCGAGGACGGCGCGGTACCTCATCGGTGGCCTACTGCAGGACGACCGAGTAAGTGAGCGTGTTCGTGTAGTTGGTGACGCCCGGGGCCGCCGCGTCGTCGTAGTTCATGAGGTTCTGCACGCGGACGTCCGTCGTGACGGTCTGCCAGCCGTGGATCGAGGTCGTGGAGCTCCACAGCGTCTGGTCCACGGCGGTGATGGGCGTGTAGCTCGCGATCCGGGTGCCGCCGCCCTGGGGCGGGGTCTGCGTGCGCACGAGCAGATCGGCGAGGGTGATCTCGGGCGTCGGATCCTGGCAGCTCACGAGGAGCGCGGCGCCGGTGGAGGAGTTCGTCTTGACGTTGACCCGGATGCCGGAGGCGCCCGCCGCGTCCACGTAATCGTTGTCGTAGTCCGTGGTGGTCGGGGTGAGGGTGATGGCCGGGTCGAGGACCGAGAGCTGCACGTTGGCCTGGGCCGCGAGGGTGACGGTGGCCGTGCCCGTGGTCGCCGCCTGGGCGAGCAGAGGAAGGGTCAGGGCAACCGCGAGAGCGAGAGCGACGACTGCGAAGTAGCGCTTCATGACGTCTCCGAACTGAGGGGAATTCGAAGGGGTCCGAGGGGTGAGGCGCTGGAACGGCCGTGCCGTTCACGAAGTCCGTGGGATGCTCGTGTCTATAGGCGCTCCTCCTTGAGTCCGGGAACCGAGCCATGCGGAGCCGGCAGGCTCGACCGTGCAAGGTCTTTGCCAAGTGTGGAGGCTGCGTGAGGGGAGCAGGCGCGCGAGTCGCCGCGCGCGACCGACGAGCGCGCGGGCCGGTGCTTCCCTGCCGGGCTCCCCGCGCGCCGGTGGGGCCGGGAGCGCAGAGCGTCGAGCGCGATCGCCGCTCCCAAAGCGCAACTCGTCCGGCCCGCACCCGGGCGTTTTGCACGGCCCGGGCCGGACCACCCGCGGGGTTCGGGCGGGCGCGGGGGTCGCGTCGCGCGGCCCTTCGCGCGCGCGGCTCAGTCGCGGAGCCGGTAGCGAACGAGCCGCGAGCGCAGCCAGCGCACGCCGAGCAGGTCGTGCAGGCCGCGCCACAGCCGGTTGCCCACGCCGTACTTCGAGACGCCGTGCCGGCGCGGGCGGTGGGTGAGCTCCACCTCGGCGAGCCGTGCGCCGCGAAACACGCAGAGCGCGGGCAGGAAGCGGTGCACGCCCACGAACATGGGCAGGCCCTCCAGCGCCTCGCGCCGATAGGCCTTGAACGAGCAGCCGATGTCGGTGATCGGGTCGCCGAGCACGGCGCGGCGGACGGCGTTGGCGAGGCGCGAGGACAGCCGCCGCACCACGGAGTCCTGCCGCCGGCCGCGGATGCCGGAGACCACGTCGGCGTGCTCCAGGGCGGCGAGGAGCCGGGGGAGGTCGGCGGGATCGTTCTGCAGGTCGGCGTCCAGCGTGACCACGACCTCCCCGCGCGCGTGGGCGAAGCCCGCGGCCAGCGCGGCGCTCTGGCCGCCGTTGGCGGCGAGGAACACGGGGCGGAGTCGCGGCTCCGCGGCGGCTTCCGTCCGGACGCGCTCGGTGGTGCCGTCGGTGCTGCCGTCGTCCACGAGGACCAGCTCCCACGCGCGGCCCGTGGCCTCGAGCGCCGCGCGCAGCTCGGCGACGAGAACGGGGACGCACTCGACCTCGTTGAAGGCCGGGACGACGACGGAGATGTCGGGGCGGTGGTCCGGTTCGCTCATGAGCGCGCGAGCATGGCAGAAGGCGGCGGCGGCGGCCAGCGGATTCGGGGCGGCCGGGACCGGCTTTCGCGGCCGCGCCGCCCTGTGCTAGAAGATCTGCGCATGCCCATCACGCCCGCCGCCTCGCGGTCCCGCCGCCGCCTCGCGCCGCTCGAGCAGCTCGCGCTGGACATCGGCCCGCCGCGACCCCGCTGGCAGCTCTCGCGGCTGGTGTCCAGCTCGCCGCATCGAGCCCGGATCCTGGAGCGCCTGGAGTTCGTCCGGCGCTTCTTCCCGGAGCTGGCCGACGGAGCCGTGCGCGTGGGGCTGGCGCAGAAGAACGGCGTGCTGGGCTGGGGCTCGCTGGATCCCGAGCATCCGGGCGTCTGGGTCCGGCCCCGCAGCCTCGCCTACTTCACGATCGCCCACGAGTTCACCCACCTCTTGCAGGCGCGCGACCTGGTTCCGGGCGGCGAGCGGGCCTGTGACCTGTGGGCTCTGGCGCGCTCGCCGCTCCTGATCGACGTGCCGCCCAGCTACCTGAAGGTGCCCGCGTCGCTGCGGCGATGCCGGCGACTGCGCCCCGCGCAGGCGGCGGTCCTCTGCCAGGCGGCGCGGCGGGCCCTCACCGCCCGCGAGCGCGGCGAGCGCCGCTACCTCGTGGGCTTCGAGTGCGAGGTGCGGGACGCGCTCGTCGCGAAGGCGCGCCATGGTTGAACCGGCGGCTCCTCGCCTGCGCGTGGCCGCCGCGATCGCCTGGCGCGACGGCCGCGTCCTCATGACCCGGCGGCCGCCCGGCGGCCCCCTGGGTCTCTTCTGGGAGTTCCCCGGCGGCAAGCTGGAGCCCGGTGAGTCGGCGCAAGAGGCCCTGGTGCGCGAGCTGCGCGAGGAGCTGGGAGTGCGCGCCGAGCCCGGCGAGGTGCTCGCCGTGGAGGCGCACACCTACGGCCACGGTCTCTCCGTGGAGGTCTGCTTCGTGCGCTGCGAGCTGGAGCCTCGGGCCTTCCGCCCCAGCCGCGAGGTCCACGAGGTGCGCTGGGTACGTCCCGTCGACGTGGATCCGGCCGAGGTGCTCGCGGCGGATCGCGGCGTCCTCTCGCGGCTGTCCGCCCTCATGGGCGAGGGGCCCGCCGCGTCGCGCGAGACCCGGAACTGAGGAGGAGAGCGAGCGAATGCCTCTGCCCGAAGGGCTCAAGTTCCTGCAGTCGGGGTGGTGGCTGATCCACGCGGTCACCGTGCTGCTCGTGTGGTCGTGGGCCTACCGCCAGGGGCGCGCGGACGAGCGGCGGGCGCAGCGGGCGCGCGAGCTGGAGCGGGGCGAGCGGTAGCGGGGCGCGCTCCGCGCCCCGCCCGTCCTTCAGGCTCTCGCCACGGCCTCGAGCACCTGCGCCGCACCCGCCGCCGGATCGGGCGACAGCACGGCGAAGCCGTTGGCCGCGAGCCAATCGCCGCCCTCTCGCGCGGCGCCGCCGCCGACGAGCACTCGCGGACGCCGCGGTAACCGGGCGAGGCGATCCCGCAGATCGAGCAGGATCGCCCGCGGGAGCGCCGAGGTGGCCGAGAGAGCGACCGCTCGCGTCCCGGCGTCCCCCGCGGTCCGCTCGACGGCTTCGGCCCGCAGGTCCTCGCCGAGATAGAGAGCGCTCACGCCTTCCAGCCCCACCTCGAGGCTCAGCAGCATGTGCGCGAAGTCGTGCGGCTCGCCGGAGAGGGAGCCGAACAAGGCGCGCGGCGGCTGGTGGAGGGGACGCAGGCCGGCGAGCGCGCAGTGCAGCCGTTCCCGCGCGAAGGCCGTCAGGAACCGCTCCGCGGCGGGATCGATCTGCTCGGCGAGTCGCCGCTGGCTCACCCGGGCCAGCGCGGGCGCCAAGGCCTGGTGGAAGGCCTGCCGCAGCGAGTGCGTTCCCACGGCCCGCGCGAAGGCCCGCTCGAGCCCCGGGCGATCGAAGGTCAGCGCGGCCTGCTCGATCTGCACGGCGAACGCGGCCAGGGCGGGCTCGACGCCGGGAGCGGGATCCTCCGTCTGGGTGGGCAAGGTCGTCGTGGCCGCGAGGCCGGCGCCGGACGTGGACGCCTCGATCCCGCGCGGGTCGCGGCCGTGGGCCACGGCCATGGGGCCACGGTTCTCCCGCAGACGCTCGATGGTCCCCGGGCTCTCGAGGTGGACTCGCATGCGTCCGATGGGCACGCCCTCCAGGAGGGCGCGCTGGATGAGGCGCAAGCGCTCCAGGTCCTCGGCGGAGTAGAGGCGATAGCCCTTGGGCGTACGCTCGGGTTGGATCAGGGCGTGCCGGCGCTCCCAGGCACGCAGGGTGTTCTGGTTGATGCCCGTCAGGGCGCTGGCAGCGCGGATCGTGAAGCGGGGCGGGCGCGGCATGAGTCTCCTCGTTGTCGTGGGCTGTGGGTGGAACCGTGACACTGCGGGCCTTGGATGAAGACCCTGTGCGCCGGGTTCAAGAAACCTTTGCAGACCTCTTTCACCTCCGGGACATTGGACGCCCACCGGCACCTTCGCTACCTTGCGTCCCCGGCCGCAGGCCGACGAAGGCCGTGAACCTAAGCCGAAGGGAGGGGAAGAAATGAGTCCGCAGGGCCGCTTCGCGGGTCGGGTGTGCCTGGTGACGGGCGCGAGCAGCGGCATCGGCCGGGCCTGCGCCCAGGCGCTGGCGCGGGAGGGAGCCCGGGTCGTGGCCGCCGGGCGCCGGCAGGCGCGGCTCGACGAGGTGGTGACCCAGGCGCGCGCCTTGGGAGCGGAGGCCGTGGCCGTGCGCGGCGACGTGCGCGACGAGGACGTGTGTCGCTCCTGGGTGCGCACGGCCGTGGACCGCTTCGGTGGCCTCGACGGGCTCGTGAACGCGGCGGGAGTGATGGGGAGCGGCGGGCTGCTGGAGACCGAGCCGGCGGAGTGGGACCGGACGCTCGACACGAACCTGCGCGCGATGTACCTGCTCACCCGCGCGGCCGCTCCCGAGCTGATCAAGCGCCGCGGGGCCGTCGTGAACCTGTCTTCGGTGGCGGGCCCCCGGCCGTACGCGAACCTCATGGCTTACGTGGTCAGCAAGGCGGGAGTGGACGCGTTCACGCGCTGCGCGGCCCTGGACCTCGCTCCGCACGGCGTCCGCGTGAACGCCCTGAACCCGGGGGTGGTGGTGACGGAGCTGCAGACCGCGACGAGGGCGGTGGCCGACTACCCGGCCTTCCTCGAGCGCTCGAAGGCCACGCATCCCCTGGGTCGCGTGGGGCAGCCCGAGGAGATCGCGGCCCTGGTCCTGTTCCTGCTCGGCGACGAGTCGAGCTGGATCACGGGCGCGACCATTCCGATCGACGGGGGTCGAGCGCTGCTCAGCGCGCGCTGAGCCTCTCCGGCCGCTCGGCGGCCTGGCGGGCGCGGGGGCACGGCGCTCCGCCGCCCGACGGGCGAACCGCCTCTTCGGGCTGAGGTTCGGCGCGCCCGCTGCCGATAACCGGGGCGATGATCCTTTCCCAGCTGGTTCATCCGACCGCCGGGGGGCTCGCGTGCGCCGTCGGCGCCGTGGTGGCCGGTGCGCCCATCTTCAGCGACGGCCTGCGGGCGGCGCGGCTCGCGAGCCACTTCGCGGACCTCTCCGAGAGGCCGATCGGCCAGGAGCTGGACGGCTTCGTCCACGTGAGCGGAACGGTGGGCCTCGAGAGCCCCCTGTTCACGCCCCTCAGCGCCAAGCCATGCGCGGCCTTCCGCCTCGAGGTGCGGGTCGTGGGGACGCCGGTCCGCGAAGCGATCGAGCAGCGGCGCTTCTTCCGCGTGGAGGAGGGCGGCGCCTCCGCTCTCGTCGCCTCCACCGGCGGGCGCTGGTCGTTCACCCCCACGGCCGAGCGCGTCCTCGAGGCCTCGGCGCCACCGGGCGAGACGCTCGACGCCCTGCTGGAGGAGGCGCCCCAGGCGCGCTGGTGGCGCGGCCGCGGCCGCGCGCTGCGGCTCGCGGAGAGCGCCCTGCTGGCGGGGAGGATCTGCCACGTCGTGGGCTTCGCCCGCCACGCGCGTCCACTCGAGCTGCCGTTGGACCTCGAGCTGGCGAAGACGGGCACGGACGCGGCGGACGACGTCGTCCTCAGCCTCGAGCCCCCCGTGACCGAGCTGTGGCTGGGACCGGGGGAATCGCTCGACTTCCTCTACGTCTCGCACCGCCCGCCGCGGGCCGCCGACCTCGACGTGCCCCGCTGGCGGACGCTGGGCACGGTCGCCGGCCCGGTGCTCACGCTGGGCGGCCTCCTCTACCTGGCCGGCGTGGCCGAGACGCTGCGCTCCCTGGGCCGGCTCTAGGAGCCCGCGCATGTCCTCCCTCGACCTGCCGTTGTGGGCCACCCTGGCGCTGGGCGCGGGGCCGGTTCTCCTCTGGAGGAGCTTTCGCGACCTGCGCACGCGCCGGCTCGTGCAGAACACGCCCACCGCCCGCGTCCGCTCGATGCCCATGGGGCTCGTCGAGGTCTGCGGCGAAGCCGTCGCGCGCAGCGAGCTGGCGGCTCCCTTCTCCGGGCGACCGTGCGCCTACTGGCAGGTGGACATCGCCACCCGCACGCGGCGCAACGCCTGGACCATCGTGCACCGGAACGCCTCGGGGCACCCCTTCTTCCTCCGCGACGAGACCGGCGTGGCGCTGATCTACCCCGACGACGCCAGGGTTCGGCTCAACTTCCAGGTGGAGGAGGAGTGCCTGGGCGTCACCCTGCCCGAGGTGTACGCGCAGTACCTGCGCGAGCAGCGGCTGGCGGGGGGCACGCTCTGGCGGATGGGGGCGATGAGGTTCCGCGAGCGCCTGCTGGAGACGGGCCAGCGCATCTACGTGCTCGGCTCGGCGCTGCCTCGGCCGCAGTCGGTGGCCATCTCGATGGACGACGAGCTGGAGGCGACGGGCACCGAAGAGTATCGGGCGCGGCGCCTGCAGACGCTGGATCACGAGGTGCAGGCCGTGATCCGGCGCGGAGACAACGAGCGCACCTTCCTCATCTCGCAGCAATCCGAGCGCGAGCTGACCGCGCAGCTCGGGCTCCGCGCCCTGGCGGAGCTGATCGGCGGCCCGGTTCTCACGCTCTTCGGACTCGGGTACTGGCTCAGCCTGTTGAGCCGGAGCTCGTGGCTCAGGTGACCCCGTCCGGCGGTCGCGCCGGCGAACTCCAGGAGGCAACGGATGCATCCCGGTGAGATCCTCGGAACGGTCGCGGTGCTGCTGGTCGTCGTGGCTTTGGGCGGTCTCTGGTTCTCGATCTACAACAGTCTCGTGGCGCTGAAGAACTCCCTGGCGCGCGCCTGGGCCAACATCGACGTGCTGCTCAAGCAGCGGCACGACGAGCTGCCCAAGCTGGTGAAGACGTGCGAGGGTTACATGCAGCACGAGCGCGCGGTGTTCGACAAGCTGAGCGAGGCGCGCGGCGCGCTCCTGCGGGCGCAGGGCGTGGCCCAGCGCGCCGAGGCGGAGAACCTGCTCACCAAGGCGCTGGGCCAGATCTTCGCGGTGGCCGAAGCCTACCCCGACCTCAAGGCGAACCAGGGCTTCCTGCAGCTCCAGTCCCGGATCAGCGAGCTGGAGACCCAGATCGCCGACCGTCGCGAGCTGTACAACGACACCGTCGCCATCTTCAACACGCGGCTCGGCCAGATCCCCGACAAGTGGGTGGCGAGCTGGCTGCGGCTCACCGAGGCGGAGCTGTTCCACGCCGAGGAGGCCGATCGGCAGGACGTCGAGATCAAGTTCGCCATGGCGAGCTGACCGGCGTCGCCTCGCGAGACCGGGCTACTCGAGCACCACCGCGCGCAGCGTGGCGCTTCGCCCGCCCTGGCGCAGGCGGATGACGTAGGTCCCGGCCGCGAGCGTCCGGGCTTCGTCGAGGCGCACGACGTGACTGCCCGGCCCGAGCGAGCCCAGCTCGCGGGCCAGCACGCGGCGGCCGGCCAGGTCGAACACCTCGACCGAGGCTGCCCCCGCCTCGGCCAGCGAGAACGAGACGGCCAGGCCATCCCGTCCGGCCGGGTTGGGGCGGGCGCCGCGCAGGGCGAACGTGGCGGCCGCGGGCACGTCCACCCAGGCCTCGCCGAAGTCGACTCCGGACGGCGACTCGAGCCGATAGCCGTAGCGCCGTCCCGCCGTCACGCCGTGGTCCTCGAACAGCGCGTAGCCGCTGCCGTCGATCGCGGCCTCGCCGATCGCGCGCCACGGCCCGCCCGCCTCGCTGCGCGCCACTGTCCAGCGCACGCCGCTCCTGTCGGTCACGTACCAGCGGATCCGCGCCAGGCCCGGCTCGGCGTCGGCCGAGACGAGCGACGCCTGCACGGGCACGCTGACGTCGTAGCTGCCGTCGTAGACCATCTGCGCCGTCTGCGCGTGCTGCTGGATGTCGGCCACCTCGGCGCCGCCCACGAGCGCGAAGCTCACGACCACGCTGTCGCCGGGAGCGATCGTCGCGAACGGGCCGACCGCGAGCAGCTCGCAGGGATCCCCGGTGTAGGGCTGGAAGTCCGGCCCCGAGAGATCCTGAATGGCGCCCTTGCTCATGATGGCGTAGCGCTGCACGTCGCGCGCCCGCGTCGTGTCGCTGGGACCGTACTTCCAGGCGGCCAGCGTCACGTGCTTGCCGGGGTCGAAGAGCGAGCCCGGGCTCAGGCCCAGGAGCTTCACGCCCACCCACTCGGGGACGTGGGCGAGGTCGCAGCCCGAGGGGATCGGCAGGTTGTAGCAGTAGTGCTCGCGGAAGAGGCGGAGCGCGCTGTCGTACAGCACCCAGGCCTTCGCGTACCAGCCGCCGCTCACGCCGCAGAAGGCCGCGGGCGGCCAGCAGGAATAGTCGGCCCGGCTTCCGCTCGCCAGCTCGGTGTAGAGCCCGACGTAGACATCCTGGAGCGGCGAGGTTCCGTGGTTGGTGACGACGTAGTCGAGGAAGAGCGCGTGCGCCAGATCCGCATGGGTCCACGAGCGGACGAACTGCCTCACCAGGATGTTCAGCGGCCGGTGGCTCTCGGGGCTGAGCACGCGGGCCGGCTCGTCGCTGAACCAGCAGTCGAGATCCAGGTTGCTGAGGGCCCGGGGGTCGTAGTATGGGCTCGCCGGAAGGTTGCTCCTCTTGTCGATCGTCAGTCCCGCCGGCGTGTACTCGGTGCGCGACTGGGAGGAGGACCCGGCCGCGTCGTCGATGGCGCCCGTGCTGACTCCGATGAAGGCGCCCTGGCCGTCGACCGCCTTGGCCCCGACCCAGAGCCCGCCGCGCACCAGGTGCTCGTAGCTCGAGCCCAGCGGGTACTCGAACGAAGGGGAGCGGGAGACGAAGTTGTTGCCGAGGAATCCGTAGTTCGTGAGCCCGACGCCGACGAGGTTGCCGTCGGCGGTGCGGGTGGCGTAGAGGATCGAGTCCGCGGCGGCGCGCGCGGGCCGGGGAGTCTCAGCGGCTCGGACCGCGGCCGGGGAGAAGGCGACGAGAAGTGCGAGCGTCACGACGAGCCGATGGCGCATGGCGACCTCCTGGCGGGGCAAGGATCGGAATCGTGAACTTGGCGAGTCTGGTGTCCTGTCCTGGGGGTAGGTTGACATGGGTCGGAGGCCCGCAGCGACCCGGGCCAGGCGCGCCGACGACGCAACCTGTTCCGGTTTCGGAGGAGGCGCAACGCCGCCAGGGCCGCGAGGGCCCCGAGATCGGTCGAGCTACTCCCGGGACAGGACACTAGCAATGCGGGGGGCCGCTGCCACGAAGAAACGCCGCTTCCCCGGGCCGGCGATGCAGATGCCGCGCGGGCCGGGCGGCGAGCGAGCTGGGCCTTCGGACGCGCCGACTCGGCCACGCCGCTCCGCTCGGGAGGGCCGGCAAGCGAGCTGTGCCTTCGCCTGCCGCGGCTCCTCGCCGGCGCGGCGGAACGGGGGGGCCGCGCCAGCCCTGCCATGTCACCCGCCAGGGCTGACGCATGACATGAGGCCGGTGTGGTCCTCCCCCTGGCCTTCGCGCGGCGCCTCCGGCTGGCGCCGGCGCGCCAATTCACGAGTCCTCAGGCCCTTGGCCTGGCTCGGATGTGGGGGGCGAGCGCGAACGAACCCGTCTCGCGTGAGGGCCTGCCTCTTGCTTCAAAACCACTAACCCTGTCACGGTCGCATCCGATGGCGGCGGGCTCGGGTGGTCCGAGGCCCGGCAGGCGGAAGCCGCCCCGGCAGGGACAGGGGACGACAGGCTCGCGGAGGGCACGTGGTGACCAGGCCAGTCGAGGGAACGGAAGCGGTACCCGAGCGCAAGCGGCCCGTGGTGGAGCGGACCAAGGTCCCCCGGGGCGAGCTGTGCATCATCGTGGACTGGTGCAAGGGCTGCGGCTTCTGCATCGAGTTCTGCACGAAGAACGTCCTGGCCGCCGCCGAGGGATTCAACAAGAAGGGCTATCACCCGCCCAAGGTCGTGAATCCCGAGGCCTGCACGAACTGCGACATCTGCGAGATGATCTGTCCGGATTTCGCGATCTTCACCGTCAAGCTGGCGGCCGCCGCGTCCGGCGACGCGTCCGGAACGGAGGAGTCCAAGTGACGCGTGCCCGCTACCTCGAAGCCGCCGGAGCCCGCACGGTGAAGGCGGACCCCCGCGGCGTGCTCACCGGCACCCACTACCTCGACGGGGACTTCGCCTGCGGCGAGGGGGCGATGGCGGCAGGCTGCCGCTTCGTGGCCGGCTACCCGATCACGCCGTCGACCGAGGTCGTCGAGCGCATCGGGCGCCGCTTCCCCACGGTGGGCGGCATCTTCGTGCAGCTCGAGGACGAGCTGGCCAGCATGGCCGCGGTGGTGGGCGGCTCGTGGTCGGGCACCAAGACCATGACCGTGACGAGCGGTCCGGGCTTCAGCCTGATGATGGAGAACATCGGGCTCGCCGCCATGATGGAGACCCCCGTGGTGATCGTGGACGTCCAGCGCGCCGGGCCCTCGACGGGCCTGCCCACGATGGTGGGGCAGGGGGACATGATGCAGGCGCGCTGGGGCTCGCACGGCGACTACGGCGTGATCGCCCTCAGCCCGCGCTCGCCCCAGGAGGCCTTCGATCTCACGATCGACGCCTTCAACCTCTCCGAGCTGTACCGCGTGCCGGTGCTCCTCATGATGGACGAGTGCGTGGGTCACATGACCGAGAAAGTGGTGATCCCGCCGGCCGACCAGATCCAGGTCGTCCCCCGCCGGCTCACCCGGCAGAGCCCGGCCGAGTACCTGCCCTACCGCGTGGGGGCGGACCTCGTGCCGGAGTTCGCCCGGGCCGGCGACGGCTATCGCTTCCACGCGACCGGGCTCACGCACGACGAGCGCGGCTA
Source organism: Candidatus Eiseniibacteriota bacterium (assembly GCA_033853925.1). Lineage (GTDB taxonomy): Bacteria > Eisenbacteria > RBG-16-71-46 > RBG-16-71-46 > RBG-16-71-46 > JANXPZ01. Next base: position 32,878 of record JAWOLC010000115.1, read on the forward strand.
CCCCACCATGACCGCGGACGCGCAGCAGGTCCTGGTCCAGCGTCTCGTGGACAAGCTGAAGCAGAACGCCGACAAGATCATTCGCATCGAGGAAGAGCAGACGGAGGGCGCCGACGTGGTGGTGGTGAGCTACGGCATCACCTCGCGCGTGGCCCAGCTGGGCGTGGAGCTGGCGCGCAAGCAGGGCGTCCGCGTCGGCGCGCTGCGCCTCGTCGTGTGCTGGCCGTTCCCCGAGGCGCGCATCCGCGAGCTGGCCGGCCGGGTCAAGGCCTTCGTGGTTCCCGAGATCAATCTGGGGCAGATGGTGCTGGAGGTGGAGCGGTGCGCGGCCGGGAAGGCGGCCGCGCTCGGCATCCCGCACGCGGGCGGGGGCGTCCACGATCCGGAAGCGATCTGCCAGGCCATCGTGAGGGCGGCGAGATGAGCACCTTGATCCAGCCGGGCGCGACCGAGGAACGGGAGCATCCGATCACTCCCTACATCCGCATGGACCGGATGCCGCACATCTGGTGTCCGACCTGCGGCATTGGCACGGTGGTGAAGTGCTTCGCCACGGCGCTGGGCCGATCGCACGTGGACCTCGACAAGGTGAGCGTCGTCTCCGGGATCGGCTGCACGGGCCGGGTCGCGGGCTACGTGAAGATGGACGGGTTCCACTCCACGCACGGCCGGGCGATTCCCTTCGCGACGGGGCTCAAGCTGGGGCGGCCGGAGCTGATGGTGACGGTGTTCTCGGGCGACGGGGACCTGATCGGCATCGGCGGCAACCACTTCATCCACGCCGCCCGGCGCAACATGGACCTGCTGGTGGAGCTGGTGAACAACTTCATCTACGGGATGACCGGCGGCCAGAACGCGCCCACCACCCCGCTGTCCGCGCACTCGTCCACCATGCCCTTCGGGAACTTCGAGCGGCCCTTCAACCTGCCGCACCTGGCCGCCAGCTGCGGCGCCGGCTACGTGGCCCGCTGGACCTGCCTGCACGTCCGCCAGCTCACCTCCACCTTCGCCGAGGCGATCGGCCGCCGGGGGTTCCGGTTCGTGGAGGTGATCGCCCCCTGCTCCACGCTCTACGCGCGGCTCAACAAGCTGGGGAGCGGCCTCGACCTGATGCGCTTCTACCACGACAGCGCCGAGGTGCGGCACGGGGCCGACACGCGCGGGGTGGACATCGGCTACCAGGAGCGGATCGTGTGCGGGAAGTTCGTGGACGAGGAGCGCCCCACGTTCCAGGACCGCATGCACGCGCACTTCCAGGCGGTGCTGGGGGAGAAGTACGTGCCCATGCCGCCGGAAGGGGGGTGGATCCGTGGACAGGACTGAGATCCGCATCACCGGCTTCGGCGGGCAGGGGGCGGTGCTCATCGGCTACATCACCGGCCGGGCCTGGGCCGTGCACGCGGGCGGTCACGCCACGATGATCCAGAGCTTCGGGCCGGA
>JAWOLC010000116.1:0-34033 GCA_033853925.1 Candidatus Eiseniibacteriota bacterium
AGCCGCCGCTCCTCGGCCCGCGCTGGCCCGGCGGCCGGGTCGTCCGCGCCGGCGGGCGCCGCCCCGCCGCGCCCGGTCTCGGTCCCCGACCTCCGCTCGCGCGCCAGCTCGCCCAGCCGCGCGCGCAGGCCCGTCCGCTCAGCCATCGTCCCTCGCCAGGGCCGCGACCAGCACCAGCCGGCGGCTCTCCGTGGTGTAGTCGCTGCGATCGGCCCCGCCCCAGGCCTCGCGCACCTCGAGCCCCTGGCGCGCGCACAGCGACTCCAGCTCCGCGCAGGTGTAGGCGCGCAGGGTGAACTCCTTCGTGATCTGCGCCCCGCTCGCGGGCGTGATGTGGATCTGGCGGCTGCGGACCAGGGAGCGCCGCAGATCCAGGGAGGTCTCCTCCATCAGCAGCGATCCGTCCTCGAGCTGGTTCCACAGGCGCTCCAGGGGATGCGTGAGGATCCAGTCGCGGTTGGGCACGTCCAGCAGGAAGCGCCCGCCCGGCCGCAGCCCGCGCGCCACCCCCGCCAGCACCCTCTCGTTCTCGGTGTCGCCGAAGTAGCCGAACGAGGTGAAGAAGGAGTACGCCGCGTCGAAGGAGCGCCGGAAGGGCAGCGACCGCATGTCCGCGGCCACCCAGCGCACCGCCGCTCCCGCCGCGCGCGCGTCGCCCTCGGCCGTCTCCAGATAGCGAGGATTGAAGTCCACGCCGGTCACCCGGTAGCCACGGCGCGCCAGCCCGATGGCATGCCGGCCGTAGCCGCAGGCCAGATCCAGCACCTCGCCCCCCGGCGGCGGCTGGAGCGCCGACTCGATGAAGCTCACCTCGCGCGCCGTCGCCTCGGGCGAGAGCATCGCCCGATAGATCCTGAGGTAGTCGTCGTCGAAGAAGGCGACGGGCCATTCCGGCGGGGTCACGCGTCCTCGCTTTCGAGCCAGTGGCGGAGCAGCACCCGCGCCGCCTCCTTGCCCGGGATCTCGCGGGCGTGCAGCAGGTCGGGATCCTGCTGCTGGGCGGGCCAGAGCGTGGGCAGTCCCACGCAGGCCGGGCAGCCGCCCTCGCATTCGCAGGCCTCGAGGTGCTCGAGCGCCGCCCGCGCCAGCTCGGTCAGCCGCGCCCAGCCCTGCTCGCAGAATCCCAGGCCGCCGGGATAGCGATCGAACAGGAAGAGCGCCGGCTTCCCCAGGTTCGCCGAGTCGATCTTGCCTCCCAGATCCGCCGGGTCGCACATGCTCAGCATGGCGAGCAGGGTGATGAACAGGTTGCGCACGCCCATCAGCCCCTCGACCGGGCTGAGCCCGCGCCGAGCCACCGCGCTCCAGGCGGCCTCGCCCGGAGCCAGCCAGAAGCCCGTGGTGTCGAGGGTGAGGCGCGGCAGATCGAGCGGATGGTAGCCGATGGCGTCGAGCGAGTGGAACTTGATCTTCTTCATGGCCACCGTCTGCCACGAGTAGGTCACCTCGCCGAGCACCGCCCGCTCGCCGCGCCAGCTCTTCGCGCGCAGCTCGCCGCGCACGCGGATGCTGGTGTCGAGCACGGGCTGCGTGTAGTAGTCCACGACGCGCGGCTCCACCAGCGCGGTCTTCTGCTCGAGGTCGAGCTGCTTCACCAGCCAGGTCTCTCCCTCGTGCAGGTAGACCGCCTCGGGATAGACCAGCTCGAGGGCGCTGATCGCGTCCACCGTCCCGATCACGGCGTTCTCGTGGCTGGCGTCCATGATCGTGTAGGTGTTGTCGGAGATCGTGCGCAGGTTGACGGTCGCGGTCGGAAAGCCGGTCCGGGCCCAGTAGGCGCGTCCGTCCACCGTGTGCGTCTCGCCCGCCTCCTCGAGCGCCGCCAGGATCGCGACCGTCTGCGGGCCGAAGGCCGCCTGGTCCTCGGGGCCGAGCGGCAGCTCGTAGGCGGCGCAGGCGAGCTGCTGGGCCAGGATGTAGGGATTGCGCGGGTCCACGACCGCCGCCTCGGGCGAGCGGCCGAAGAAGTAGGCGGGGTGGCGCATGAGGTACTGGTCCACCGTCTCGTTGTAGGCCACCAGCACCGCCAGCGCCGAGCGGGCGGGCTCCGGCTCCCCGCCGGCGGGCGAGCGGCGGGGCCCCCTCCCGGCCCGCCCCGACTGCTGCCACAGGCTCGCCAGCGTCGGGGGCGCGCCGATGATGACGACCGCGTCGAGCCCGCCGATGTCGACGCCCAGCTCCAGGGCGTTCGTGCTGACCACGCCGCGCAGCTCGCCCGAGAACAGCGCCTGCTCGATCTTGCGCCGCTCCTCGGCCAGGTAGCCGCCGCGGTAGGACCGGACGGCCTCGCCCAGCCCGGGCCGCAGGCGCTCGAGCCGCTCGCGGGCGTAGCGGTAGACCAGCTCGGCCGAGACGCGCGACTTGGTGAAGACCAGGGCCTGCGCCCCGCGCTCGAGCAGACCGGTGAGGAGGTCCGCGCCCTCCACGTTCGACGAGCGCCGCTCGACGCGAGCCGCGTCCACGTGCGGCGGGTTCCAGAAGACGAAGTGCTTCTCGGCGCGCGGCGAGCCGTCGTCATCCACCACCGTCATCTCGCGCCCCGTGAGGGCCTCGGCCAGCTCGCGCGGGTTGCGGATCGTGGCGCTGCACATCACCACTCGATAGCCGCCGCCGACGTGCCGCGCGATCCGCTCCAGGCGGCGCAGGACGTTGGCCACGTGCGAGCCGAAGATGCCGCGGTAGGCGTGGATCTCGTCCACGACCACGTAGCGCAGCCCGCGGAGGAAGCGCAGCCACTTGGGGTGGTAGGGCAGGATGCCCTGGTGGAGCATGTCGGGGTTCGAGAGGATCAGCCGGGCCGAGTCGCGCAGCTTCCGCCGGGTGGAGGCCTGGGTGTCGCCGTCGTACACGCCGGCCGTGACCGAGCGCAGGACGTCGGGATGGCCCGAGGCGAGCCGCACCAGGCTCTTGAGCTGGTCCTGGGCCAGCGCCTTCGTCGGGAACAGGTAGAGCGCGGTCGAGCCGGGCTCGGTGATCAGCCGCTCCAGCACCGGCACCTGATAGCAGAGGCTCTTTCCGCTGGCGGTGCCGGTCACGATCACCGTATCGCGCTCGTCGCGGAGGGCCTCGATGGCCTGCACCTGATGCGTGTAGAGTCGGGCGATGCCTCGTGCGGCCAGGGCCTCGCTCAGGGCCGTCGGAAGCGGACGCGACAGCTCGGCGTAGCGCGCCAGCCGCGCCGGCAGGACTTCCCAGTGCGCGAGCGCCCCGCGGTTCTCGGGATGGCGCGCCAGCTCCTCGAGCCAGGCGGCCCAGCGAGCCGTGTCGCTCGCGAGCGGCCCGTCGAGGAAACGGGCGGGTCGGGAGTGCATGGAAACGCGCCTCGCGGACCGCGCGCACTGCGGTCCGCCTGGTCAGGGTGGGCGTGCTCGGAACGCCGTGACAGGGGGCGGCTGGCTCGCGGCGGGCGTGGCCTCCGGCGGGCGAGCCGCCAATGGGCCGCAGTATACCCGCTGCACAGACGGGCAGGAAGGGGAAGCCTCAGCGGGCCGAGCCGTTCAGGGGGACCAGGCTCCTCCGAGGGTCGCGCCCCGAGGGAGAAGCTCCGCCGCATCTCCGCTCGGTCGGCTCGCCTGGCGACATGTCGCCTCGGCCGGGGACGCTCCCAGGGCTCCGGCTACTCGATCACCTGGGTGGTGGGCTCCAGGGAGTCCACCAGCCAATCGTTGCCCCGGCGCACGAAACGGACCTTCCACGCCTCGTTCGTGCCGCGGTAGAAGTCCATCACGTCGCCCGCCTCCTCGCTCTCCGGGGCGGCGCGCCAGACGCCGCGATAGGTCGCCCAGCCGGCGCGTACCGCCGCCTCGAGCACTGCCGGGCCGCTCACCAGCCCGAGTGCCTGGCCGTGGTCGCCGGCCACGAGGGCCCGGATGAGCTGCGTGAAGGTGGTGTAGGGCGAGGGAATGACCTCGTCGGCGAAGCGCTGGAAGCCCGCGGCGCTCCAGCGGAAGCGGTGCACGCGAAAGACGTGCGGACAGGTCGCGCACTCGTCGAACTGGGGCGTGGGCTGCCAGGTCCGGGTGGTGAGCACGATCCCGCTGTCACCGGGGCTCTCGAAGGAGCCCGTCCCCACGCCACCCAACGAGTCGGCCCCCAGGGTCTGCGCCAGGTCGAGCCGTGCCCCGGCCCGCCAGGCCATGAGCAGCGGCTGCTGCCCGCTCCCGCTGCGGCGGGTGAAGAGGGCCGCGATCGCCGGCGGCGAGGCGGGACGGGGCGGGCCGCCGAGCCCACGGGAAGCGAGAGCGACCAGGCTCAGGCTCTGCCCCTCCACGGCCTGCGCCAGGATCCTGGCGGCGCTGTCACGGGTCCCGCCCGCGCACCAGAAGGCCCACGGCCAGGAGCCCGCCTCCGGGTCGCTGCGGGCGAAGAAGTTGACGACCAGGGCGCAGGGCGCGCTGGCGAACTCGGCCCCCACGTCCAGCGAGTCGAGGAGTGCGCGCGCCCGCTCCTCCCACGCCGCCCCCGACCCGCCCGACGGGCGGGCGCGCAGATCGCGCAGGAGCGCCTGGGCGGTCAGGCGAGCCGCGTCCTCGCCGGCCCCACCCTCGCTCCAGCGCTCCTGCAGCGCTTGCACCTGCTGCGCGAGCGAGTCGCGCCGCCCGGCGATGCTCGTGTCCGCGGACGCCGGCACGAACTGCGGCTTGCGCTGGCATCCCGCGAGCGCCACCAGCGCCAGGGCCAGGAGCGCCGGTGCCACCGACTGCCAGAGGCGCGGCCTCGGCATCGTCACTTCTTCCTGGGTGGCGCGGTCGCGCCGGGGGGGCGCTTGGCCGGAGCCGGCGTCTTGGCGCCGCGCTTGGGCGGCACGGTCACCGAGGACACGCGCCGGGCCGTGGGCTTGCTCTCGACCCAGTCCTGGATGAGCCAGTGCCCCTCGCGCCGGGCGAAGACGAAGACATAGCGTTTCACCCCCTGCGGACCCTGGAAGCGGACCTCCATGCGGTCCGGCCAGGGATGCCCGCTCTCGCGGTACTCCACGTGCCAGGGATTCCTCACCACCCGCTTGTTCCACCCGGCGGCCAGGGCTTCGCGGACCTTGCTCGGCTCGCGCACGAGCCGCTCGGCCTGGGCCACCTTGCCGTCGAGCAGCAGGCGCACGAAGTAGACGAGCGTGGCGTACGGCGTCTCCAGGAGATGCTGGTCCTCGACCTCGAAGCCGTCGCCCTGCTCGACGAGCAGCCGCTCGGCCAGGAGCTTCGGGCAGTCCATGCATTCGCTGAAGAGCGAATCGGTCGGAGTCAGGGTCCAGGTCACGACCTCCGGCAGATCGTCGCGGTTCACGTCCGCCCAGATGCCCTGCCCGGGCTCCCCCGAGGCGAGCGTCTGGTCGTTCTCGATGTCCCAGAAGGAGGCGTCCGCGGCCAGCCCGAGGAGCATCAGGCGCAGGGACCCGTCGAGGGCCTCGCTCAGGATGCCGCACTCGTACGGATAGATGGGCTTCGCCGCCCGCCACAGCTTCAGCCGGGGGCGGATCCCGCCCGCGAACAGGGCCCCCTGGAAGCGCAGCTCGTTCTCCCGTCGCCAGTAGAGGAAGCCGATCGCGTCCGCCTTGGGCCGCAGGGGATTGCGCACCATCACCAGGGCGAAGCCGGGCCAGGCCGGGTCCTCGGCCAGCTCGGTCGTGAAGCCCAGCGAGTCGAGCGCCGGCTTGATCACGCGCGCCGAGATGGCGCCGCCGAAGTCGCGCACGCGCAGCAGGCGGCGGGCGATGAAGCCGACGTCCCCGTACGGCGGATAGTTGTCGCCGGTCACGCTGTCGCCGCGGTTCGCGGCGAAGCGGATCTTCGCGTCGGCCGCCCAGAGAGCCACCGAATCCGCTTCCGGGCCGCCGACGCGCACGGTGACCTGAGCGCGCGCTCCCGCCGCCGCGCCGAGCAGCAGGAGGAGGGGCAGCGCCGTGCGCCAGGCCAGGCGGGAGGCATCGGGTCGCGAGAGCATGCGGCGCAGAATGTACAACAGCCCATCGCGGAGGGCACCTGCCGCGCCCCTCGTTGCCGAACCGGGGAAAGGCTCCTAGATTCGCACCCGTGTGCACCCTCATCCTCGGTGTCGAGGTGCTCGGGCCGCGCACCGTGCTGCTCGCGGCCAACCGCGACGAAGATCCCTCCCGCCCTTCCGACCCGCCGCTCATCCTGCGCGAGCGGCCTCGGGTGGTCGGCGGCCGTGACCGGCTGGCGGGCGGCACCTGGCTGGCCCTGCGCGGCCGGCACGCGGCGGTGGCGATGCTGAATCGCCGCCCGAGCCGCGCGCCCGCGCGTCCCCCGTCCGCAGCGTCCCCGCCGCTGCGCTCGCGCGGCCTGCTCGCCCTCGATGCCGCGGCCGCCGAGGCCGGAAGCGTCGCGCTCCCCGGCGCGATCCTCGCCCGGGCGCGGGAGCTGCTCGGAGCGGACGCCGGGGCGGCCGGCGTGGCCTACGCTCCCTTCTCCCTGGTCGTGGCATCGCCCGGGGGAAGCTGGCTCGTGGTGCACGACGGGGAGAGCCCGCGCCGCGCGCTGCCCATCGGGGGCGGCTGGCACGTGCTCACCCACCAGGAGCTGGACGACCCCGAGGAGCCGCGCGCGGCCTGGCTCCTCGCCCAGCTCGCCGGCTACTCGCCCGCCTCGCGCTCGGCCGCCGAGGCGCGGCTCGCCGGGCTGCTCGCGCACCACGCGGACCCGAGCTCGCCGGCCGTCTGCGTGCACGAGGGGCGCATGCCGACCGTCTCCTCGGCCCTGCTCTGGCTGGCCCCCGAGGAGGCGGGCTACGCCCACGCCGAGGGCCGACCTTGCACGGCCGCCTACGCCGATTGCACGCATCTGCTGGCTCCGGCCGAGCCGGATTGAAGGAGGACACATGAAGCTTCGGGACCAGGTCGCTCTCGTCACCGGCGCGAGCCACGGGCTCGGCCTCGCCATCAGCCGCGCCCTCGCCGCCGAGGGCGCCTCGATCGCCGGCCTGGCGCGGGGTGGGCCGGGGCTCGAGGAGGGCATGGCCTCGCTGCGCGCGGCGGGAGCACGGGCCCTCGCGCTCGCCGCCGACGTGACCAAGGCGGCCGAGGTGGAGGCGAGCGTGCGGAAGACGGTCGAGCAGTGGGGCCGCCTCGACATCGTGGTGCTGAACGCCGGCACCTGGCAGGGGGCGCCCATCCACGAGACCAGCGAGGAGCTGTGGGACAGGCTTCTCGACCTGAACCTCAAGGGCGCGTTCCTCACGCTCAAGTACGCGATCCCCTGGCTCGCCGCCCAGAGACGCGGCACGATCGTGGGCATCGACTCGCTGGGCGGGCGCGTGGGCCAGGCCGGCTCGGCCGCCTACGCCGCGAGCAAGTGGGGGCTCCGGGGGCTGCTCGAGTCGGCGGCGCTGGAGCTGAAGCCGCAGCGGATCCGCGTCTCGCTCGTGGCACCGAACATGATGAACACGAGCGGCCGGGCGATCGACCCCGCCTCGCCCGAGAGGGACAAGAGCCTGGAGCCTGCCGACGTGGCGGCGCTGGTCACGCTCATCTGCTCGGCTCCCGAGTACGTCGCGATCGGCAACGCCACGATCTGGCCCCTGAGCACGGGCATCAAGGCGGTGGGCTGACCCGGGCCACGGCGCCGGAGCCGGGCGGCCGCGCGAGCGCCCCTGGCTCCCGCCGAGCCGGCCCCGCCAGCCGCGGCGCCCGGCGACGCGCCTCGGTTGACACGCCTCGCCGCCCCGCGCCTACAATGGGGGTCTGGCATGCCCGAACGGGTGGAGTCGTCATGATAGGGAGGGGACTGGGATGGAGCTGAACTTCCCCGAGTGCCGCAAGTGCAACGATGGCGTGCTGCTGCCGCTCTCCGACTACGGCCGGGATGGGGCGCCGATCACCTACAAGGCCTGGGTGTGCAGCAACCCGGCGTGCGGGTTCAACGTCCGCATCGACAATGGAGAGATCAGCCTTGGCCGCATGATCGGTCCTTCGAGCAAGTGAGCGCCGACAGCCCTTGATCCGCGCCATCGTCTTCGATCTCGACAACACCCTCACCGACTTCATGAAGATGAAGGCGGACGCCGTGAGCGCGGCGATCGACGGCATGATCGACGCGGGGCTCAAGCGGCCGCGCCAGGAGCTGCAGGCCCGGATCGACGCGATCTACAAGGCCCGCGGCCTCGAGTACCAACAGGTCTTCGACGAGCTGCTCTACCAGGTGCTCGGCCACATCGACCCCAAGATCCACGCCTCGGGCATCGTGGCCTATCGCAAGGCGCGCTCGGCGATGGTGCTCTACCCCAAGGTCCAGCTCACGCTGCTCGAGCTGGCCAAGCGCGGCATCAAGCTCGGCGTGGTCTCGGACGCGCCGGGCCCGCAGGTCTGGCAGCGCCTCTGCTCGCTCGGGCTCCAGCACGTCTTCGACGCCGTCGTCACCTTCGACGACACGGGGGTGCGCAAGCCCGATCCGGCGCCGTTCCGCGAGCTGCTCCGCCGGCTGGAGAGCGAGCCGACCGAGTCGCTCATGGTGGGCGACTGGCCCGAGCGGGACGTGGTCGGCGGGCGCAGCCTGGGCATGAAGACGGTCTTCGCCCGCTACGGCGACACCTTCGGCACGGTGGAGTCGGGCGCCGACTACGACATCGACGACGTCTTCGAGCTGGTCGCCATCGTGGACCAGCTCAACGCCGGGCAGCGGCCCGGGCGCCCCGCGGAGGCCGCGCGCGGCCCCGCGGGCGCCGGCTCCGCCGCCCATGACGCGTCCCCGGCCGGCGCGGCGCGCCAGGCAGGCGCCTCCGGCGCGAGGGACCCCAGCCAGCAGGAGGACGAATGAGCGAGGGCAAGGTCAAAGCCTCCAAGGCCAAGGTGCACCAGCCCCCGGAAGGCACCACCGGCCTGGACGGGCAGTTCCACGTCTACACCTTCGACGTCTTCAACAAGACCTTCCTGCCCGGGCGCGCCTTCGAGACCATCGAGCGCGCCGTCGCCTTCCAGCGCCACGAGCAGGAGCGGATCTACACCGAGCAGGAAGCGGACCCCGAGCTGTTCGACCTGCCCTTCGTCTCGTCCGACCCGGATCTGATCACCCGCGTGGAGCGCGATCCCGAGTATCTGCAGCGGATGGTGCGCGATCTGACCTCCGAGGCGCGCAGCCGCGTCCGCCGGCGCTGAGCAGAGGCCGCCGTGCTCGCTCTGGCCGTCCTGGGGATGCTGCTCGCGGGAGAGCCGGCCGCCCTCCCGCCGGCGCAGGCCCTGCCGCGCATTCCCGGCACGACGCTGCGCCTGGGCCTGAGCGACAGCGCCGCGGCGCTGCGCGGCTTCTCCGCCCTCGAGGGGGGAGCGCGGAAGGGCACGTGCCGCTTCTTCGGGTTGCAGAGCGAGGCCTCGCTCACCTTCGCTGAGCAGCGGCTCGCGCGCGCCACCTTCTCCGTGGACGAGGCCTCGACGTACGAAACCGCCTACGTCCAGGACCAGCTCACCGCGATGGGCTACAAGCGGCGCTGCGCGAAGCTCCAGCCGGGCTCGTCCCAGTGCGACTGGCTCGGGCCCGTGCTCGTGCACCTGCTGGTCGTCGGCACGAAGCTCTCCGCCACGGTGGAGCGCGCGCCGGCCGAGACGACCGCCGTGCAGGCTCCGCCGGCGGCGCTGGCCCGCGTCGCCCCCTCACCGCCCCGTCCGGACACGGGCGCGGCCTTAAGTCCGGACACCTCGCGAGCGGCGCCCGCGACGCCCCGCCCCGTGCCCTTGGCCCCCGACACCCTGGCCGTGCCGCTCCCCGGGCGGGCGAGCCCGTACCCGGCGGCGGAGGTGAGTCGCCGCGGGCAGTGCACCTACCCCGAGGCCGCCCGACGCTCGGGCATCCAGGGGCGGGTCTGGGTGCTCGCGACCGTGGACACCAGCGGCCGGGTGCTCGAAGCGCAGGTCGCGCGCGGCATCGCCGAGCTGAACGCGGCCGCCCTCTGCTCCGCGCGGCTCTGGCACTTCGCCCCCCGGACCTGGCAGGGGCAGCCGTGCCGCTACCGCGTCCTCGTTCCCATCACCTTCACCCTGCACTGAGATGCTCCTCCTCACCGCGGATGAGATGCGACGCCTGGACCGGGCCACGATCGCCGGTGGCTTCGTCCCCGGTCTCGAGCTGATGGAGCGGGCGGGCGCCGGCGTCGTCGCCTCCATGGAGAAGCGCTACGGGCCGCCGCTCGGCCTGCGCGTGCTGATCCTCGCGGGCCCGGGCAACAACGGCGGCGACGGCTTCGTGGCCGCGCGCCACCTGCGCGCGCGCGGGGCCGAGGTCAGCGTGGGCGTGCTCGGACCGCTCGACCGACTGCGCGGCGACGCCCGCGCGCACTTCGAGCGGCTGCAGGCCTCGGGCCTCGCGGCCACGGCCGTGGAGCGGGAGGAGGATCTGGCGCGGCTGGTGGCGACGCGCGACCAGTGGGACTTCGCGCTGGACGCGGTGCTGGGCACGGGCGCGCGCGGCGAGCCGGAGGGCCTGGCCGCGGCCGCCGTGCAGGCGCTCCGCGAGCTGGACGAGCGCGGCACGCAGGTGGTGGCCGTGGACCTCCCCACGGGCGTGAGCGCCGATACCGGCGCCATCGCCCGGCGGGCCGTGCGGGCCGATCTCACCGTGACCTTCGGCTCGCCCAAGCGCGGGCACTTCCTCTATCCGGGTCGCGCCTTCGCCGGCGCCCTCGACGTGGTGGACATCGGGCTCGTGGACCGCGACGACGATCCGCGCGGCTTTCCCTTCTCGCTCGCCACCCCCGAGGAGATCGCCGAGCGGCTGCCGTCGCGCGACCCCCGCGCGCACAAGGGCTCGGTCGGACGCGTGCTCGTCGCGGGCGGCTCGCCGGGGCTCACCGGGGCGGTGACGCTGGCCGCGCGGGCGGCGACCCGCACCGGCGCGGGGTACGTGCAATGCGCGGTGCCGGCGGGGCTCAACGACGTGCTCGAGGTGAAGCTGACCGAGGAGATGACGATTCCCCTGCCCCAGCGCGAGACGCGCACGCTGGCCCCCGAGGCCGCCGAGCCCATCCTGGCGCTGGCCGCGCGCGTGGACGTCCTGGTCGTGGGCTCCGGGATCTCGCGCGAGGCGGGCGCCGCCGAGCTGGCGCGGCGGCTCGTGGCCGAGAGCCCGTGCCCCGTGGTCCTGGACGCCGACGGGCTCAACGCCTTCGCCGGCCAGGCGGAGCGCCTCGCCGCGGGCGCCGGGCGGGCGCCGCGCGTGCTCACGCCGCACCTCGGCGAGATGTCCCGGCTCACGGGCCTCGAGCCCGCCGACCTGGAGGCCCGACGGCTGGACGTCTGCCGCGAGTGGGCGCTGCGCTGGGGCTCGGTCCTGGTCTTGAAGGGTGCGCCCACGGTCACGGCTGGGCCCGACGGGCGGGCGACCGTGAACCCCAGCGGCAATCCGGGCATGGCCACCGCCGGGATGGGCGACGTGCTCACGGGCGTCGTCGCCGCCCTGCTCGCGCAGGGGCTCGCTCCCTACGACGCCGCGCGCGCGGCCGTGTACGTGCACGGGCGAGCCGGCGATCGCTGCGCCCGGGACCTCGGCCCGATCGGGTTCGGCGCCGGTGATGCCGTGGAGGCGCTGCCCGCCGTGCTGGGAGAGCTGATGCGCGCGCGCGACGAGCGGCGCGAGCGCCCCGCCCCCGAGGCAACGGAACGGCCCGCGCCGCGAAGCGCGGGCCGCCGCCCACCGCCGCATCCCGGCGATCCCGCCGCGCCGCGAGCGTGAGCCGCGCGCGTCGGACCGGCCGGAGCCTGGACTAGAGGTGACGCTGGATCTTCGACAAGATCATCGGCTTGGGATAGGCGCCGATGAGCCGCTCGACCGGCTGGCCGCCCTTGAAGAGCAACAGGGTCGGAATGCTCTGCACGCCGTAACGGGCCGAGACCTCCGTGTTCTCGTCCACGTCCAGCTTCACGACCTTCAGCTTGCCGCTGTACTCCTTGGCGATCTCCTCGACCGAAGGGGCGATGACGCGGCACGGCCCGCACCACGCGGCCCAAAAGTCCACCAGCACCGGCTCCTTCGACTGGAGGACCTCCAGATCGAAGTTCTGGCTGGTGACGGCAACGGCATTTCCCATGAACACTCCTCCTCGACAACCACCGGCATCCGAAACCGCTTCTTGGGATGCCCCGGGCCAGGCCCGGATGCACTCGGGATGAAGGGCCCGCGCAGGATAGGGAGGCGTCCGGGAAGCGTCAAATGCGGGGCGGGCGCCACCGGCGCGGCTCCTCCATGCGGGGCGCCGTCGCGCGCCCGCGCGCGCGCGCACGCCTGCCGCACCGGCACGGAGGGCGAATGATCCCGCTCCGTGACGACAACCCCACGGCCACCGTGCCCGTGGTGACGCGTGCCCTCATCGCGCTCAACGTCGTCGTCTTCCTCTACGAGGTGCTGCTGGGCCCGCAGCTCCGTCCGTTCCTCTTCGACTGGGGCTTCGTCCCCGTGCGTCTCACGCTGGCCGTCAAGTACGGCGACGGACCACTGCTGCCCGCGGCCTTGCCGGTCGTCACCTCCATGTTCCTGCACGGCGGCTGGGCGCACCTGATCGGCAACATGTGGTACCTGTGGATCTTCGGCGACAACGTCGAGGACGTGCTCGGCCACGCCGTCTACCTCTTCTTCTACCTGGCCTGCGGCGTGGTCGCCTCGCTCATCCAGTACGCCACCGTGCCGCTGGCCGAGGTGCCCACCGTGGGCGCGAGCGGCGCGATCGCGGCCGTGCTGGGGGCGTACATCGGCGCCTTCCCGCGGGCGCGGGTGTTCACGCTCCTGCCCCTCTTCCCCTTCATCCAGGTCGTGCCCCTGCCCGCGTTCTTCGTGCTCGGGCTCTGGTTCCTCTTCCAGTTCGTGCTCGGGCTGGGAGCGCTGGGGGCCGCGGGAAGCGGCGGCATCGCCTTCTGGGCGCACATCGGCGGCTTCGTCGCCGGCCTGCTCGCCATGCGGGTAGCCCTGCGCTCGCGCCGCTCGCGGGCGTGGACGGAGTGAGCCCCGCCGGCGGCCGCGGGGCGCGTCAGCGACGCACGAGCACGACCGGCGCGCGGCCCGCGGCCACCGCGCCGGCCAGCATCTCCCGCACCTCGCGATAGCGAGCGGGCGGCAGGGTGAGCGGGCGCAGGCTCCACCGCATGGTGTAGCGCAGCGTGCCGCCTTCCACGTGCCAGTCGGCGTCCAGGTCGGCGAAGTCGCGGTGCACGTGGCGGGCGTCCGGCAGCTCGTCCACCGCGTAACCGCCGGGCAGCTCGACGAGCACGGTCTCGGCGACGCAGCGCGCCTCGAGGGCCATGGGCATCGTGCGCTCCGAGTCCGGCAGGTCCAGCGACACGGGCGGCGTGGCGAGCGCCGAGCGGAAGACGAGCTGGCCCTGCACGTCGCGCGCGAAGCGGGGCGCCACGTAGCTCGCTTCCAGCCGGAAGCTCCCCGTCAGCGTGTCGTCGTCCGTGCGGAAGGAGCCGAGCTGCACGCTGCCCACGCTCGCGGACAGGTCCGACTCCAGCCCCCGCCGGTAGTCGGTCTCCGAGAGGCGGCGGCGAGCGCCCCGCAGGCCCACGGCCTGCTGGCCCACGCAGCGCTCCACGAGGCGTGCGGTGAGCTTCCCCTCGGCATCGAGCGTGGCGTCGATCCGCCGCTCGAGGCGGTTCGCCTCGGGCGGCACCACCGGCAGGCGCACGAGCCCCCCGCCCTGCGGGGCGACGAGAAGGCCGGGAGCGCCCTGCTCCGCGGCGGGCAGGTCGCCGAAGGAGGTCAGCTGCGCGGTGGGATCGAAGGCCAGGAGCGTGCCGAAGACGGGGTGCTCGAAGACCGTGGGCAGGCGCGTGCCGCGCGGCACGCGCATCGCCAGGATGCAGTGGTCGAACTGCGTCGGCGACGGCCAGCGCTCGTCGACGTGGTCGCGATCCCGGGCCGAGACCACGACCATCCAGGCCTGCTCGCCATCCGCCTGGACCAAGGCGCGCAGCAGGTTCGCCTTGTCCTTGCAGTCGCCGTAGCCGAGGCGCATGACGTCGCCCGCGGGGTGAGGTCGATACCCGCCGCCGCGGCCGACGTTGAGGTCCACGGCGACGTAGTTCAGCCCCTGCACGGCCCGCGCCAGCGCCCGCAGCCGGGCGAGCGTGTCCGGCGCGCCCGCCACGAGCTTCGCCACCCACTCGCCGAGCGCGGGCGTGGCCTGCGCCTGCGGGGCCATCAGCCCGTTCGCCCAGCGCGCCACCTCCGACCAGTCCGCGAAGCTCTGGCCCGCCGCGGTGTGCGAGGCGGCGCCCTTCACCGTCAGCAGCAGGACGGAGCCGTTGGCGGGAGCCGTGGAGGCCAGCGCCTCGAGCGGCGCCGCGCGCAGGTCGGACCGCTCCCAGCTCCAGGTGCGGTCCTGCCGCGCGGCCACGACCGAATCCGGTCCGCAGCGGATCACCTCGGGCTCGAGGCCCGGGGGCAGCGTGAGCGAGAGGCGCGAGTACAGCGACGGCCTCCGGCCCTGGAACCACCACTCCCACTGCGCCAGCAGCGGCTCCTCCTCGGTGACGTACTCCCACGCGAAGACGGTCCCGGGCACGGGATCGGCGGGCGTGAGCATGAGCGCGCGCGACTCCGAGTAGAGCGTGTACTGTCCGCCCAGCGAGAAGTCGGTCGCGTCGCCGCGGCCCAGGTGGAGCACGCGGCCGCGCGGGTCCGCGACCCAGCCCTGCAGGTCGAGCACGTCGCTCGAGCCCCGCAGATAGGTCGCGTAGCAGCGGGCGCTCTCCTTGCCCGAGGCCGAGAGCACGCGCACCGCCCCGCGCACCAGGGTGCGGATCCGGCCGTTCACGGGCACGGTGATCTCCTCCTCGTCGTCGAGCACGATCGCCGGGTCGCGCGCCGCCCACGAGGGCGTCGGCCGCGCCGCCGCCCGCGCGGCCCAGGCGGGCAGAACGCCCGCCTCCGCCGCGGCGGTGCCGGCGAGGCCGGCGGCGAGCAGCGTGCCGGTGCCCGCGATACCGGCAACAAGCAGCGCGGCCAGGCGGGCGCCGACGCGCGTGCTCACGGTTTCGCCTCGAGCCGCGTCAGCGTGACGGTGGCGCGATCCCGCTCGAGGATCTGGTCGAAGAGGCGCTTCACGCCCGGATAGTGACCCTGCGGGAAGTAGAGCGAGCCTCCCTCGCCGACGTGCAGCGCGCGCAGGTAGAGGATCCTCCGCCCGTCCTCGCTCACCAGCGCCCGGCATTCGTACGCCGCGACGCCGGGCGCCTTCACGGGCTCGGGCGCCTCCACCGCCGCCGCCTTCCAGCCCTCCGGCAGGTTCAGCAGGATCGAGTCCCGCTCGCTCCACGCGTAGGGGAAGTAGACCGGCGAGCGCCGCACGCTGGCGGTGAAGGGCGCCCCGGCCCGCGCGTGGAGCACGGCCGGCTCCACGATGATGCGCTTGCCCGTCACGGTCGCGAACTCGGGGAGCTTGACGTGGCATTTGGCCTCGAGCGGCTGGCGCTCGTCGCTGCCCCGCACCAGCTCGACCTGCGAGACGTGGACGCCGGCCTTCTTCCAGTTCGTCTCCTCGAGCAGGGTGCTGTCCTGGTCGGACCCCGAGACGTCCTCGAAGGCGGAGCGCATGACCTCGTTCAGGTGGCCGGAGAAGCTCAGCGTCAGATCCCCTTCCACCGTTCCGTCCTCGGCCAGCGTCAGCGTGCCCCTGCGGGTCACCAGCGACCGCCCGGGCTCCGCGACCGGCGTCTCCACGAAGCGCGAGGAGTCGCGGTCGCAGAGCAGCGCGAGCTGGGCTTCCTCGTCCCACGGCACCATGTCCCACGGCAGGTAGCGCGAGCCCGGGTCGAACGCCTCCCACTTGCCGTTCAGGCGCACGCCCACCTCGTACGCGGGCAGGAAGTAGCCGTTCATCATGTTCTGATCGAAGAACCAGTCCCGGCGCGAGGGCACGCGGAGCCATCTCGTCTCCAGCCCCAGGGCGCGGGCCAGCCCGGCGAAGGTCAGATCGGCGTCCAGGTACGTCCCGCCCTTCTGGCGGAGCGCATCCTTCAGGCCGCTGTTCCGGTGGAGCCCGGCGGCCTTCAGCGAGTCCGGATCGTTCGAGCGGCAGACCTTGAACTCGCGCTGGACCCATTCCGCCAGCCGGCGCGTGCGCTCCACGTCGGTCGCGGCGCCGCTCGTGATCTGCTCCGCCTGCGCGCGCACGTCCTTGTCGGGCTTCGTGCCGATGTCGATCTCGTCCCACACGCGACGGCCGTACTTCTTCCAGAAGGTCTCCGGGGTCGTCAGCTTCTCGTCCGTGTAGTACTCCAGCATCCAGGCGCGCTGCTGGTACTCGGGAGGGCTGAAGGGCTCCGCCTTGAAGCCGAGCTGGTCGCGCACCGTGGTCTCGTAGTACCCGTCCACCGGGTACTCCTTGGGCACCGCCCCGGTGTGGAAGCGCATCTGGCGGAGGAACCAGCCCTGGAGCTGCAGCGGCTTCACGTAGTAGGAGATCTGCTGGGTGGGAATGTCCCGCTGCAGGTCGAACGCCGCGACCTGGGCCTCGGCGTCGTAGCGGACCTCGTGGACGCGGTACTCGACGATGCAGCCGGCCTTGAGCGCGGGCGGGGCGAAGGAGCGGCGGCGGACGCCCTCGCCCTTCTTCTTGACCACGACCTCCTTGACCTGCGCCTTCGGGTCCAGGGGCACGATGCTGCCGTCCGGCTGGATCGTGCGGGCCTCGACGCCGTGGATGAAGACGTCGTGCAGGGGATAGTCGATGTCGATCTTGCTGTACTCCTGGGCCGCCTGATCCGTGAAGATCTTGATCCGCACGTAGACCTCCCAGGTCGAGCGCAGGCTGCGGCCCGCGAGCTTGTCCTCCACCCACACCTTCTGGAAGATCGCCTCGGCCCCGGCACCGGGCTCGATCGTCGACTTCGCCTGGGCGAGCTGCTCGGCCGTCACCGGCTCCCAGGAGGCCGCGAGCGCCGCGGGGACGAGCGACGGCGCGAGGGCCATCGCGAGGACAACGGACAGGAGCGGGAGGGGAAGGACCTTGGGCGAGGGCATCGCAGCCTCCGTGGGCGGGCGGTCGAAACGCGAACGGATGGTCCGGAGCAGGAGTGAGGCGAGCGAAGTATGGGCGCGGCGCGCGGGCGCGACAACGGAATTGTGGGCGGCGCGCGGGCGCGGAGAGGTTGGTCGTGCTACACGCCGCCGGCGAGTCCTCTCAGGGCTTCGCCTCGGCGCGGCTCAGCGTCACCGCGACCCGATCCCGCTCGAGGATCTGCTCGAACAGGCGCTTCACGACCGGATACTCCTTCGCCGGGAAGAAGATCGCCCCCCGCTCCCCGACGCGCAGCGAGCGCAGGTACACGAGGCTGCGGCCGTCCTCGCTCGGGCGAAGGCTGCTCTCGAAGGCGGCCACGCCCGGCTCCTGGACGGGCTCCGGCGCCTCGACCGCCTCCGCCTTCCAGCCCTCGGGCAGCCGCAGGGACAGCGAATCGCGCTCGCTCCAGGGGTAACGGAAGTACACGGGGGCGCGCCGCGTGCTGGCCGTGAACGGCGCGCTCCGCCGCGCGTGGAGGACCGAGGGCTCGAGGTAGATGTGCTTGCCGGTGACCGTGGCGAATTCGGGCAGGACCAGGTGGCAGCTCACCGCGAAAGGCGCCCTCTCGTCCCGCCCGGCGACCAGCCTCACCTGCGAGATCCGCAGGCTGGTCCCGCTCCAGCCGGCTTCCCGGACGAGCGTGCTGTCCACGTCGCTGCCCCCGAGGCCCGCGAAGGCGGTGCGCAGATCCTCGTTGAGGTGGCCCGTGAAGGACAGGGTGACGTCTCCCTCGACCGTCCCGTCCTCCGCCAGGACGAACGTGCCCACGCGGGTGACGCGGCTCCGCTCGGGATTTCCCGCCGGCGTCGCCACGAACCGGGAGGAGTCGCGCTGGCAGAGCAACGCGGGCTGCGCCTCCTCGTCCCAGGGGAGCATGTCCCAGGCGAGGTAGCGCGTGGCCGGAGCGTAGGCGCGCCAGGAGTCGCCCACCTGCACGACGATCTGCATGGACGGCAGGAACCATCCGTTCATCATGTTCTGGTCGAAGAACCAGTCGCGGCGGGAGGGCACGCGGAGCAGGCGCACCTGCAGATTCAGCCCACGCGCGAGACCGGCGAAGGCGAGGTTCGCATCGGCGGACGTGCCGCCCTTCTGCCGCAACGTCTCCCGCAGGCTGCGGTTCGGGTGCAGCCCCGCCGCGCGCAGCGAGTCCGGGTCGTCCGCCCAGCAGATGCGGAACTCGCGCTGGATCCACTCCGCCAGCCTCTGCACGCGCTCGTCGTCGCTGGCGGCGCCGTGCGCGACCTCCCCCGCCAGCGCGAGGGCGTCCATGTCCGGCTCCGTGTAGTCCTCGAACCATTGCCAGATCCGCCGCCCGTACCCGCGCCAGAATTCGTCCGCGCTGGTCAGCTCCTCGGTCGTGTAGTAGTCCAGGAGCCAGGGGCGCTGCTGGTACTCGGGCGGGTCGAAGGGCTCGGGCTTGTAGGCCGGCAGGTTCTCGGCCGTGGTCTCGAAGTAGCCGTTGACGGCGCCCTTCGAGGCCACCGCCGTCGAGTGGAAGCGCATCTGCCGCAGGGTCCAGCCCCGGAGCTTCAGCGGCCTGACGAAATAGGCCAGCTTCTCCACGGGAATGTCCAGTTGCAGGTCGAAGGCCGAGGCCTTCTCGCCGAAGCGCTCCTCCCGGTAGCGGTACTCCACCACGCACCCGGGCCTGAGCGCGGGCGGCGCGAACGACCGGCGGCGGATCTCCACGCCCTTCTTCTTGGCCACGGTCACCTTGACCACCGTCTTCCGATCCAGGGGCACGATCGTGCCGTCGGGCTGGGTCGTGCGGGCGTCGACGTCGTCCACGGACGCGTCGAGCAACGGGTAGTCGATGTCGATCTTGCTGTAGTCCTGGGCCGCCTGCTCCGTGAAGATCTTGATCCGCACGTAGTGGTTGCGGACCTGGCGCAGGCCGGTGCTGCTCGTGGCGTCGTCGACCCACACCTTCCAGAAGATCGCCTCCGCGCCGGCGCCGGGCTCGATCGACGAGCGGGCGAGGGCGAGCTGCTCGCGGGGGACCTCCTCCCAGGTGGCCGCCTGCGCCGCGCGGAGCTGCGAGGCGAGCGCCGTCGCCGCGAGGAGAACCGCGAGACACCCCGTGCGGACCGGTGCGGGTGGACGCATCGCGACCTCCGTGGGCAGGGGAAGCGTCGTGCGGCGGGGAGGACCTGTCGTCCGGTTGCCGCGAGCGAAGTATGGACGCCACGTGCGGGGACGACAACGGAATTGCGACTCTTCGCCTTTCCGCCGCCGATGGCATAGCATCCCGCGCACGGAGAACCCCGACACGGAGGAGCGGACATGCGCAAGGATCTCGACCGACTCATGCAGGAGCGCGGCATCGCGGGCCTGGCGGTCTTCGCCAACGACTGCTACAGCACGGCCATGCATTACGTGACCGGGCAGAAGATCCACTACGGCGTCTACTTCCGTGCGGCCGACGGGCGCGCCCACCTCATCCACGACCCGATGGAGCGCGACGCCGCGGCGAAGGCGGGATGCGAGCACTCCGGCTTCCCCCAGCACGGTCTGAACCAGATGCTCGATCAGGAGGGGCACGCCGCGCGCGCCTACGGCCGGCTGGTGGCCGAGACCTTCGCCGTGCTGCAGGTCCAGGGCAAGGTCGCGCTCTACGGCGACGTGCCCGTGGGCTTCGGCCATGCCCTCGCCCAGCGGATGCTGGAGCTGAACCCGGCGCTCTCCGTGGACGTGAGCCACCCCGATCTGCTGTCCCTCGCGCGCGTGACCAAGGACACGGACGAGGTGGAGGCCATCCGCAGGGCCGCCGAGGGGACGGTCGCGGCGATGACGAAGCTGCGCGCCCACCTCGAATCGCTCCGCCGCGACGGCGAGCACTTCCGTGACGGCGGCGGCCGCCCGGTCAGGCTCGGCGACCTGAGGCGTCTCCTGCTCGAGGAGTTCCTGGCGCGCGGCCTCGCCGAGGACGGCCAGAGCATCGTCTCGCAGGGCCGGGACGCCGGCGTGCCGCACAACATCGGCAACGACGACGAGCGGCTGGCCGCGGGCCGTCCCGTCATCGTGGACATCTTCCCGGGCGAGGCGGGCGGTGGCTACCACTCGGACATGACGCGCACCTTCTGCATGGGGCCGGCCCCCGAGCCGCTGCGCAAGGCGTACGGCGACACGAAGGCCGCCTTCGACGCGGCCATGAAGGCCCTCAAGCCCGGCGGGCTCTGCCGCTCCTACCAGCAGCTCGTGAACGAGCTGTTCGAGGCGCGGGGGCACGTCACGCGCCTGACGAACGAGGCCACCCAGGTGGGCTACTGCCACAATCTCGGGCACGGCGTCGGCCTCTCCGTGCACGAGACGCCCCTGCTCGGCGGAACGCCCGCGAACGTGCTCACGCTCGAGCCGGGCATGGTCGTCACGATCGAGCCCGGGCTCTACTATCCCGACCAGGGGCTGGGTCTGCGCATCGAGGATCTGGTGTACATCCGCGCCGACGGCACGCCGGAGAACCTGACGCCCTTCCCCTACGAACTCGAGATCGAGCCTCGCGGGTGAGACCCAAGTCGTACGCCATCGCCAATCCCCCGCGGCCCGAGCGGGCCGTGCTCGTGGGGCACGCGGGCCGCGACGGCCGCCACCTGGCGCGCTCGCTCGAGGAGCTGCGCCGCCTGGCGGACACCGCCGGAGCCCGGGTGCTCGGCGAGCTGACGCAGCACCGCGGCGACGTGCATCCCCCGACCTTCCTCGGGCGCGGGAAGCTGGCGGACCTGAAGGAGCGGACCCGCGACCTCGAGGCGGACCTGGCCATCTTCAACGACGACCTCACGCCCTCGCAGGTGCGCAACCTCGAGCGCGAGCTGGGGGTGAAGGTGGTGGACCGCTCCGAGCTGATCCTCGACATCTTCGCGCGGCGGGCCCGGACCCGGGAATCGCGCCTGCAGGTGGAGCTGGCCCAGCTCCAGTACATGCTGCCGCGCCTGACGGGCCTGTGGAAGCACCTCGAGCGCCAGGCCGGCGGGATCGGCACCCGCGGGCCCGGCGAGACCCAGCTCGAGACCGACCGCCGCCTGGTGCGCGGCAAGATCGCCCGCCTCCAGCGGGAGCTGGAGAGCGTCGAGCGGGAGCGCGAGACGCAGCGGCGGCGGCGGCGCGGTCACTTCCGCGCCGCGCTCGTGGGCTACACGAACGCCGGCAAGAGCACCCTCTTCAACGCGCTCACGCGCGCCGCGGTGTTCGTCGAGGACCGTCTCTTCGCCACCCTCGACGCCACCACGCGCCAGATGGTGAGCCCGGGCCGCCAGCTCGCGCTCCTCACCGACACGGTGGGGTTCATCCGCAAGCTGCCGCACCACCTCGTCGCCTCGTTCCACAGCACCCTGGCCGAGGCCGTCGAGGCCGATTTCCTGATCCACGTGGTGGACGCCGCCGATCCGGACATGCGCCGCCAGATGACGGCGGTCGAGGGCGTGCTCGACGAGCTGCTCGAGGAGCGGCGTCCCGCCGTGCTCGTCTTCAACAAGCTCGACCTGGTGACGGACGAGGACCTGATCGCCGGCCTCGAAGCGGAGTTCCCCGACGCCCTGTTCGTCTCGGCGCGGACCGGCGCCGGCCTGGACGAGCTACGCGCGCTCGTCTGGGAGCAGGCGGTCGCGCGGGTGGCGGACCGCCGGGGCGCCCCGTCCCCGCCCGGCCGGCCGCGCACCCCGAGCCCGGAGGATCCCCGATGAGCGAGGCCCCGCGCCTCCTGCGCTTCGGGCACAGCCCGGACGCCGACGACGCCTTCATGTTCTACGGCTTCCACGCGGGTCTGGCCGAGATTCCCGGGGCGCGGGTGGAGCACGTCCTCGAGGACATCCAGAGCCTGAACCGCCGGGCGCTCGAGCGCGGCGACCTCGAGATCACCGCCGTCTCGGCGCACGCCTACGCGTTCCTCGGCGACCGCTACGCGGTGCTCGCCTGCGGCGCCTCTATGGGCCAGGGCCTGGGTCCCGTTCTCGTGGCGCGCGAGCCGCGCCCGCTCTCGTCGCTCGCGGGCCGGCGTGTCGCCATGCCCGGGCCGCTCACCACCGCCGCGCTGCTGCTCCGCTGCGAGTGCCCGGACTGCCTCCCGGTCGAGGTCATGTTCGATCGCATCCCGGCCGCCGTGGCGGCGGGCGAGGTCGAGGCGGGGGTGATCATCCACGAAGGCCAGCTCACCTACCGCGACGAGGGTCTGGTCAAGATCGTGGACTTCGGCGAGCTGTGGCGAGAGCGGGACCAGCTGCCCGTGCCCCTCGGCCTCGACGTCGTGCGCCGCGACCTGGGACCCCCCCTCATGCGGGCGGCGAGCGTGGGCTTCCGCGCCTCGATCCAGGCCGCGCTCGACCACGAGGAGGAGGCGCTGGCGTACGCGCTCCGCTTCGGCCGCGGGCTGGACCGCGCGCGAGGCCGGAGGTTCGTGCGCATGTACGTGAACGAGCTGACGCTCGACCTGGGAGACACTGGCCGCCGGGCGCTGGCGCGGCTCTACGAGCGGGCGCTGGCGGCGGGGGCGATCCCGCGAGCGCCGACGCTCGACGTGGTCTGAGCCGGCGGCGGCCAGCCCCGGCCAGCCGCACCTGGACCTCGGCGTGGGGCGTCGTCGCCGCGGCGAGCGCCGAGCCGGCAGCGTCTCCGGCGCGCGGGTCGAGTCCCCCGACCAGTTCCGCGGCAATCCCGATCGCCGCTCTCCTCTACCGCCGCCGCGCGTTCCTTCGCCTTCGAGCGGCCGGGCCGGGCTCGCCTCCCGCTACGGGGCACGCCGCGCCCCGGGCCCCTTCGCGATCCGGAAGTCGAAGGGGGGCACGAGATCGGGGTCGACCGTCGTCTCGTCCCGCGCCCGGCGCAGCTCGGGCACACGGCGATCGCCCGGCCAGCGGAGCGCGAAGCTGTCGGCGAGCGCGTCCGCCTCGCGCGATCGCCGCAGCCGGTAGAGGGCGACGACCTGGCCGCACAGGGCCTGGGGCAGCGTGTCGCCCGCGGCTCGCGCTCGAGCGTAGCTCGACTCGGCCGCGGCCCAACGCCCGTACGCCGCCTGCATCGCCGCCTGGTTGAGCAGGGCGCGCTGCCCCCGGCCCCACGGCCTCAGCCAGCCGCGCTGCTCGTAGAGGAAGCACTCCACGTTCTCCCAGCCCGGGGGGATGGTCGCCGCGAAGCCCCGGTAGTCGAGGCCGGGCGCGAAGAGCCTGAGCGCTTCTCCACCCCGGAGCACGGCCTCGAGAGGCAGGTACCCCGCGAGGGAATCGCGATCCGCGGCGCGCGCGGGGCCGCTGCGCGCGAGGTCCACGGGCGGGCCGGGGATCGGGTTCACGAAGCCGACCGGGGTTCCCCGGGGAAGCCCCGCCTCGCGCAGGGCCGGCAACGCGTGCGCGAGCAAGGTGGCCTCGCGCAGCGTGCGATCCAGCGGAAGGGCCCGGAGCCGCAGCCGCTCGCGCACGGCGACGTTGTCGCCCTCGACGAGCAGGAAGGCGGCCAGGGCGGCGCCGCCGATCCCCGCGGCGGCGCGCTGCGGGAGGCGCCCGAGGAGTTCGTCCACGGCGGCCGCCAGCGCCAACGCCCCGCCCGCCCAGGGAATGTAGAGGTAGTAGAGGTAGGTGTGGTGCGCCAGGGGAAGCACGGGGATCAGGAATGCGCACCACCAGGCCACGCCCGCTTCGAGCGGATGCCGTGGTCGCCGCCGCTGCTGCCGGATGGCCGCCGCCACGCCGAGCACGACGAGCGCGCCCAGGGGCCAGGTGCTCGGATTCGCCCCCGCGACGGCGTCGGGTAGCGGGTTGGGGAGCGGGACGCACCAGCTCAGATAGGTGAGGAGGTTGACGGCCAGATGGACGGGCGAGGCGCTCACCGCGTAGGGATCCGCCGCTCCCGAGCCGGGCAGGCGACGCGTGAGGGCGAGCCATCCGGCCACGGCGAGCCCCATGAGAACGCCGGGCAGCAGCGCGCGCCCCCGCCGCGCGCCCAGGTTTCCGCGCCACTCCAGCACGGCCAGAGCCAGCGGCCAGGCGATCGCCGTCTCCTTGGCCAGCGCCGCGGCGCCCGCGAGCCCGGCCCCGACCCAGCACCAGGCCGCCTGCCCGCGCCGGCGACCCTCGAGGTGCGCCAGGGTCGCCGCGAGCAGGAGCCCGCAGGCCAGGAGGTCGCCGATCCCGCTCAGCCAGTGCAGCGGAGTGAAGGCGATCGCGGAGGCGGCGAACAGCAGGGCGCTCCCCGCCGCCACGCTCACTCGTCCCGAGAGGCGGACGGCGAGCGCGTAGACGCCGATCACGGCGGCCAGGTGCAGCGCCAGGTTGACGGCGTGGTAGCCGCGGGGATCCAGCCGGAAGAAGGCCCACTGGACGCGAAACGCCAGGCCGGCGGAGAGCGGGCGGAAGGCCGGGGAGGACGGCTCGAGCCCGGCGGCGCGCGCCAGCGAGACCAGATCGTCCGGCGTGAAGAACGTCCCCAGCGCATGCCGGAAGATCCAGACCGCGGCGAGCAGCGCAGGAGCCACCGCCATCGCGTGGGTGGCGATGCCTCCCGCAGCCGAGCCTGCCCCCCGAGGCGTCACGGAGGCAGTATAGTCAGGAGCGCGCGCATTTGCCGTGGGCGCGCCCGAGCCCCCCGAGTCGCGGCGGGAGGCCATCGAGATCGTCCAGGGGCTGCGGAGATCCAGCCATGAAGATCCTCTTCCTCGCCACCGGCGGGACGTTCGACAAGGAGTACAACGAGGTCACGGGGGCCCTGTACTTCAAGGACACCCACGTGCGCGAGATGCTCCGCCTCGCCCGCTGCAGCCTGGACCTCGACGTCCGCGCGCTGATGATGATCGACAGCACGGAGATGACCGAGGCCGATCGCGAGGTCATTCTCAGGAGCTGCACGGGCGCGAAACGCGACCGGATCCTGATCAGCCACGGGACCGACACGATGGCGGAGACCGCGCGCTACCTAGGCGAGCGGGTGAAGGACAAGACCATCGTGCTCACCGGGGCGGTCGTGCCGTACACCTTCGGCAGCTCCGACGGGCTCTTCAATCTGGGCAGCGCTCTCGCCTTCGCCCAGACCCTGCCACCCGGCGTGTACGTGGCGATGAACGGGCGCTGCTTCCACTGGGACAACGTGCGGAAGAACCGCTCGACCGCGCGCTTCGAGGAGACGAGGGAGAGGTAGCGGACTCGCGCCGCGGGCGCGCTCTCTCTCGGCTCAGCGCAGGAAGACGACGGTCTTCCGCCGGTTCTGCATTCCCTGCGTGAGCCGCAGGAAATAGACGCCCGCCGGCAGGCTGCGCTCGCCGTCGAGGCGCAGCGTGACGCGGCCCGGGCTCCCGGCAGGAGCGGTCGCGGACGAGACGCGACGGCCGCCCACGTCGTAGGCGTCGAGCCGCGCTTCGCCCCCGTCGGCGATGACGCACTGCACGGCGAACTGCCCCGCGATCGGATTCGGCTGGGCCGCGGCGAAGGCCAGAGACCAGAGCGGGACGGCCACCCGCTGCTCCCCGTAGCTCCCCCCGCTCACGGGGTCGGAAACCGTCAGGCGGTAGAAGTAGCTGTGCCCCGGCACCACGTCGCGGTCCTCGTGAGCGATGATGCCGGGCACGGCGACGCTTCGGCTCGCGATCGCCGCCCACGCCCCGCCTTCGTCGCGCCGCTCCACGACCACGTCGAGTCCGGCCCGCCCGACGCGCCAGCGCACGATCGCGCGATCGGGCGCCGCCTCGGCGCCCAGCGCCGCGATCGCGGCGGGCTCGTGATCGAGCGAGAACGAGCAGCTCGCCCCGAGGTCCGGCTGGCTCGTCGAGACCGCCGAGAGGTCGAAGCGCACCGCGCCGGAGGCCGCGGTGTCGGGCACCGGGATGCCGATGGGGACGTAGACCGGGAGGAAGTCGCTGGCCGTGACCAGGCCGCGGATCGGGAAGTCGGACCAGTCCCGCGAACAGGTCAGCTCGTACACGTATTCCAGGTTCGCGCCCGAGCGCCCCGTGACCGCGAAGCACACGTCACGAACCGAGCCTGCGGTCCAGCCGCCATCGGGCGGGCAGTCGAGCAGTGGCGCCTCGCCGGGTCCGAACTGCAGCGCGACGCCGCTCGGCGGGTACAGCAGCCGATCGCGCGAGCCATCGTAGAAGCCGGGTTCCGCCGGCACGGCCGAGGTGAGCACCGAAGCTTGGAGCTCGGTCCAGGTCGAGGCCGAGTCGAAGGTCGACGCCCAGGCGCGCGTCCGGGGGTGGTAGCCGGCGGCGAAGACGAATCGACCCCGCGCCGCATCGTGCACGAGGGCGCCACCGGAGCCGGGCCACGGCAGCCCCGTGCCGGGAATCGTGATCGGCTTCCAGCCCGCGTCCGTGGCCAGGTCCCAGGTCCAGACATCGGTGAGCCAGCGTTCGTCACCCACGTCGTCGATGTACCGGGCGCCGCCGAACAGAGCGAGCCGATCGTGAACCGCATCGCGACCCAGATACGCGCCATGGCGCGCGACGGGGCCGGCGGTCGTGATCAGCCTCCAGGTCGGAACCGGGTCGAGCCGCAGCTCCTGCAGGTCGGGGAAGTCGGTGTAACGGGCCGCGCCTCCATACAGCAGCACGCGCCGGCGGGGCGGATCGTAGACGAAACTGGTGCCCTTCTTGCCGATCGGAGCGAAGCCCGAGGTACTGATTCGATTCCATCTGGGACGCGGGTCCGCGAGCATCTCCCAGACCTTCACCGCCGAATCCCGCGTGCAATCGAAGGCGAGAAGGCGTCCGTTCGCGGCATCGAAGACCACCGGCATGGAGGTGGTCGTCGGCATGGGCGTGGCGGCCACCGGACGCTGCCACACTGCCGGCTCACCCAGACTCTCGACCCACAGCTCCAGCGGCGACCCGCCCAGCAGAAACACCCGCGCGCCCGCCGAGTCGTACGCCGCGAAACCCGAGACTCCCGGATACGCGCCCACCGGCTCGAGATCGCTCCACACGTCGGTCGTCAGATCCAGCGCGTACGCGTCGGACCGCGGACCGCCGACCACGACCAGACGGCGCCCGGTGTCGAAGAGAGCCACGGAAGCCCCCGATCGTGCGCCGGGATCGGCGCCCGTCGAGGACACGCTCTCCCACCGGCTCACGCCGGCCGGCACGAGCTGCGTGAGCGAGAGCGGCCCGCCCGACGACGAGGACGCCGGCGGGCTCACGACGTACATCCGGTCCGCGGTCGAGTCGTAGACCGCCGCGCTAGCGCCGGCTCGGGGCGCCGTGCCGCTCACGGCGGCCAGGCTCCACGTCGGCGTGCCGGTGAACGTGAGCGTCCAGAGGTCCTGGCTGGCGCCGTTCGCGTCCGAGCCGCCGAAGACCATCATGCGGTCCCGGCGCGCGTCGTAGGCTACCGCTGCGCCCGAGAGAGCCGGGGGCACGGCCCCGGCGGGATCGAGCCGCGACCATGCGGGCGCTGGAGACAGGTCGAGCACCCAGGTGTCACCGAGATGCAGCCTGCCACTGCCGCTCGGCTCGCCGCCATAGACGACCACTCGGTCGCGAATCGGGTCGTAGAGGGCCGCATGCCCCACCCGCGGCTCGGGCGCCGGCCCAACCGGCGCGAGCCGCCGCCACGCGGGCGGAGAGCCGAGCGACAGCTCCCACACCTCCATCTCGGAGAGCACTATGTCGGAGGACTGCCCCACGATCAGGAGCAGGCGCCGTCGCGAGGGGTCGCGCACGAGAGCTGCGGAGCTGTGCTGTGGAGGAAAGGGGCTCACGGCGGCGGGGATGTGCCGAAAGGCCGCGGGAGTCGTGCTCAGATCGAGCACGTAGGTGTCGTTGGTCTCGTTGCCGGAGGTGGTATTCATGCCTCCGCCGTACAGGAAGATGAGCTGCTCCGCCGGATCGGCCGCGGCCAGGGCGTTCATGTGGGCGGGGTAGCAGGCCGAGGGGTAGGCGACCCACGTGCCGTTCGCGTCGGCGGATGCGGAGCGCGCCAGGGACAGCGCCACCCCGGCAGCGATGGCGAGCCGGCGCCATCTCGCGACAAGACGCAGCGTTCGAGGGAAGGTCACGGCCATGCGGCTCCAGGAAGGAAACCCCTCGACAGTACTGCCGCGACGCGGCGACAGCCAGAGGGGAATGCCTGTCGCCCGCGAGGCTGGCCGGCCGGCACGGCGCGCGGCCCCGCCTCACAAGGGCGGGTCGTGCACCTTGAGCCCGCCGGCGAGACGGTGGCGGATCAGCCATTCCCGGGCCGCCGAGATCTCGCGCCGGTCCAGCGCATGGCCGGCGTTGTCCCAGTGCAGCGTCACCTCCGCCCCCGCCGAGCGGAGCATGTCCGCCAGCCGCTCGGGCTGCTCCGGCGTCATGGTGGCGTCGGCGCGGCCCGAGCCGATGAACACCGAGACGCCGTGGAGACGCGGCAGGCGCTCGGGGACGAGGGGCACGAGCGGGCGGAAGAGCACGGCGCCGGCGAGGAGACCCGGCTCCAGCAGGAGCAGGCTCGCGCCCATGTTGGCTCCGTTCGAGTAGCCGACCGCGACCAGCCGGCGCAGAGAGAAGCGGTAGCGACTCGCGGCCGCTCGCGTCCACTGCGCCAGCTCGTGGGCGCGAGCTCGCAGGTCGTGCAGGTCGAACCCGCCCTCGGCCAGGCGGCGGAAGAAGCGCGGCTGCCCGTTCTCGAGCACCTTGCCGCGGGGGGCGAGCAGGCCCGCGCCCTCGTCCAGCAACGGCCCCAGGTGCAGCAGGTCGTGCTCGTTGCCGCCCGTGCCGTGGAGCAGCAGGAGCATCACGGCGTCGCCGCCGCTCGGCGCGGGCAGGTGCTCGTGGACGAAAGCGTCGACCTCGGCGGTCATCGCGGCGCGCCCTCCGGAGCGCGCACCGGCGGCAGCGCGCTCTCGATGCGCCCCCGCTCGGGCTCGAGCCAGGGCGGCAAGCGGAGCCCGCTGCCCAGCTCCTCGGCCGCCTCGTCCACGGTGAACCCCGGCGCGTCGGTGGCGATCTCGAAGAGCACGCCCCCCGGCTCGTGGAAGTAGATGGAGTGGAAGTAGCAGCGATCCAGCACCGGCGTGACGTCGAGCCGGCGCGCGAGCAGCGCCTCGTGCACCACGGCCTGCTCGGCGTCGTCGCGCACGCGCCAGGCGACGTGATGGATGGCCCCGACGCCCATCGCGGCGCGCGGCGCGCCGGCGGCGGCCTCCAACAGCTCGACCTGCGTGCCGAACCCGCCGCCCTCCGCCACGCAGCACCACCGCCGCGGCTCCTCGCTCCCCTGCCGAAGGCCCAGGGCGGAGGCCAGGAACTCCCGCGTGCGCTCGCGCCTTCCCTCGCAGAGCGAGACGCCGTGCAGGCCGCGGATCGCCTTGGCCGCGGGCGCCGGCCCGCCCGCCCAGCCGCGGAACGCGCCGGCCGGGGCGTGCGCCACCAGCGCGAGCGCGAGCCCGTCGGGATCGTGCAGGCCGAGCACGGCTTCGCCGGAGCGCTCGGGCAGGCGCTCGACGGCGATTCCCTGTCGCGCGAGGCGCTCACCCCACCACTCCAGGGAATCCTCGGGCACCGCGAAGGCCACCTCGACCGCCTGGCCTGCGCCGGCGCGCCCGCGGGGCGCGCGTCCCCAGGCGAAGAAGGTGAGCAGCGTGCCGGGCCGACCGAGCTCGTCGCCGTAGTAGAAGTGGTAGGTCCCCGGGTCGTCGAAGTTGACGGTCTTCTTGACCAGGCGCAGGCCCAGCACGCCGGCGTAGAAGTCGAGGTTCTTCTGGGGATCGGAGGCGATGGCCGTGACGTGGTGGATGCCTGGGATGGCCGGGGTCATGGGATCCTCCGCGCGGCCGGGCCAAGGT
The DNA here is from genome assembly GCA_033853925.1 of Candidatus Eiseniibacteriota bacterium. GTDB lineage: Bacteria > Eisenbacteria > RBG-16-71-46 > RBG-16-71-46 > RBG-16-71-46 > JANXPZ01. The sequence continues at coordinate 29,734 of JAWOLC010000116.1, forward strand.
ACTCCCGCGCCGGCCGGGTGGCCAGCGCTTCTCGAGTTGGGATGAGGCTCGCGAGCGGGCGGTGGACGGGTTCCTCGCCGGCGACGTGGCCGGCGGAGGCGAGCACGGCCCGCGCCGTCGCCGGCGCGGGCCGAGTGGCGCAGCGCGAGAGCGCGCTCAGACGTGGTGCGAGACCATCGACACCGCCCCCAGCGCGCGGCTCGCCGCGTCCACGTCGCTCGGGGCCACCCAGAGGAGCGCGCCGAAGCGGTTGCCCCCGCAGGTGACGCCCATCGCCGCGCGCAGGTTGATTCCGGCCGATCCCAGGCGGTTCATGACCTCGCCCATCGCGCCCGGCTTGTCCGCTCCCTGCACGAGGAAGGCGATCTTGGGCGCGCCGAGCGAGATCCCCAGCTTGCTCGCCGCCCGGACCAGGCCCTCGGCGTGCTCGGGAACGAGATCCACCTGCGTCTTGCCAGGTGAGACGGGGAACGCCAGCACGGCGAGAAGATTCACCTTCTCCTGGGCCAGCTTGCGTCCGAGGTCCGCCCCCCGGCCGGGGCGATCGTCCTCGGTGACCGCGAAATACTCGACGCGGCGAATCTGGTCTTTCATGGCTTGCCTCCTTCCCAGTTGCCCGCGGCTCCTCCTCGGCCCGGGGTGCAGTGTTCACCCGCGGCGGCGCAGAGGCAATGGGCAAGGAGCTCGTGGGGCCGAGCTGTCAGGGGTTGGAAAATCTCGCCCGCGCCCGCAAGTCCACGCTCTCCTCCCCGGCGTCGGCCAGCGTGACGCCGAGGCGCCACGCGCGCTCCTGGGGCACGCACATCGCCTGATCGCCCTCCGTGCAGTAGGCGAACGACAGGGCGACGTGCCACACACCCGGCTCCACGGCCGCGGGCGGGAGGGAGAACTGGACCGGGAAGCGCGCCGCCGTCCGCGTGCTCTGCAAGAGCGTGCGGCCATGGGCTCGCACCCGCAGGGTGAGCGGGGCCTCGGGGTTGGGGTGCGCGCCGTCGGGGAGCCCGCCGTCCACCGCCAACGTGACCGTGGCCCCGCGCCGCAGGACGGCCGGCGGCGCCTCCTCTCCCGGCGCCATGGGCTCGTCGCGGGCCGGAGGCTCGAGGCCCGCGATGGCCAACTCGCGCCATGCGCCCCTCGCGAGGTCCGCCCAGACGAGGCGGTGGTTGTTCGTGTCGGCCACGAGCACCTCGTCCCCCGCGACGGACAGACCGCCCGGCTCGGAGAAGCGCGGGCCGCCCCGTCCGTCCTCCGTGCCGGGGCGTCCGTCGCCCAACCGGGTCGAAGCGGTGCGCGAAGCCGGGTCCACGAGCTTGAGCTTGTGGTTGTACGAATCGGTGACGAGGACCTGCGCGTGCCAGGCGGCGACGCCCAGGGGATGCTGGAGCCGAGCCGTCGGGTAGGCGCCATCCACGTCGCCGAAATCGAAGAGCCCCTCGCCGATCACGGTGAAGACCCGCTCGTCCACCAGGTCCAGGCCGCGCACCGCGCTCACCTCGCTGTCGGCGATCCAGAGCGTGTCGCCCGCGACCGCCACGCCCGAGGGCTGGGCGAGCGCCGCGCGCTCGGCCGGGCCGTCCTCGAGGTCCTCGCGGCCCGTGCCCGCGTAGGCGCGCCCGAAGGCGTTCCCCAGCTCGAAGCGCCAGATCTGGTGGGTGCCCGCCATGGCCACGAGCAGGCGGCTGCCGTGCACGGCGAGGTCCCAGGGCGAGTTGAGGCCCTGCTTCGTGCCCCGCCCGCCGCCCGCGCGGTCGTTGGTCATCTCGCCCGTTCCCGCCCAGGTCGCGACCTCCCAGGTCGTGAGGTCCACGGTGCGGATCAGATGGTTCTCGGTGTCGGCGACGAAGAGCTTGCCGCGCGTCAGCGCCAGGCCCTGCGGGGAATGGAAGGTCGCTCGTTCCGCCGGGCCGTCCGCGCGCCCGGGCCGGCCCGACCCGACCACCCGGAGGAGCGTCGCGACGCCCTCGCGGTCGGGCCACGACGCCACGACGATGCGGTGGTGCCCGGTGTCCGCAACGAAGATCCGCTCGCCCTCGCGATCGGCCAGCGCCTTGCCCGGGAACGACAGGCCCGTGGCCGAGCGCACCGCCGCCTCGGGGCTCAGGGCGAGCGGCGCCGTGGCCAGCGTGCCCTCGTGCGCGTGCTCGTCCAGGAGGCGCGCGATCTCGCGCTCGAAGGTGTCGCGATTGCCCTCGCCGGCCAGGGTCAGGGCGATCGCGCCGGTGGGGTCCACGAGGACGCGCGTCGGCCAGGAGCGTGCGCCGTACGCGCGCCAGAGCCGCATGTCGTCGTCCAGCACCACGGGATGCCGGATCCCGTAGCGCTGCATGGCGGCCCGGACGCTGCCACGGTCGGCTTCGTTCGCGAACTTGGCCGAGTGGACCCCGATCACCAGGAACGGCCGCCCGGCGAAGCGATCCTCGAGCCACTCCAGGTCGGGCAGGATGTGCATGCAGTTGATGCAGCAGTAGGTCCAGAAGTCGAGCAGGACGACCTGGCCCTTCAGCTCGCGGGCGAGACGGAGCGGGCGGTCGGTGTTCAGCCAGCCCAGGCCCTGGTCCAGCTCGGGCGCGTGGATGGTCGGGGTCAAAGCAGTCCTCCCTGATGAAGCGACCGAGGTTACGACGCCGAGGGCCGGCGTGCCAGCGCCAGGCGCGGTGCCGAGAGGCCTACTCCTCCCCCTCCAACCTGGCCGGATACTCCGCCGGCAGCTCGGGCAGGCTCTCGACGAAGACCGGCACGTCGTCCGCGAGGCGGGCCAGCGCCTCGGGTCCCTCGCCCACGCTCAGGATCTCGTAGTGCGTGGTCCGCTGCGCCGGGGTGAAGCCCGCCTCCCGGATGAGGGCCTCGATCTCCCGGGGCGTGGTCGCGTTCGCGTGGCCGGTGGCCAGGTGCACGGACTCCTCGTACACCGTGCCGCCGAAGTCGTCGGCGCCGAAGTGCAGGGCGATCTGTCCCGTCTTCTTGCCCTCGCTGAACCACGAGGCCTGCACGTGCTCGAAGTTGTCGAGATAGAGCCGCGCCGCCGCCAGCACGCGCAGGTAGCGCGCCGCGCCCGTCGCCCGCGGCACCTGCGCCCGGAGCGGCGTGTGGCCGGGCTTGAAGGACCAGGGGATGAAGGCCGTGAACCCGCCGGTCTCGTCCTGGAGCCCGCGGATCGCCTCCAGGTGCTCGACGATCTCGGCGTCCGTCTCCACGTGGCCGTACATCATGGTCGCGGTCGAGCGCATGCCGACCCGGTGCGCCTGGCGATGCACCTCGAGCCACGTCTCGGGCCCACCCTTGCGGTCCGAGAGGCGCCCGCGCACCCGGGCCGCCAGGATCTCCGCGCCGCCCCCCGGCAGCGAGCGCAGCCCCGCCTCGAACAGGGCCTCCAGCACCTCCCGGATCGAGAGCCCGGAGACCTCCGCCATCTGCCGCACCTCGGGCGCCGAGAAGAAATGCGGCGTGATGTGCGGCCAGCGGCGCCTCGCCTCGCGCACGATCGTCGGGTAGAAGTCCCAGGGGATCGCCGGGTTCAGCCCCCCTTGCAGGAGCACGGTCGTGGCGCCGAGCCGGTCGGCCGCCGCCATCATCTCCATCACCTCGTCCACGCCGCGCGTGTACGCCCCCGGCGCGCCGCTCCCGGGCCGGCAGGAGAAGGCGCAGAACCGGCAGGCGACCGTGCAGATGTTCGTGTAGTTGGGGTTCGTGTCGACGACGTAGGTGACGATCCGCGGGTCGTTCCGGCGGGCGCGCACCTCTTCCGCGAGGGAGCCCAGCTCCAGGAGCGGTGCGGTGGCGAGAAGGTGGAGGCCCTCGGGCGGGCTCAGCCGCTCGCCGCGGCGCACCTTCGCTTCAATCGTGGACCACAAGATCGGACGCCCCTCGCTGGATGCGAGCCGCTCTCGGCGCGGCCGGAAGGGCAGAAAGTGTACACAGGCCCGCACGGCGCGTCGAGCACGGGCGCTCGCCGTTGGTCGTCGCACGCACCCGCCGCGAGTCGCAGCGCGGCGCCCGACACGTCGCCGAGGCCAGCACGAGACGACGACGGCGTGATGTCACGCCGCCTGCTCGCCCGTTGCACCCTGCACACCCGGCGGCGATCGCCCCGGCCTCGAGGTCGCGATCGCGGCCGGGGCAAACAACCTGTTGCGACCGATGGGAGTTCCGACTAGCGTGCACAGCCATGGAAGAGCGCCGCCGGTCGCCGCACGGCACATGGCTTGCCACAGCCGCAGCACCCTTGGCCCACGCTGGGAGACCATGCGAAACGCACCGTTGCTGACCGTCGGGTTGCTGGCCGGGGCGCTGCTCGTGGCGC
>JAWOLC010000117.1:0-52315 GCA_033853925.1 Candidatus Eiseniibacteriota bacterium
GCTGCGGGCGGCGCGCACGCACCGGGCGCAGAAGCTGGAGGTGCGGTTCGCCCTGAATCGCGGCTGGAAGAAGGGAATGTACTCCTCGGTGCGCGCGGGCCTGGCCGCCGCGGCCCGGCTCGGGCCCAGGGCGGTGCTGGTGCTGCCGGTGGACCACCCGTCGGTGCGGCCCGGCACGGTGCTGGATCTGGCGACGGTCATGTCGCAGGCGCTCGAGGCCGCCGGCCGCCGGCGCGGGCGCGGGGCGGGCAGACGCTTCTCGTACGCGCTCGTGCCCCGCTACCGATGCCGACGCGGGCACCCGGTCGCGCTCTCGGCCGGCCTGGCGCGGGCGGTCGCCCGGGACCGTGGGGCCGAGAACCTGAGCGACGCGGTGCGGCGGAACGCGCGGCTCGTGGGCTACCTCGACGTGCGCGATGCCGGGGTCACGCGCAACGTGAATCGCCCCGGCGACTGACCCGGGCGGGAGACCACGTGAGCCGGCGTCCCCTGGTGGCGGTCTTCGGCAGCAGCACGATCTCGCCCGGCAGCCCCGCCTACGCGGAAGCCGTCGAGCTGGGGCGCCTGCTCGCGCTCGGCGGGGCCGACGTGATCACCGGCGGCTACGGCGGGGCCATGGAGGCCTGCTCGCGCGGCGCGCGCGAGGCGGGCGGCCACGTGGTGGGCGTCACGGTCGAGATCTTCGAGCGGCGCGGCCCCGTGAACCGCTGGGTGGAGGAGCGGGTCCACACGCCGGATCTCTACGAGCGTCTGCGCCACATCATCGGCCGGGCCGACGCCTTCGTGGCGGTCTCGGGCAGCATCGGCACGATCACCGAGGTGCTGCTGACGTGGACCCTCCTCAGCGTGAGCGCCCGCCCGCGGGCGCCGCTCGTGCTGCTGGGCCGGCCCTGGGCGAGCTGGCTCGAGGCCCACCGGCATCCCGACCTCGTGCTGCCCCACCTGTTCGCCTACGTTCGCACGGCCGAGAACCCGGCCGAGGCCGTGCGGCTGGCGCTCGACGGGAGCGCGGCGGCTCCTCCCGGCTGAGCCGGGAGCCCGCGGCACCCACGGAGATTCCGATGTCCTCGACCGGCGTCGATTCCGATCCGCTGCTCGCCTGGCGGCCCGAGTTTCCCACCCTGGAGACCACGCTCCACTTCGCCTCGCACACCCTGGGAGCGATGCCGCGCGGTGCCGAGTCGGCGCTCCGCCGCTACACGGAGCTGTGGAGAGCCCGGGGCATCCGCGCCTGGGAGGACGAGTGGTTCCGGCTGCCGCTCGAGACCGCGAACGTGCTCGCCTCGATCCTCGGCGCGGAGCCGGACACGGTCACCATGCTGGAGAACGTGACCCTGGCGCAGGCCGTCGCCCTCTCGGCCGTGGACTTCTCGGGCCCCCGCCGGCGGCTGGTGTGCACCGACGAGGACTTCCCGTCGGTGCTCTACCTGTACGAGGGCCTCGCCCGTCGCGGGGCCGAGATCGTGCGCGTCCCGGCGCGGTCGAAGGAGGGAGCCGCGAGCGGGGCGCGCCACATCGACGTCGCCGACGTGGCCAGGGCGATCGACGAGCGCACCGCCGTGGTGGCGCTGTCGCACGTGCTCTTCCGCACCGCCGAGCTGCTGGATCTGGCGCCCGTGCTCCGGCGGGCCCGGGAGTGCGGGGCGCTGGCGCTCGTGGACGCCTACCAGTCGGTGGGCACGGTGCCCGTGGACGTGCGGGCGCTGGACGTGGACCTGATGACCGGCGGCTCGGTGAAGTGGCTGTGCGGCGGACCCGGGGCCGGCTGGCTGTACGTGAGTCCCCGCGTGCGCGGGCGGCTCGAGCCCGCGGTGACCGGATGGTTCGCCCACGCGGAGCCCTTCGCCTTCGACCCGGGCCCGCTGCGCCGCGATTCCGGGGCGCGGCGGTTCTACACGGGCACGACTTCGATCCCGGCCTACGCGGCGGCGCGGCCCGGCTACGAGATCGTGGACCGCATCGGCGTGCCCCGGATCCGCGAGAAGTCCTTGCGCCTGACCGGGCACATGATCGCGCTCGCCGACGAGTACGGCTTCGGGGTGGTCTCGCCCCGCGCGCCGGAGCGGCGCGGCGGCACGGTCTGCCGCGACGTTCCGCGGGCGGCCGAGGTCTGCGCGGCCCTGCTCGCGGGCGATGTACTGCTCGACCACCGGCCGGGCGTGGGGCTCCGCCTCGCCCCCCACTTCTACACGCGGGACGACGAGGTGGACGTGGTGATGGGCCGCGTGCGCGACGAGGTGCGCCGCCTGTCGGCCTGAAGCGACCGGCGGGACCGCGGCGTGCGGCCGGCGAGAGCCGCCAGCGGCGGACCGCAGGAGGGAGGACCGTGATGGAAGCGCCCGGCACGAGCCGAGCCCGCGAGCTGAAGATCATCCGCGAACCGCGCGTCTACCTCGTGGGCCGGCAGGTCGTGGACCCCGGCGCGATCGAGCGGTTCCTGGCGGAGCACGAGCTGAGCTGGAGCACGGACACCGAGGTGGGCGCCGAGCTGCTGGCGGAGATGGCCGGGCGCCTGTGCTACCTGTCCTACGGGAAGGGTCGCAAGACGAATCGGGAGTTCCTCGCGCACCTCGTCGAGGTGGGCCACGGCTCGGTGCTCGAGCACGCGGTGTGGAGCTTCCTCATCACCGGCGTGTCGCGCTCCTTCACGCACGAGCTGGTGCGTCACCGGCACTTCTCCTACTCGCAGCTCTCGCAGCGCTACGTGGACGAGTCCGAATCGCCGTTCGTGGAGCCGGACGTGATCGCCGGCGATCCGGGCCTGCACGCCGTGTGGGTCGAGGCGGTGAACGCCGCGCGCGCGGCCTACGACCGACTGGTGAGCGGGCTCGAAGGCCACTACGCCGGCGAGCCCGACCGGACGCTGCGCCGGAAGCTGGCGCGGCAGGCGGCGCGGTCCGTGCTGCCCAACGCCACGGAGACGCGCATCTTCGTGACGGGGAACGCGCGGGCCCTGCGCCACTTCATCGAGATGCGCGGCTCGGAGGCCGCCGACGTCGAGATCCGGAAGGTGGCGCTCCGGCTCCTCGAGATCATGAGGCGGGAGTCGCCGGCGCTGTTCTCCGACTACGACGTGGTGGAGTTGCCGGGGGGCGGGCAGGGGGTCCGCACGGCGCACCCCAAGGTGTGAGGCGGCCAGCGATCGCGGCCGGGAGTGACGGCGGGCTCTTCGGGGAGTAGGCTGTGCCCGGAAGAGCCGGCCCGGGGGCGGGAGGCCCCCGGGTGTCGCACGGGTCCGCGAGGCGTCGCCGGCCGGACCCGCGACCGAGCATGGTAGAATGACCAGGGAGGGTTCGACCATGTGGAAGACCGCGCCCGGGAGCACCGGGCGTTTGCTTCAGCTCTGCCTCGCCTACTTCGGGCTGTACGTCCTCAACGGCATGTTCGCCAAGATCTTCACCGGCGGCTCGCCGTACCACATGCCGGAGATGGCGTACCTCTTCAACAACACCCTGGGCGGCAGCGCGATCGCGCTCACCGTGGTCTTCGCCCTGGGCTGGATCAAGCTCAAGTCGAACCGGCTCGTGAAATGGGGGCCCTTCACCGTCCCCTCCGAGGTCGCCTACATCATCCCCTCGGGCATCTGCACGGCCATCGTCATCCCGACCACCACCCTCATGTACACCCTGCCCATCTCGGTCATGGTGGCCATGGTGATCATGCGGGGCAGCATCATCGTCATCAGCCGTCTGGTGGACGCGGTGCAGATCCAGCAGGGGATCTTGAAGAAGCGGGTCTACGCCGAGGAGAACTGGGCGGTGCTGTTCGCCCTCCTCGCGGTGGCCACGAACGTCGTGCTCCTGCCGCTCGTCTCCTACCTCGAGGGCCACGGCATCCAGGCCTCGCACTGGATCGGGCTGAAGCCGGGCGCCGCCAAGGGCAGCTTCGACTTCCTGCACTCGGTGCAGGCCATGACCATCATGGGCCTCTACATCGTCAGCTACACGATCCGCATCTACATCATGAACTTCTTCAAGAACACCCGCGCCCGCGGCGTGCCCCTCGACAACCAGGGGTTCTTCGCGGTGGAGCAGATCGCCGCGAGCCTGACGATGGCCGCCATCGTCGCCTTCTTCTACTTCGGCTCTCCCGCCTTCGGCTGGGTCTCCAAGCCGGTCGCCGACTTCCGTGGGGCCGTGGCGCGGCCCAGCCTCGGCGCCTTCCTCTCCGGGGTGCCCTACGGCGTCCTGGCGTTCTTCTCCGTGTTCATCTTCATGTTCAAGGGGCGCACCGCCACGTTCGCCGGGCTCGTCAACCGGCTCACGTCGCTGCTCGCGGGCACCGCGGCCACGCTCCTCATGTTCTTCATCTTCAAGGCCAAGTTCCCCACCCTGCAGGACTGGCTCTCGGTCTTCTTCATCCTGGTGGCGGTCTACTTCCTCGGCCGGGCGGAGACCCTGCGCATGGCGGAGCTGTCGCGCGAGGCGGCGGTGGAGGCGAAGCCCGCCGCGGCGCCCGTACCCGCGGCCGGCTAGTGTCCTGTCCCGGTCCCGCCCCGCACTAGGCAGCCGAGCGCACGGGCTGCGCCGTCGGGGTCTCGGGCATGGACTGTCGCCTCGGCTGCGCGTTCCAGAGCGGGAGCATGAGCAGAGCGCCCAGGGCCGAGAAGCCGATCATGCTCGGGCCCCAGGCGCTCCAGCCGAAGCGCTCGAGCAGCCACCCCATGCCGAAGCCCACGAACGAGCCGCCCACGTACTGCATGCCGTCGAACATGCCGGCGGCGGTGGCGGCGGCACGCTTGCCACCGAAGTCCATGGAGGCGGTGCCGGACAGCATGGAGTGCACCATGGAGATGGCGAGCGAGTTCACCACGAAGGCGACCACCACCGCCGTGAAGCTGGGCGCCCACCAGACGACCGCCAGGCTCGCGACCTGCAGGGCGTAGCCGAAGAACGCCACCGGCGGACGGCGATGAGCGAAGACGCGGTCCGAGGCGTAGCCGGCCACGAAGGCGCCGGCGATGCCCGCGCCCACCACGATGAGGGCGTTCTTCTGGAAGACGGGGCTCGCGAGGCCCAGGTGCTGCACCTCCTGCATGTAGCGCGGGAACCACTGCTCGAAGCCCTGGCGGACGAAGCCCGTGCAGAACTCGGCGCCGGCGATCGTGATGGCGACCGGGTTCGTGAACACGCGGCGCGCCACGTAGGCGAGCGTGACCTTCTCCGTGTCTCCGCTCGTGGCATCCTGGGGGTCGAAGTCGCCGAGCCCCGCCTCCCGCGGCGAGTCCTGCACCACGAACAGGGTGAACAGGGCCATGGCCGCGACGATGGCGGAGGGGATGAAGAAGCGCCATTGCCACGGCAGGGCGATGACGAAGGGTGTGGCCAGGAGGAGGAACACGAGGAAGCGGCCGCTCTGGATCATCGAGCCGAAGATGGCGGAGAACACGCCGCGCTCGCTCACGTGGAACCAGCCCGAGTTCACCTTGATGAGGGAGAGCGCGCTGTAGGACTGGAAGTACATGTTCAGCGTCCAGGCCGAGGCGAAGTAGCCGAGCAGCAGCGGGCCCGTGCCCAGGACGTGGAGGTACGCCCCGAGGCCGAAGACGAGATTGAAGAGGAAGGCGCCGCAGGCGCCGATGATCATGGCCTTGCGTCCGCCCAGGCGATCGGCGATCGGGCCGTTGAAGAGCGCCGCCACGCCGTAGAGGAGCGACGCCATGGTGATGATGGCGCCCACCTGTGTCTTGTCCCAGCCGTAGGCGTCGGAGAGGGCCTTGTTGGCCAGGGGGAAGTTGTACCTGGCCATGTACATCGCGGCGTAGGTGAGACCGAGCACGAGCCAGTTCTGGGTGCGGCGAGCGCGGAACCGGGCGCTGTGGGTGGGGCGCAGGTACGCGGTCATGGCGCGGCACTCCGTGAGTCGGGTGGGTGAGCGGTCGTCCGTGACGCCCAGCGTCCGTGCGGTCCTTCAATAGGACATGGGAAGCGCGAGGTCAAGCGACGGGCGGCGTCGCGGTAACACGCCGGTAACCTCGCGGGTTCGCGCTTGCGCGGGCGAAGGGGACGCCTCATGGTGGGCCTTTCGAGACGCGAGAGGACGAACGGAGGCCGGCATGAGATCCCTCGAGAACGCTCTCGGCCGCGAGCTGCTCTGGCGGCCGCGCAGCCTGCTGTCACGGACGTACGACCTGGTGGACGGCGAGGCCGAGCCAGGCGAGCCGTACGCCACCTTGACCACCGAGGGTGGCTTGCTCGCTCCGCCTCGGGCTCATGGCGAAACCGGCGCGGGATCCTGGCTCTTCCGCCCGCGCGGCTTCTTTCGCGAGCGCGTGCTCGTCCTTCTCGAGGGGTCCGACTCCCCGCTCGCGGTCTTCCGGCGCCACTGGCGCCGCGGCGTCCTTCGCTTCGAAGGGGGCAAGGAGTTCGTCTGGAGGCGCCCCTCGTTCTGGAGCCTGTCCTGGGCTTTCGAGGATCCCGGCGGGGCCCGTGCCGTCCGCTTCTCCACGCGACTCTCCTTCCCGCGGGCCAGCACCCGCGTCGAGCTGGACCCCTCCGTCGGTCGAGGGAGCGACGCCCCGCTCCTCGTTTGCCTCGGCTGGTACCTGCTCCTCCTCGCGCGGCGCCGGCGGGCGGGAACCCGCGGACTCTGACCCGCGGGCGGGGCTCCCCGGGGCGCCTGGGCGGGTGGGACCTCTGCCAGGGCGCAAAGGGGGAGCCGGCTCACCGAGGCACGCCTCTACCAGCCCGCGCCCCGCTTGGCGAGGCTCGCCGCCTCCCTGTTGAGCCCGGTGTTACTCGGATGGGGGACAAACGATTGGGCGCGAATTCCCATTCGGCCGCGCCGCGCCGGTCGGCCAGGGGTTGACTTCGGTCGAGCTCGGCGGGTAGGTTGCATCCCCGACATGGCGGCCAGGGAACGGCCGTCCTGGACAGCCGGCGCCCCACCCATGGCGTCGCGCCTCGAGACCAGGGAGGAACGGTACAAGTCTCGTCGTCCTGTCCCGCCGGCACCCGCACTCCATTGCCCGCATCCTGGCCGGCCGCAGGGGACAGGCCGTCGTGGTCTGCCCAAGGGGGAGCGGGCCGTCCCCGATGTTCCCGGCGTCACAGGCCGGGGTGGGCAATCTCGCCGCGCGCAGAGGGCCCAAGCGGAGCGGAAGCACGTGGTCGTCACTCGAAGTGGCGGTCGGGCAAGCACCCTCGGGGCTGCCTGTCCGCTCGGTCAAACCCTTCATGTGGAGGTCGAGATGAAGAAGAGTGTGCTGCTGGTCGCGCTGTTCGCGTTCTTGTTCGCCGTTCCGCTGGCCCACGCCGCGAAGGGTGAGTTCACCTTCGGTCTCGACGGCGGGGTGGCCATTCCGACCGGCGATTTCGGCAACACGGCCAAGCAGGGCTTCCTGGGCGGCGTGTTCGGCGACTACCAGGTGCACAACATGCTGGCCGTGGGCATCGACGGCGCCTACAGCCAGAACAAGGGCAAGGACCTGCCGGCCGAGGTCACGGACGCCAAGCTGACCATCATCCAGTACGGCGTGCACGTGAAGGTCATGCCCGAGATGAAGGAGATGAAGGTCCTGCCGTACGTGCAGGTGGGCGCCGGGCTGTACAACGCGAAGTCCGAGTTCACGGACATCGAGGGCACGAGCAGCGACACGCAGAACAAGTTCGGCTTCAACATCGGCGTCGGGGCCGACTACAAGGTCACGCCCATGGTCGGCGTGGGCGTGTTCGGCACGTACCACAACGTGACGGACGCTCTCGAAGAGGTCAACCCGGACCTCACCGTCACCAAGAAGGCCGCGAACTACGTCGCGGTGGGCCTCAAGATCACGTTCATGACCACGCCCGCCATGGGCGGCGCGAAGTAGCCACCGCGTCTGCCATCCAGCAGCCCTCCGGCCCGGGTCGAGAGACTCGGGCCGGAATGTCTGTGCAGCGCCGCGCACACGCTTTGGCGTTGACCCGGACGGGAGCGCCCTCTAGCCTTCGCCTCGGCGCAAGGCCGAAGTCGATTCCTCTTCGCGGCAGCGGGATTCCGTGCTGGGGCCGACCCGCCGCCTCCGTCGATCCCCAGAACGGGAGGAGGTCGAGATGCGCAGGACCGCAATCGTGGGTGGCGTGCTCGCCTGTCTGCTCGTCACCGCAGTCTCCGGCTTCGCCGCCGTGGCGCCGGCCGGCGAAGACATGAAGGGCGCGCTCGGCATCGGCATCATGGGTGGACTCGGGGTGCCGACCGGCCAACTGGGTCAGGAAGTCAGCGAGAGCAGTCTCAGCTCGACGACCGAGGGTCTGCCTGCCGGCCAGGGCACGTCGGGCCATGTCGGCCTGTTCGTGGACTACTTCGTCACGACGAACTTCGCCGTGGGCCCTGACTTCGGCTACCTGGCGATGAAGGGCAAGGACATCGAGCTGGGCTCCGGCTTGCCGAAGGCTCCTGGCCTGTTCGACACGAAGACCCTGCAGTTCGGCGCTCACGTGAAGTACTTCCTGCCCACGGGAGGCAGGGTCCTGCCCTACCTCTCCGTGGGCTTCGGCATGTACAGCCGGAAGGCCGACCTCACCGACTTCGGCGTTCTCGTGTTCCAGGAGTCGATCGACAGCGTCCTGGGTCCCGGCTACATCGTCACGTCGTCCGTGTCGGACACCAAGGCGGGCATGAACGGGGGCGTGGGAGTCCAGTTCAAGAGCAGCGAGCGCTTCGGCCTCGAACTGAACGGGATGTACCACACGACCTTCGGCAAGCTCGAAGCGGCGCCGGTCGTCGGCTTCCCGAAGGAGACCTTCTTCAAGGACTGGAACTACATCACCTTCAACGCCGCGATGACCTTCTACCTGCCCATGGGCGGGAGGTAGCGAGCTTCCTCGCCTGCCATTGTCCCGAGAAGCGCTCGGTCCTCGAGGCACCGCAGGTCGGGGGCATCCGAGGCGCGACGCTCGGCAGGCAGGAGGAGGGACGAGCCATCCGAGAGCCACGGACGCCGTTCGCCTTGGTGGCCGGGTGCCGTCTGGGGCGGTTCGGCCGCCCAGTCAGACCCCAGACCGGGAGGGAATGGAGATGAGGCGAAGAGTCGTGGGTGCAGCGATCCTGCTGGCCTTGTTGACCTTGATTCCCGCGGCCGCGATGGCCGCCACGAACTGGGCACTGGGCGCGGATCTCGGCTACAGCGTGTTCATGCCGTCGAAGGACTACGTGGGCGCGGACAACATCACGACCGTCGGTTGGCCGGCGGGCGGGGGCGTCATCGAGGCCGGCATTCCGGCCAACGGCGGCCTCCGGCTCAGCTTCACCGGCGAGAAGCCGACGCACGAGGTCTACCTCAGCACGAACCTCGCCTACCTCTCGGTCGCGGACGGGGGCTCGTTCCATCAGCTCCAGGCCACGCTCAACTACCAGTACACGTTCGAGGTGCAGGGCGCGGTGCGGCCGTACCTGACCCTGGGCGCCGGCCTCGATCGGGCCGCGTTCAACCCCCACGACGGCTCGGGCATCAGCGTGGTCTCCGCCCTCTTCGGAGGTGGCTTCGGCGTCGCCCACACGCTGGGGCACGGGGTCGGCCGGCTGCGCGCCGAGGTGCGCTACGACCAGCAGACGGAGGGGGAGAAGGACGGGGACATCCTGCTCGGCAAGGGCGGGAGCCTCGGCCTCAGGTTGGGCTTCGATCTCTGGGGCAAGAAGCTCTAGGCACGGACCAGGCGCGATTCGAACCGACGGCCCGGCCTTCGCCAGCCTCGCGAAGGCCGGGCCTTCTCGTGGGCCCGACCCGCTAACGGTACGCCGGCATGCCGGTGATGTGCTCGCCGAGGACCAGGGTGTGGATGTTGTGGGTGCCCTCGTAGGTCTTCACGGACTCGAGGTTGCACATGTGCCGGATGACCGGGTACTCGGCGGTGATGCCGTTCGCGCCCAGGATGTCGCGGGCCTCGCGCGCCACGTCGAGAGCGATCTCGCAGTTGTTGCGCTTCGCCAGCGAGATCTGGACCGGGGTGGCCCGGCCCTGGTCGTGCAATCGGCCGAGCTGCAGGCAGAGCAGCTGCGCCTTGGTGATCTCGGTGAGCATGGCCGCGAGCTTCTCCTGGACCATCTGGAACGAGCCGATGGGCCGTCCGAACATGATGCGGGACTTGGCGTACTCGCGGGCCGTGTGGAAGCAGGCCATGGCCGCGCCGAGGACGCCCCAGGCGATGCCGTAGCGCGCCTCCGACAGGCAGGCCAGGGCCGAGCGCAGCCCCTGCGTGCCCGGCAGCCGGCTCTCCTCGGGCACGAACACGTCCTCGAGCACCAGCTCGCTGGTGACGGAGGCACGCAGCGAGTGCTTGTGCTTCTGCTCGGGGGCCGAGAACCCCGGCGTCCCCTTCTCGACCAGGAAGCCCTGGACCTCGTCCTGCCCGGTGCGCTCGTCCCTGCGCTTCGCCCAGACGATGGCCAGATCGGCGATCGTGCCATTCGTGATCCACATCTTGGCCCCGTTCAGCACGTACCCGGGGCCCGTGGCGCCGGTCGCCGCGCGCGGCACCGCGCGCGTGGTCATGCCTCCGGGGTCCGAGCCGTGATCCGGCTCGGTGAGCCCGAAGCAGCCGACGACCTCGCCCCGCGCCATCCGCGGCAGCCACTTGCGGCGCTGCTCCTCCGTGCCGAAGGCGAAGATCGGGTACATGCACAGCGCCCCCTGCACGGAGACGAACGAGCGCAGGCCCGAGTCGCCGCGCTCCAGCTCCTGCATGGCCAGCCCGTAGGCGGTGTAGGAGATGCCCGCGCAGCCGTAGGTCTCGGGCAGCGTGGCCCCGAGCAGCCCCATCTCCGCCAGCTCGGGAATCACCTCGGCGGGGAAGCGCGCCTCCTCGTAGGCCCTCTCGATGAGCGGGACGTAGCGATCCTCGACCCACCCGCGCACGTGCTCGCGGATCTGTCGCTCCTCCTCCGAGAGCAAGGGGTCGATCTCGAAGAAATCCACGCCGGCGAATCGGGCCATGGCTCACTCCTCTGGAGACGGGCGGAATCGCGGGGGGACGCGCGGCCCAGACTATAGGGGAGGCTCCGGGGGCCGACAACGGCCGCGGTCTCCGGCGAGGGACTGGCGTCCGCCGCGCCGGCGACGGGCGCACCGGGCTCGGCGACGCGCTCGTCCGCCTCCTCACCCGCTTCCGCCTCTCCTTCGTTGCGAGGAGGCGCCTCGCTCGCTACGCTCCGCCTCATGCGCCACCCCTCGCCCACCCCGGAGAGTCCGAAATGCGTCGCCTTCGTTGGTTGCCGTGCGCGCTCGGCGCGCTCGTTCTCGCCGTGAGCCTCGTCCCTTCGCCGCGGGACGCTTCCGCTGCCCGCGGCTTCGCCAGCCGCTCGATCGTCTACGCTCGGCACGGCATGGTCTGCGCGGCTCAGCCGCTCGCCGTCCAGGCCGGAGTCCAGGTGCTCGAGGCGGGCGGCAGCGCGGTGGACGCGGCGATCGCGGTCAACGCCTGCCTCGGGCTCATGGAGCCCGTCTCGTGCGGTCTGGGCGGCGACCTGTTCGCCATCGTCTGGGATCCCAAGGCCGGCAAGCTCGTCGGACTGAACGCCTCGGGCCGCGCGCCACTGAGCCTCACCATCGCCAAGGTCCCGCCCGACACGGACGGCACGATTCCCCTCTTCTCGCCGTACGCGTGGACCGTGCCGGGCTGCGCGGACGGGTGGTTCGAGCTGCACGCGAAGTACGGGAAGCTGCCGATGAGCCGGGTGCTGGCGCCGGCGATCCGCTACGCGGAGGAGGGCTTCCCTCTCTCGCCGGTCATCGCCGCCGACTGGGCGCGGGGCGCCGCGCGCTTCAAGGACAAGCCGGGCTTCAAGGAGGTCTTCCTGCCGGGTGGGCGCGTCCCCGGGGAAGGCGAGGTCTTCAAGAACCCGGCCCTGGCCAAGACCCTGCGCTTGCTCGCGGAGAAGGGGCGCGACGCCTACTACCGGGGTCCCGTCGCCCAGGCCCTGGTGCGCTACTCCCAGGCGAACGGGGGCTTCTTCGCGCTCGAGGACTTCGCCCGCCACCACTCCACCTGGGACGAGCCCATCTCCACGAACTACCGGGGCTGGACGGTGTGGGAGCTGCCGCCCAACGGGCAGGGTCTCGCGGCGCTGCAGCTCCTCAACATCCTCGAGAACTTCGACCTCGAGGGGATGGGCCGAGAGTCGGCCGACTTCTGGCACGTGATGGTCGAGGCCAAGAAGCTGGCCTTCGCCGACCGGGCTCGCTACTACGCGGACCCCGCCTTCGCCAGGGTGCCGGTGGACGCTCTGCTCTCGAAGGAGTACGCGAAGCAGCGCGCGAGCCTGATCGACATGAAGCACGCCGCCGCGCAGGACAGCGCGGGGGACCCGGTGGCGCTCAGCCGCCGCGAGACGACGTATCTCTGCGCCGCGGACGCGAACGGCATGATGGTGTCGCTCATCCAGAGCAACTACACGGGCTTCGGCTCGGGGTACGTGGTTCCCGAGCTGGGCTTCGGCCTGCAGGATCGCGGGGGGCTGTTCTCCCTGCACCCGGACTCGCCCAACGCCCTGGCGCCGGGCAAGCGGCCCTTCCAGACCATCATTCCCGCCTTCGTCACCAAGGACGGCAAGCCGCTCATGGCCTTCGGGCTGATGGGGGGCGACATGCAGCCCCAGGGGCACGCGCAGGTGATCGTGAACCTGGTGGACTTCGGCATGAACCTGCAGGAGGCCGGCGACGCCATCCGCTATCACCACACGGGCTCGAGCGAGCCCACGGGCACGCGGATGAGCGACGGCGGGGTCCTGCACATCGAAGACGGGCTGCCGCCCGGCGTCCTCGACGAGCTGAAGCGACGCGGACACGTGCTGGAGTCCGAGCCCGTCGGCGCCTATGGCGGCTACCAGGCGATCTGGAGGGATCCGGTGAGCGGCGTCTACGCCGGCGCCACCGAGAAGCGAAAGGACGGCTGCGCCCTCGGGTACTGAGGCGCGGGGCGCACGAGCGCCTGGACCTGACAGGTCGCTGACGATCATTCCGCACCGGTTGAGGGCGCCGCGGCGTCTCAGGTATGGTGCCCATGTCCCCTCGCTCGCTCTCACCCGTGGAGAACCGCCTCGCATGGCAGCCCTGCGCGCGGCCGCGGCCAGCAACCACGAGTACCATGGCTTGAGCGCCGAGGATCTCCTGGCGTTCTACCGGACGATGCTCCTGTCGCGCCGCCTGGACGACGAGGAGATCCGCCTCAAGAAGCTGAACCTCATCTTCTTCCAGATCTCCGGTGCGGGGCACGAGGCCGTCCTGGTCGCGGCCGGCAAGCTGCTTCGCCCCGGCCACGACTGGTTCTATCCCTACTACCGGGATCGCGCCCTCTGCCTGCAGCTCGGCATGACGCCGGGCGAGATGCTCCTCTCCGCCGTGGCGTCGAGCGAAGACCCCAACTCGGGCGGGCGGCAGATGCCGAGCCACTGGGGCCATGCGGGGCTGCACATCGTCTCGCAGAGCAGCCCGACCGGCACCCAGTTCCTGCAGGCGGTGGGCGCGGCGGAAGCCCTGGTGAAGCACGAGGCCGTGGGGGAGCCGCGGCCCGACCTGCGGGGTCCGGTGAAGGGAGACGAGGTCGTCCTCGTGACCGGGGGCGAGGGCGCGACCAGCGAGGGCGAGTTCTGGGAGGCGCTGAACACGGCGTGCACCCTGCGCCTGCCGGTGCTCTTCCTGGTCGAGGACAACGGCTACGCGATCTCGGTTCCCGTGGACGTGCAGACCGCGGGCGGCAACGTGGCCCGCCTGGTGCGCGGCTTCCCCGATCTCTTCTGGGTCGGCGAGGTGGACGGGACCGATCCGGTCGCCTCGTATGCCGCGCTCGAAGGAGCCATCCGTCACTGCCGGGAGCGCAAGGGCCCGGCGTTCGTGCGCGCGCTCGTCACCCGTCCCTACTCGCACTCCATGTCGGACGACGAGACCAAGTACAAGTCGAAGGCGGTGCGC
The DNA here is from genome assembly GCA_033853925.1 of Candidatus Eiseniibacteriota bacterium. GTDB lineage: Bacteria > Eisenbacteria > RBG-16-71-46 > RBG-16-71-46 > RBG-16-71-46 > JANXPZ01. The sequence continues at coordinate 13,886 of JAWOLC010000117.1, forward strand.
GAGGCCGAGGCGCGCCGCGACTGCCTGACCCGTTTCGCCCGCTTCCTCGTCGAGGAAGGGCTGGCGGATCCCGCGGCTCTGGAGCGGCTGGAGGCCGGCGTGAAGGCCGAGATCCGCGAGGCGAGCGAGGCGGCCCAGCAGAGCCAGCAGCCGGCCCTCGACACGGCGAGCCGCTATCTCTACTCGCCCGACGTCGATCCCACCTCGGATCGCTTCGCGGCCTCTCCGGCTCCCGCTCCCGGCGCCCCGCCGGAGACCCTCCTGCAGTGCGTCAACTACTGCCTGCGGGACGAGATGGCGCGCGATCCGCGCATCCTGGTGTTCGGCGAGGACGTGGCGGACGCCTCGCACGAGGAGGTGCTCAGCGAGACGAAGGGCAAGGGCGGCGTCTTCGGCGTGACCGCGGGGCTGCAGAAGCTCTACGGCAAGGAGCGCGTGTACAACTCGCCGCTCGCGGAGGCCAGCATCATCGGCCGCGCGATCGGGCTCGCGACCCTGGGGTGGCGGCCGGTCGTCGAGATCCAGTTCTTCGACTACATCTGGCCGGGGATGATGCAGCTCCGGGACGAGCTGTCCATGCTCCGCTGGCGTTCCAACAACGCCTTCTCGGCGCCGGTCGTGATCCGCGTGGCCTATGGCGGGTACCTCCAGGGCGGAGCGCCCTACCACAGTCAGTGCGGCGAGAGCATCTTCGCCCACTGTCCGGGGCTGCGCATCGTGATCCCCAGCCTGGCGGCGGACGCCGCCGGGCTCCTGCGCACCGCGCTGCGCAGCGAGGACCCGGTGCTCTTCCTCGAGCACAAGCACCTCTACCGCCAGCCCTACGCGAAGGAGCCCTACCCCGGGCCCGACTACACCGTGCCGTTCGGCCGCGCCCGGCTGGCGCGCGAGGGCGGCGACGTCACGGTGGTGACCTACGGGGCGCTGGTGCAGAGGAGTCTGCTCGCGGCTCGGGTGGCGGCGGAGGAGGGGATCGAGGTCGAGGTCCTGGACCTGCGCTCGATCCAGCCCCTGGACTTCGAGGCCGTGGCTCGCTCGGTGACGAAGACCGGGCGGGTGATCGTGGCCCACGAGGACGCGTTGACCTGCGGCTTCGGCGCGGAGGTGGCGGCCCGCATCGCCGAGCGCTGCCTGATGGACCTGGACGCGCCGGTTCGGCGGGTGGCGGCGCTCGATACCCCGGTCGCCTACGCGCCCAGGCTCGAGGAGCACATCCTCCCGCAGACGGAGGACGTCCTGCGGGCGATCCGGGAGGTCGCGGCCTACTGATCCCCCCGCGGGGGCGGCGGCGCGGTGAGCCGCGGCTGCGCGCTCACGCGGCGACGGGGCCTACTCCAGGACGGCGAACTCCAGCCCCACCCGGGTGAACACGCCGCCATAGTCCGCCGACTCCTTGGAGCCGTCGGGGTTGTGGGCGATGTAGGACACGTCCCCGGCTTCGACGGCGAGCACGTTGATCTTGGCGCGGCGGTGCCCCAGCGTCGTGCTCATCGCCAGCCGCGAGGTCAACCGCCACGTCGCGCCGGCATAGACCTCGAAGAGCGGACCCGTTCCGTAAGTCGTGCCGGAGAACGGGCTCCCGGCGACCGGCGTGGCCGCGATCGCTCCGTGCTGCATGAGCACCCCGGCCGAGAGCCCGAAGCGCGCCGCGAGCGTGCTCGAGGCGGGCGGACGGTACTCGAGGAACACGCGGACGGAGTTCGCCGGCACCGAGTAGTCGAAGCTGCCGTACTCGCCGGAGCACTGGCTGCGGGCCACGAGGTGGTCGTAGCCGACGCCGAAGCCGAATTCCCCGGACACCTCGACGCCCACCTCGGCCCCGTAGCCGAACCCGTCGTGGATCGCCTTCATGCTCATTCCCGTTCCGCTCAGCGCCGCGGTCCACGTGTCCAGCTCGTGGTTCACGTCGGTCATGGAGTAGGTGGCCCAATCGCCGGTCAGGCCGACCCACGGCTCGACCTGGGCGGCGGCAGGGGCGGGAAGGGCCAGTGCGGCGGCCAGCCACACGAACGCATGTGCCCGCATCGCCAATCCTCCTCGGAGAGGGGTCCCGCGCGGCGCGCCGAGTCCGGTCGGCGTGGCCGTGTCCCCGAGGAGGAGGCGCAGCTCGCATCGATCCGGAGGCCTCGTGCTTCGACGCGTAGCGTGCTGAGAGGAACGCTACCACCGGGCGGAAGACGAGACGAGCGGGAAAGCGGGCGGGATCAGATGGGGCGGCGCGCGGGGATCAGCTCGAGGGCCGACTCGCGCGCCCGCTCGACGCGGTCCCAGGAGAGATAGAGCGGCACGTAACCGTGTCTGGCCCAGCGCTCGAGCAGGTCGCGTGCGTGGGGGCTCCGGGGGTCGCCCGAGTTCCCCGGCGGCAGGACGAAGAACGAGGAGTCCGGGACCGCCAGGTCCACGACGTGACGGAACGCTGGGCCGTGCGTCACCCAGGGGCTCCAGGGGAGGCGGGAGCTGCCCCCGCAGGGCGTGCCCTGGTCGCCGTCCACGGGGATCGGTGCGGGCTCCCAGCCGGCTCCCGGCTGATCCTCGCTCAGGTCGTGGCGGAAGCGGGCCTGGTGGGCGCGGCCGTAGCGCCATTGCGCCAGGTCGGGGCCGAGCAGCTTCTCCAGCTCCGCGAGGCCGAGCCGCAGCGCGGCCACGGCCGCGGTGGCGGGGCGCTCCGCGCGGCCGGAGCCCGGTGCGGACAGCGCCTCGGGGGCGCGGCCCTGCAGCGCCGACCAGGCCAGCCCCGGCAGACCCTCGAGCTTCGAGCGGCGCAGGAACGCCCCGTACCAGCCGCGCCACAGGGTGGGCGCCACGCGGCTGCGGCGGGCCGAGAAGTCCCAGCGGCGAAGCGTGTCCACGGCGGCGCGCATGCGGGCGTCGAGCGAGTCGGGGAGAGAGTCGGCGCAGGCGACGAGGAGCGGGACCGTGCGCCGCGCGAGCCGCGAGACCACGTCGTTCTGGACGCTCCCCATGTCGAGCACGGAGAGGCGGGCGGCGCCGCCCAGGCGCTCGGCGAGGCGCAGCGCGCGGTCCTGCGGATAGTCGTAGCGCGTGCGATCGCGCGCGAAGCGCGGGGCCACGGGGGCGTTGTTCGCGTTCACCACGAAGCCTCGCGGCGGGACCTGCCAGGCGGGCATCTCCGCGGCGGAGAGGCAGCCCCGCCACTCCCACCGGCCGTCCCCCGGCAGCACCCCGCGGGGCAGGGGGAAGTCTCGCCGCGGCACGCGCCCCACCGTCTGATAGATCACGTGGCCATCGCGGTCGGCGGCCACGATGTTGAGCGACGGCGTCGCCAGGGCGCGGAAGCGGGCGCATACCTCCGCCGCCGACCCGGCCCGCTCGATGCCGAGCAGCCGCGCCAGGTCCACCTCGGCGGTGGCGCCCGCCCAGCGGGCGCTCAGGGCGACTCCGGCCCGGCGGTCCAGGGCGAGGACCGGGCCGCGCGGCGAGTAGCGGCGGACCTGGCCGAGCCAGGCGAGCGGCACGGGGATACCGAGCAGGCGGTAGCCGAGGTCGTACGGTTCCTGGCGCAGGGGCGCCTCGCCGCCTCTCCAGCGCAGGCGGCGGCCGTCGGGCGAGAGGCTGTCGGCGTACACGTCGGTCACCCTGGCCTCGAGCGAGGTGATGCCCCAGGCACACGACGCGTTCCGCCCGCTCACCAGCGCCGGCATGCCGGGAACGCAGGCACCCGCCGCCTCCACCACCCCGGGGACGCTGAGGTGGACGACGTGGAGGGGGCTGGGCGTGGTCAGCGAGAGCTGAGGATCGTTGGCCAGCAGGGGCCGCGCGCTCGCGCTCCGCCCGGGGCCGACGGCGAAGATGTCGCTGGCGCCGTCTTCGCGCGGCGCGAAGCGCGGACCCATGGCCTGGCGGGCGGCGGCGAGCAGGCCAGGGGGGACCTGGACCTCGGGCGGCCGGAGCGCGGCCCTCGGCAGAGGCGCAGGCGCCTCGCGGAGCCGCTGGGCGGCGCTGTCGGGGATGCTCACATAGGGCCAGAGGCCCTCGAAGCGATGGCGCCGCTCGACCCAGGCACGGCCGTGGCGGGCGATCTCCGTGCGCTCCGCGAGCTGGGGGAACGACAGGTCCAGCAGCGCCCCCATGCCCAGCATGGCGCCGCAGACGTCCGCCGGCTCCCAGGGGTCCGGGCGCAGCCTCAGGCGCTGCGCCTCGGGTGGCCAGGGAATCGTGCCGCGACGGCACAGCGCCAGGTAGGCGTTCACCCCGGCGCAGTAGCGCTGGATGGGCACGGCCGCCGCCGGGTCGCGGCTCGCGTTCGCCCAGATCCGCTCGGCCAGCTCCCCGAGCCCGAAGAGCTGCGCCGCGGCATCTTCCTGCAGCGCGCGGTTTCCGTACCAGCGTGACGATTGGCCTCGCAGCGCCTGGCGCGCGGCGAGCATCTGCCAGAGGCGGTCTCGGGCGCTGACGAAGCCCCAGGCGTAGTAGAGATCGCCCAAGGTCCGGGCACGGACGTGGGGCACGCCGAAGCGATCGGTGACGATGCGCACGGGCCGCTCGAGCCCCGGGAGGGTGAGCACCCCGCCGCTCGGGGGTGCGGGGGCGCGCGCGGGCCGGGAAGGCGCGAGGGCCAGGCCGGCCAGCAGGAAGGTGCCCAGGGCCAGGAGTCGCATCGCCGCATCGTGCCATCCCGCCGCGGTCGCCGTCGAGCGGGAAATCGTGTGGTAGGCTCGCGGGCGTGAGCCCGGTCGGCGCACGCTGGGCTCGGGCACGCTCGGGCCGGGGAGGGAAGACATGCAGCCACGCGTCGCCATCGGGCTCGATCTGGGCGGGACGAGCCTCAAGGCGGGCTTGGTGAGCGCCGAGGGGGCGCTCTCCTGGCTCTCGGCCCGGCCCTCGCGCGCGGACGAGAGCGCGGTCGCGCCCGCCGGCGTCCTCACCGAGGCGATCGCGGAGCTGCTCGGCGCGCATGGGGACCGGGTCGTCGCGCTGGGCCTCGGCTGCCCGGGGATGATCGATCCGCGAAGCGGCTCGCTCGTGGGTCGGACGGCGCACCTGGCGCACTGGGACTCCTTCGCGGTGGCCGAGGCGGTGCGCCGCTCCTACGCGGGCCCGGTGCGGGTGGACAACGACGCCAACTTCGCCGCCCTGGCCGAGCACGTGCTGGGCGCGGCGCGGGGCGCGCGCGTCTCGCTGACCGTGACCGTGGGCACGGGAATCGGCTGCGGGATCGTGGTCGAGGGCCAGGTGCTCCGCGGGGCGCGGGGGGGCGTGGGCGAGATCGGGCACCTGCCGCTGGACGGGCGGATCGCCTGCGCCTGCGGCGTGGCCGGCTGCGTCGAGCCCGAGTGCTCGGGCAGCGGGCTCGCCGCGCGGGCGCGCGAGGCGGGCCTCGAGGCGGACGGCGCCGAGCAGGTGTTCGCCCTGGCGGCCGCCGGCGAGCGACGGGCCGTCGATCTGGTCGCGCGTCTCTGCGATCGGCTGGGGGCTTCGATCGCGATCGCCGTGCAGCTCCTCAATCCCGACGTGGTGGTGATCGGGGGCGGCGTGGCGCGGGCGGGGGAGGCGCTGCTCGGCCCGCTGCGCGCGGCCGTGCGCGGCTACGCGCTCGCCTCCCACTCGCGCGGGCTGCGCATCCTGCCGGCGGCGCTGGGCGAGGGGGCCGGCGTGATCGGCGCGGGCCTCGCGGCCTGGAGCGCGGTGCGCGACGTGGAGGGCGCGGTCACCTGAGCCCGGCGGCGCGAGCCCTCGGGTCGGGCACCGGCGGCGGGACGCGCACGAGCGCCCAGTCGTTCGCCTGGAGCAGGATCGCCAGGTCCGGCGCCAGGGCCTTCACTTCGGTCAGGCGGCCCGTGCCGCACAGAAGCAGGCGCGCCGGGCGGGCGCGCGCCCGCGCCAGCGCCGCGGGGGCGGTCGGCGCCGAGGGCGCGAGCCGGCGCTCCGCGTAGAAGAGCAGAGGATTCGCATACACCCAGTAGCGGCCGCCGTAGAAGGGGAGCGAGTCCTCCGGCGCCAGGAGGGACTGAAGGCGCGCCCGGTTCTGCTCGAACCCGCGGTTCGCGTCCACGCTCAGGATGCGCGGCGCCAACCAGAAGGCCAGCGCGGCGAGGAGGGCGAGACCCGGCGCCACGTACGCCCGCAGAGGCCGGGCCACGCGCGGCCAGGACTCCTCCAGCCACCAGGCCGCGAGCAGGGCCAGGGGCGGGAAGGTGGGGAAGAGGTAGCGGGACGATTGGGTGCCCGACACGCCGTAGAGCAGGAAGGGGACCACCGCCCACAGCAGGACGAGGAGCCGGGCGTCGTCGCCGCCGCGGGAGCGCCGCGCGGCCCGCCACACTCCGGGCAGCGCCGGCAGGAACGCGGGCTCGAGGTCGCGCAGGGCCATCAGGGGAAGCCCCAGGATGCGCGCCGCCCAGCCGAGTGGCCGGCCCACGAAGCCGCCGACCTGATCGAAGTAGTGGCGGCGAAGAGCGTCGGCGCCGAAGCGCCACCCCTCCCACAGGCTCCACGAGGCGCCGAGGAGGAGGCCCCCGCCCACGCCCGCCCACAGCCAGGGCCGGGCCAGGCGCGCCCGCCAGCCGGGGTCGAGGAGCGCGGCCGCGGCCAGGACCGCGAGCGGCAGCAGGCCCAGCACGCTCTTCGTCAGGATGGCCGCGCCGAGCGGGAGCGCGAAGAGCGCGAGGCACCAGGGACGGCGGCGCCCCTCGAGCAGGGCGAGCATCGCCACCGAGATCCAGAAGGCGAGCGGGAGGTCGATCATGGAGCGCCGCGCGTTGTTGGCGAAGTAGGGGGCGACGAGCAGCAGCCCCGCGGCCGTGACGCCCGCGGCGGGGGTGAAGGCGAGCACGCCGATCCGCCAGGTCATGAGCAGCGTGGCCAGGCCCATCAGCGCGCTCGGCAGGCGGGCGGCGAGGTCGCTCGCGCCCAGGAAGGCGAAGGAGCGCGAGAGGATCCAGATCTGCAGGGACGGATAGGCGAAGTTCGCGGCGCCATCCCAGCGCACGGTGAAGAACGCGCCGCGCCGCGCCATCTCCACGCCCTCGCGGGCGTAGAAGCAATCGTCCAGCGAAGGCAGCGAGAGCCGCTGGATGTTGGCGGTGTACAGCGCCGCCGCCGCGACGAGGAGGAGGAGCAGCTCGCGGCGACGAGGCACGGGCGGGCGGCGGGTGCGCCCTCAGGCGCCGGCCGTGCCGCCCGGCGAGCGGCCCGGCGCCCGAGACGGCCGGGAGGTCGTGGCCAGCAGCGTGGCGGCCGTGGCGCCGGTCACCCGCACCCGCGCGAGCGCGCCCGCGGGCGTGCCGTCGGCGGGGAAGACCACGGGCTTGAACTGCGCGGTGCGACCGTAGAGCTGGCTGGGGTTGCGGCGCGCCGGGCCTTCCACGAGAGCCTCGACCTCGCGCCCGATCCAGAGATCGTTCCGGGCCGCCGAGATGGCCTGCTGCAAGTCGATGGCCATCGCCAGGCGCCGGCCCTTCTCGGGCTCGGACACCGTCTCCGCCCAACGCGAGGCGCGCGTGTCCGGCCGGGCCGAGTACTTGAAGAGAAAGGCGCCGTCGAAGCGCGCCTCGGCCAGGTAGTCGAGCGTGCTCTGGAAGTCGGCCTCCGTCTCGCCGGGGAAGCCGACGATGATGTCGGTGGTGAGGGCGAGATCGGGGGTCGCGGCGCGCAGCCGGGCGACCACGTCGCGGTACTGCGCCAGCGTGTAGCGGCGGCCCATCGCCTCGAGCACGCCGTCCGCGGCCGACTGCAGCGGCAGATGCAGGTGCGGGCACACGGCTCCGCCTTCCGCCAGGACCGCCACCAGGCGCTCGCTCACGTCGGCGGGGTGGGGCGAGGTGAAGCGGACGCGCAGCAGTCCCTCGACCGCGCGGGCTGCGCGCAAGAGGTCGGCGAAATCGTGCTCGCCGTCGTGCCACGCGTTCACCGTCTGGCCCAGGAAGATCACCTCGCGGTACCCGTTCGCCACCGCGCGCCGCACCTCGCGCAGCACCTCGGCCTGGGGCAGGCTGCGCTCCCGGCCGCGCGTGTAGGGCACCACGCAGTAGGTGCAGAACTTGTCGCAGCCACGCTGCACCGTGACCCAGGCACGCACGCCCGGCTCGCGGCGCGGCTCGAGATCGCCATAGGTCTCGTCGCGATCGGGCCGCACCGCGGCGACGGGCTCGCGCGCCGCGCGCTCGAGCAGCTCCGGCAGGTCGCGGTAGTCGTCGGGGCCGACGACGAGGTCGAGGATGCGCGCCCGGTCCAGCAGCCGGCCGCGCAGGTGCTGGGCCATGCAGCCCGTGACGCCCACGAGCAGCTCGGGCCGCCGGGCCTTGAGGCGGGCGAGCTCGGAGAGACGGCCGAGCACGCGCTGCTCGGCGTGCTCGCGGATGGCGCAGGTGTTGATCAGCACCGTGTCCGCGTCCTCGGGCCGCTCGACCAGGGCGAAGCCCGCGCGCTCGAGCACGCCGGCCATCAGCTCGCTGTCGGCCGCGTTCATCTGGCAGCCGTAGGTCTCGAGGAACACGCGTCTCATCGGGCGGGAGACGATAGCACGCCCGTGCGGGGCGAGCCTAGCCCTCGGGCCGGAAGCGCAGGGCGAGCACGGTCAGGTCGTCGATCGGGACGGGGCGGCCGGAGTAGGCGCTCGCCGCCTCGATGACCTCCTCGACGAGCCGCTCCAGCGGTCGCGCGCGCAGCGAGGAGACCAGCTCGGCGAGCCGCTCGAGCCCGAACGGCTCGTCGGCGCTGCCGCGCCCGGCGACCACGCCGTCGCTGGCGGTGAGCACGATGTCGCCCGGGAGGAGGCGCAGGTGTTCCTCCTCGTAGGGGGCCCAGGACAGGGCGCCCAGCAGGGGACCGCCGCGATCCAGGCGCACCACGTCGCTGCCGTCCGCGGGCAGCCAGAGCGGCGGCGTGTGGCCGGCGTTGCAGTAGGAGAGGTCGCCGCGCGGGGAGAGCTGGGCGATCCAGGCCGCGGTCGCGTGCTCGGGGCCCAGGCGCCCGTGCAGCTCGGAGCCCAACCGGGCCGCGAGCCCCGCGGCCGAGCGCTCGGGGGTCGCCAGGATCACGAAGCCGCCTTGCAGGAAGGCGGCGGTCGAGGCGGCCAGGCCTCCCCGGCCGGGCGGGTCGAGCACGAGCAGGGATTGATCGCCGGCGGGGTGGGCGGCGCGGTCGCAGAGATCGCCGGCGGGAACGGCGGACGGCCGGTGCCCCAGCGCCAGCTCGTAGCAGCGCGGCTCCGAGCAGCCTCGGGGCAGGAGCGGGCTGCCCGAGCCCGTCGCGCGGCGGGCGAGGCTCGCCGCCGTGCGCAGGAGCCCTTGGCTTCTCTGGGTCCGGGCCAGCGCGTCGGCCAACGGCACCACGAGCCCTTCCAGCTCGGCCATCGCCGCCTCCGTGAACGCCGGCGCCGGCGAGACGCGCGCCAGGTTCAGGACGCCGACCGGCGCGCCCTGCGAGAGGAGCGGGAGGGAGAGCGCGGAATCGATGCCGTCGGCGGTCGCGCTGCCCTCGAAGCGCTGGTCGCGCACCTCGCCGTTCAGGATCAGCCCGCGCCGGTTGCGGAACACCCATTCGGAGATGCAGCGCGGCCGAGGCGTCGTCTCCTGGCCCAGGAGGTTCGCCGGCAGCCCGATGGCGGCCACGATGGCCAGGTGGCCCGTGGCGGGGTCGAGCGCCAGGATGGAGGCGCGGTCGGCCCGGCTCGCTTCCACGAGCGGGACGAGAAGGGAGCGGGCGTCCTCCAGACGAGGCTCGCAGGCGAGGGAGGCGCAGGCCGCGGCCAGTCGGGCTCGGGTGTCCTCCGCGGCGGAATGAAGCGTGGCTGGCCCCTGGGTTCGAAGGGAGTCGTTCACCTCGTGATCCTCGTTCCCGACGAGTGAGGGGCTCGGAAGGACGATACGGGGTATCGGCCCCCCGGAGCGCCGCCTTGAGCGCGATGCGCGCCCGGGTGGAGGCCGCGCTTGACCCGCGCCCGGCCCGCCCGCAGACTGCAGCCGCGCCGAGGAGAGCCGATGCCCACCCGACCCAGCCGCAAGCTCGAGACCTTCGCCAACCCGAGTCCCGAGCGCGACTACGTCATCCGGCACGAATGCCCGGAATACACGGCCCTCTGCCCGGTGACGGGGCAACCCGATTTCGGCACGATCGTGGTGATCTACACGCCCGATCGCCTGTGCGTCGAGCTCAAGTCCCTCAAGCTCTACCTGTGGGCGTTTCGCGACGAGGGTCACTACTTCGAAGAGGTCACGAACCGGATCCTCGGCGACCTGGTGCGGGCCCTGCGGCCGCGCCGGCTCGCGGTGATCGGGAAGTTCAACGTGCGCGGGGGAATCGGCAGCACCGTGGTCGCTCGCTACGAGGCGCCCCGCCGGGGCCGCGGTCGGCGGCGGACACGCTCTTGACGCAACGCGGGCCGGGGCCGCGCCGTAGGACCCAAGCGAGGCGATCCGCGCGCCGGCCGCGCGCGGGGTGTCGATGAACGCGTTCCTCCTCCTCTCCACCCTGAACCTGTCGCTGGGCGGTCTCGTCTTCCTGCTCGGCTTCCTGATCCTGCGGGAGAACCCGGGACAGCGCCTCAACCGCGTCGTGGCCCTGATGCTCTTCTTCGGCGGGCTCGGGGCGGTGTTCGCCGCGCTCTCCTTCATGGCCACGAGCGGTGGCACGGCCGCGCCCGCCCGGCTGCAGGAGTTGTCGTACGTCTGGGAGCTGTTCTTCCCCACCCTCTTCCTGTTCGCCAGCATCTTCCCGGAGGAGCGCGCCTTCGTCCGCCGTCCCTTGATCCGGATCGGGCGGCTGGGGAAGGTGGGCTTCACGCCGCTCATCTTCGGACCGCACGCCTTCCACTTCCTCTTCGTGCTGGCGGCCTCGACCTGGCACGCGCCCGTGCAGGCGGCCGACCTCGGGCCGCTGCGCTACCTCAGCGCGCTCTTCGGCGTGATGGGCCTGGTCGTCAAGATCTTCCTCTACGCGCATCAGGCGCTCTTCTCGCTCGTGAACCTGGGCTTCGGCCTGGCCACCATGGGGCTGCTCTTCGACTCCTACCGGCGCGCGCGCGTGGTGCGGCTGCGCCAGCAGCTCGGCGTCGTCGCGCTCGGGCTCTCCGCCAGCCTGGTGCTCTACAGCCTGGCCAGCTCGATCCCGACGCTGCTGGGCATCCAGATCACGCAGGCCCTGCGCTCGAGCCTGACGTTCGCGGCCCTCACGCTGGGTCCGGGCTCCATCGCCTACGCGGTGGTGCGCCACAAGTTCCTCGATGCGAAGCTGCTCGCGCGGCGGGGCATCCTCTACGCTCTGTCCTCGGCGACCCTGGTGGGCCTCTATCTGGCGGTGGCCACCCGTCTCACGCGGGCGCTCAGCACGGCGGTCGGCACCGATGTGCGGGTCGTGGAGTCGGTGTTCCTCATCGTGGCCCTGGCCCTCTACCAGCCGGTCGTGGCCTGGCTGGAGACCATGCTGGATCGGGCGTTCCTCAAGGACCCCTCCGACTACCGAAACGTCCTGCGCCGCCTGGGCGCCGAGCTGCAGACCACGATCGACCTCGACGCCCTGCTCTCCCGCACGATCACCACTCTCACCGAGGCGCTGCTCCTGCGCGTGGGCAGCATCGTGGTGTTCGGCGCGGGCGCGCCGGTCGCCCGCGGCGGCAGCGGGACGGCGCTCGAGCCCGCCGATCTGCAACGGATCGAGGGCATGCTGCGGCGCGTGCCGGCCCGGCACGGCAGCTTCCGCGTCGCCGACCCGGTCGAGGGCCTGGAGCACGCGGAGCGCGTCTTCCTCGCCGCGCACGGGATCTCGCTGGTGGTGCCGCTCCGCTGGCGGGACGACCTGGTCGGGGCGTTGCTGCTGGGCGACAAGGTCACCGGCACCTCGCTCACCTCGGAGGACGTGGCGCTGCTCACGACGCTGGCGGGGCAGGTCTCGGTCTCCTTGCAGAACGCCCTGCTCCTCCGCGACCGGATCGCCGTGGCCCGCTTCGAGGAGGAGCTGAGCCTGGCTCGCCAGATCCAACGCGCCTCGCTGCTCTCCGAGTTCCCCGAGCTGCCGCGCTGCGAGGTGTACGCCCTGACGATTCCGTCGAAGCACGTGGGCGGAGACCTCTACGACGTCGTCGCGGCCGCCGATGGCTCCTGGTTCGTGGCCATCGCCGATGTCTCCGGCAAGGGAGTGCCCGCGGCGCTCCTCTCCTCGATGCTGCAGGCCTCGCTGCGCACGCAGGCGGCGAGCGTGGTGTCGCCGGCGGAGATCCTGCACAACATCAACCACCTGATGTACCGGAGCACCGCCATCCAGCAGTTCGCCACCTTCTTCCTCGCCCGGGTGGACGGACGCAGCCTGGAGCTGGCCTTCTCGAACGCGGGACACAACTGGCCCGTGCTCCAGCGGCCCGGGGGCGAGCGCCGCTTCCTCGAGCGCGGCGGGCTCATCCTCGGTATCCAGGAAGGCGCCCAGTTCGACGAGGAGCGGGTGCGGCTCGCGCCCGGGGACGTGGTCGTGCTCTACACGGACGGCATCACCGAGGCGGCGAACGGGGCGGGCGTGCTGTTCGGCGAGGAGCGGCTCTACCAGGCGGTCTCGGCGATGCCCCGGGTTCTCTCGGCTCGCGAGGCGGCGGAGAGCCTGCTCGGCACCCTGCACCAGTTCCTCGACGGCACCGAGCCCCAGGACGACATCACCCTGATGGTGCTCAAGGTGCTGGAGACCGCGCCCCTGGGGGCCGAGCGCGGGGAGACGCGAGCGGCGGCCGTGGCCCGCTGAGGGCGCCGGCGGCGGTCAGCTCGCCCGGCGCCTGGCCGGCACCAGAGCCGGCTGCCGCCGCGACCGCAGCCCGAGTGCCCGCTCCTCCGCCGGAACGCGCACGGCCATCACCGCGGCGTTGACCAGCGACGCCAGCAGCGCCGTCCGCCAGGCCCCGAAGAGGAGCGGTCCGGCCAGCAGCTCCAGAGCCACCGCGAGGTAGTTGGGGTGGCGCAGGAAGCGGTAGACGCCGCGCCGGACGAGCGGCTCGCCGGGCAGGACGAGGACGCGCACGGTCCAGCGGGGACCGAGGGCCCGCTGGCTGGCGAAGCGCAGGGCCTGGGCGGCGGCGAAGAGCACCAGCCACAGCGGCCACGCCGGTCCGGGCCGCGCTCCGAGGACGAGTACCTCGGCGGCCAGCGCCGGGAAGAAGAGGGCGTGGAGGGCGACGAGCAGAGGGAAGTGCGCGCGGCCGTGCTCGATCGCGCCCCGGGCCCGGAGCGCGCGCGCATGCCGCGCCGAGAGCGCCAGCTCCGCGAGCCGCTCGGTGGCCAGCGCGGCGAGGAAGACCGCCAGGCCGAGGCGCAGGCCCCCGGCCGTCACGGGTTCGCTCCCCGCATGAGCACCAGCTCGGAGGCGAACCCCGGGCCCAGCGCGGTGAGCACCGCGCTGTCTCCCGGAGCGATGTCGCCGGCCTCCAGCGCTCGCTCGAGCACGAAGAGGCAGGTCGGCGAAGACATGTTGCCGCACAGCCGCAGCACCTCGCGCGAGTGGCGGAACGTCTCGAGCGGCAGGCCGAGAGCCTCGGCGTACGCCGCCAGCACCTTGGGCCCGCCCGGGTGGGCGAGCAGATGGTCGAGCCGGGAGAGCGTCAACCCGTGGTCGGCGAGAAAGGTCTCGAGGCAGGGGCCCGCGAGGGAGCGCACGATCGCGGGAATGTCGCGGGAGAAGACGACGTGCAGCCCGTCTCCGTCCACGCCCCAGCCCATCACGTCGAGGGTGTCGGGCCACAGCGTGCTGCGCGTCGCCAGCAGCTCGAGCGGCTGGAACCCGTCGCGCCCCCCCGCTTCGGACCCGCACACGAGCGCGGCGGCGGCGCCGTCGGAGAAGAGGGACGTCGCCACGAAGTTCCTCAGGTCCAGGTCCCGCCGCTGGAACGTGAGGCTGCACAGCTCCAGGGAGAGGAGCAGCACCCGCGACTCGGGGTGCGCCAGGGCCAGGTCTCGGGCCCGCGCCAGACCGGCGGCGCCGCCCGCGCAGCCCAGCCCCCAGATGGGAGTGCGGGAGACGTCGCCGCGCAGCGGCAGGAGGTTCGCCAGGCGCGCGTCGAGGCTGGGCGTCGCCACGCCGGTCGAGGACACGAAGACGACGTGGTCGATGTCCTGGGGCTCCAGGTGCGCTCGCTCGAGCAGCCGGCGCGTCGCTCGCTCGGCCAGCTCGAGACCCTGCTCGACGTAGCAGGCGTTGGTCTGGGCGAAGTCCCGAGGAGTGGCGAACCAGTCGAGGGGCACGCAGAAGTGGCGCTCCTCGATGCCCGTGCTGTCGAAGACGCCCAGGAGGCGCCCGTCGTCGCGCGCGAGGAGGTCGCCGAACACGCTGGCGGCGGCCGCGCGTACGTCTTCCTGGCGCACCACGTGCGGGGGGAGCGCGGTGGCGATGGCGGTCAGACGTGGAGGCATCGGTACCCGAGGAGCGGGCGGGTGGGAGCGGACCCGCTGGCTCGTGCTCTTACGATGCCCGCACGAGGCGGTAGACGCGGCCTTCCTGGGAGAGCACGTACACCTCTCCGTCCGCATCTTGTCCGAACGAAGTCAGCGCCGGCACCCGGGGCAGCTTCCAGGCGCGCTCGCCCGTGGCCTGGTGGCCATCCCAGCGGAAGCTGCGGATCCAGCCTCCGCAGTAGTCTCCGTAGAGGTACTGGCCGACCAGCTCCGGGATGGCCCGGCCTCGATAGACGAAGCCGCCGATGATCGCGCAGCCCCGATCGTGGCCGTACTCCAGCGCCGGCAGCACCAGCCCGCTCGGGTCGCAGTCCGGCGGGTGGAAGCAGTGCCGTCCCTCCATGAGGCTCCAGCCGTAGTTCTGGCCGGGCCGCGAGTCGGGCGCGACATCCACCTCCTCCCACTTGTTCTGGCCCACGTCGGCGATGTAGAGGAGCCGCTCGCGCTCGTCGAAGCAGAAGCGCCACGGATTGCGGAGGCCATACGCCCAGATCTCGGGACGGCCCCGGCGCCCGCGGGCGAACGGGTTGTCGGGCGGCACCGCGTACGGATCGCCGTGGTCCACGTCGAGGCGCAGGAGCTTGCCCAGGAGCGTGGCCCGGTTCTGGCCGTTCTGGAGCGGATCGCCCTCGCTGCCGCCGTCGCCCAGACCCACGTAGAGCATGCCGTCGGGTCCGAACAGGACCAGGCCGCCCTTGTGATTCGCGAACGGCTGCCGGACGCGGAGGATCAGCTTCGCGGACGTGGGATCGGCGACGAGGGGATCGCCCGAGACCGTGTAGCGCTCCACCCGCGTGTTCCCCTCGCGGTCGGTGTAGTCCACGTAGAAGCGCCCGTTCCGCGCGTATCGGGGGTGGAAGGCGACGCTCAGCAGGCCGCGCTCCCCGCCGTCCCGCACGAGGCTCGTGAGGTCCAGGAAGGGGCGCTGGAGCAGGCGGCCGTCCACGATGACGCGGATCCGGCCCGGTTGCTCAACGACGAAGAGGCGGTGGTCGCCGGGAGGAGAGGTGAGCCAGATCGGGCTCTGGAGCCCATGGGCGATCTCCTGCAGCGCGAGGCCGGGCGCCGCGGCTTCGTCGGCGGCGGCCGTGGCGGCGCCCGCGACGAGGAGGGCGCTCACGAGCGTGACCTGCCAGTGGGCCATCGAGCGACTCCGAGGGGGACGGTGGGATCGGGGGAGGAGCGGCACGTTGCCCGAAGCGCGGGGCGCGGTCAACCACGTCCGCGCTCCGTCCACCGGACGCCGCGCTCAGCGGGCCGGGTGAAAGGCGGCGAGCGCCGAATCCAGCTCGGCCGAGGTGGCCACGCGCAGCTTTCCGTCCGGCCGGTACACGGCCCACAGGTAGCCGTCGGGGGCGGGGACGAAGCGAAGGGTGAAGCCCACGCTGTCCACCTGACGGCAGAAGAGCCGTACGGCCAGGCCGTCGAAGAGCGCCGTCCGCACGTTGGCCTCGAAGTAGCTCTCGCCCTCCTCCAGGGCTCCCGCCAGCGAGCGGGCCACCGGCGACCAGAAGAGGAGGCGCACGCGATCCGCCAGGGGAGCGGCGCGCAGGCTGGCGATGGCCTGTGCCGCGATCCGGCCGCGGTCCACCGTGGGGTCCGCGAGCAGCCCGGTGTCCAGGAAGGGCGCGGTCTCGATCCTCCTGACGAGGAGCGCACCGTTCAGCGAGAGGAGGGCGGAGAGTCCGAAGGCGGCGGCCCAGGCGCGCGCCGCTCCCCCGGCGGGGAGCATGCCGGCGGCGAGCGGCCGCTCCTCCGCCAGGCGCGCCCGCCGCCCGAGGGTCAGGCGCTCCTGGGCCAGATCGAAGGCCGCGCCCACGCACCAGCCCAGGCCGACGAGGGCGCCGTAGAGGTAGTAGTGGTACGTGTGGTGAGCGAGCGGCAGCACCGGCAGGAGGAGCGCCGCGTAGAGCGCCCCCGCCACGAGCCAGCCCCGGCGCCTGAGCCCGGGCGAGGCGAGGCCGGCGAGCCACAGCGCCAGCAGGCCCACGCCCCACCCGTACATCTGCGGCTCGACCGCGTCCTGGAAGCGGTGCACCGTGGGAAAGAAGAAGTCGGCGGTCCAGCCGAGATACGTGAGCGCGTTCGTCAGCAGGTCGCGCCCGAGCCCGAGCGCATACGGAGCCGCGCCGGTGGCCGGGCCCATCACGCCGGTCGCGCCGAGGTAGAGGATCTCGCCCAGGGAGAGGCCGGCGAGCGTGACCAGCAACGGGTCCCGCCACGCGGCGGGCTTGGCCCTGGCCCCCGCGGGGCCGCGCTCGAGGGCGGCACGGCCCGCCTCCCCGCCGGCCCGAGCCGCGGCGGCGCGCTCGCAGCTCGCCTCCCAGGAGAGCAGCGCCCAGAGGCCCAGCGGCAGGAACATCACGGATTCCTTGGCCAGCAGAGCCGCGGCGAAGAGGGGAGCGGCCAGCCAGCGGGCCCGGTCGCGGCGCAGGGCGAGCGCGAGCGCGCCCAGACCGAGGAGCAGAGCCATCGGGCTGCCGATCGCCGAGACCCAGTAGGCGACGGTGAAGTGGGCGGGATGCACGGCGAAGCAGATCGCGCCCGCGGTGGCGGCGGGCGCCGCGAGGGCGCGGCGCAGGAGGGCGTAGAGCGCGAGGGCGCAGGCCAGGTGCAGGAGCAGGCTCGCCGCATGGTAGCCGCGCGGATCCAGCCCCGAGAGGGGCCGCATGAGGACGAAGTACGCCTCGCCCGAGAGGTAGCGCCACAGCCCGCGCAGGTGCGGCTCGAGGCCGGTGGCACGAGCGAGCCCGGCGAAGTCGTCCGCGGAGAAGAACTGGGCCAGGGCGCCGCGAAACACCCACGCTCCCGCCACGGCCACGGCAAGGGCTCCGAGCCAGGGGGCAGCGCCGCGAGAGGGCTCGGACGGGCAAGGCGAGCCGCTCATGCCCGGAGAGGGTAGCAGCCCGAGCCCGCGGTCGTCTCGCCGGAAATGCGCGCTCGGCGCAATTCGTGGGCTCGCAGCCATGACATTCGTCCGGCTTGGGACTATCGTCCACGCGGCCGAACGTCGCCCGAGCCCCGGTCGCCCGGGTGGCGCGGGCGGAAGCGCCGCGGCGCCGTTCGGGCAGGGGCTCCAACAGGGGAGGATCGCCGATGAGGACTCGGCCGCAGTGGTGGCTGCTCTCGGGCGCCCTGCTCCTCGCTTGCGTCGCGTGGCCGTGCGCGGCGGCGGGCGAGGGGGGCACGCCCGCCCTCGAAGAGCAGATCCGCCAGCTCCAGGCGGAGAACGAAGGACTTCAGCACCGGCTCGACGAGCTGGCCAAGGCGATCGACGACGTCGCCTGGTTCCAGCGCATGAGCGACGTGGCCGAGGTGGACAAGTGGCGCATCGCCGGACCGCCCCTGGCGCATCCGCGGAATCCCACGGCGGCCGGAGCGACCAACCCGGTTCGCTTCTACACCTACACGTTCGTGCCCAAGAACCGCAGGCCGGGGGAGAAGCTGCCGCTCCTCATGCTGCCGCACGGCGGCGTGCACGCCGACTTCACCACCTACCACGTGCACATCCTGCGCGAGCTGCTCGCCCAGGGCTACGTGATCGTGGCCCCCGAGTACCGCGGCTCGACCGGGTACGGCGAGGGCTTCTACAAGCAGATCGACTACGGCGGGCGCGAGGTGGACGACTGCCACGCCGCCGTGAAGTGGGCGCTCCAGAACTTCGACTTCGTGGATCCGTCGCGGGTGGGGCTCATCGGCTGGAGCCATGGCGGGCTGATCGTGCTCATGGAGGCCTTCCAGCACCCCGAGGACTACAAGTGCTGCTTCGCCGGCATGCCCGTCTCGGACCTGGTGCAGCGCATGGGCTACTCGGACGAGGAGTATCGCGGCCTCTTCAGTGCCCCGTACCACATCGGCAAGACGGCGGAGCAGGATCTGGAGGCGTACAAGCAGCGCTCGCCGGTCTGGCACGTGAACGAGCTGAAGATCCCTCTGCGCATCCACACGAACACGAACGACGAGGACGTGCGCTACGTCGAGGTCCAGCACCTGATCGAGGCGCTCAAGGCGGCCGGGAAGAGCTTCGAGTACGAAGTGTTCCAGGATGCGCCCGGCGGCCACAGCGCCGATCGCATGGACACGATGTTCGCCCGCGAGAAGCGCCAGGAGATCTACCGCTTCCTGGCCAAGTACCTCTCGCCGCCCCGGCCGGTGCGCTAGCCCGGACGATTCATGAACCCGCTGCTGCGGACGCGATCTGCTCCCGGGACAGGACACTAGCCGGGCGTCGCAGGGGCGGGCCGGGCGGGGAGCGCGGGCGCGAGCGAGGCGGCCCCCATGCGGGGGGCCGCCTCGGCGGCACGGCGCCGGATGGCGAGGCGGCCTCAGCCGCCGCGGATCAGGCGCGTGAGCGCGGGCTCGATGCCCAGGCAGCGCTCGTACACGGTGAGCTGGCCCCGGTGGTACATCTCGTGCCCCACGCCGTGGCCCAGCCACGCCAGCCGCGTGCCGTGCGAGCCGTCGAAGTTGGTGATGAGCTGCAGCAGGCCGATCTCGCCTCTGGCGCGGAAGCGCTTCTCGGCGTCCTTGAACTGCGAGCCCAGGAGCCGGAGGAGATCGGCCTTGGTCTTCGCCCGGTAGACCGGCCCCGCGTGCAGGCGCAGCAGCTTCGGCCAGGGCGCGCGATGGAAGTCGGTGTCCTCGCGCGTCAGCTCGCCCGTCATCATCATTGCGACCTCGAGGATGTGCTGCACCAGCTCGTGCACGGAGCGCACCTCGGGGGCCGGGCGGAAGCCGAACTTCGCCGCGGGCACGTTGCGCACCTCCTCGATCAGCCCCTCCCGCACGTCCTGCCAGTTCAGGAGGGCTTCATCCAGGCTCGAGGGCGGGACCTTCATGGCGAATCTCCTCGCGTGCGGCCGGGTGTCGCGGCCTCGCGGCTCCCCTTCACAGGATGCGCTCCAGCGCCCTGATCAGGCGCGCCACCTCGGCCGGGGTGTTGTAGTGCACCATGCTCACGCGCACCACGCCCTGCTGCGGCGGCAGCCCGAGCGCTTCGATGGCCCGGTAGGCGTAGAAGTGCCCGTAGCGGATGGCGATCTTCTCGGCTTCGAGGCGGGCGGGGATCTCGCTCGAGTCGCGGCCCTCGACGACGAAGGACACCGTCGGCGCTCGCCACGGCGGCGTGGCCTCCGCGCGGCCCACCACGCGCACGCCCCGCCGCGAGCGGAGGAAGTCGAGCAGGGGGGCGCAGAGGTCGGCCTCGTGGCGCGCGATCGCCTCGAAGACCCGCCCGAGCCGCTGGGGCTCCGGCAGGGCCGCGTCGGGGAAGAGGCGCCGGTCGAGGGCCAGGAGGTAGGCGAGGATCGCAGGGAGCGAGGCGGCCAACTCGTGCACCACGCCCCCGGGCTCGAGCTTGTAGGGGACGTCGTCCTCGGGGACGAAGAAGTGGTTCTGCCGGTGAGCCGCCCGGAGGAGAGGCTGCTTCCCGAAGAGCATCCCGAGGTGGGGCCCGAAGACCTTGTAGAGGGAGAGGAAGTAGAAGTCCGCGTCCAGCCCCTTCACATCCACGTGGCGGTGGGGAGCGCAGGCCACTCCGTCCACGCAGGCCAGCGCTCCGGCTTCGTGCACGCGCCGGATGAGCGCCGCGGCGTCGTGAACCGTCCCGACGATGTTCGAGCAATGGGTGAAGCAGACGAGGCGAGTCCTTTGTCCGAGCAAGGGTTCCAGCCCCGCGAGGGTCAGCTCGAGGCTCTCGGGATCGAAGCGCCATTCCCGGATCCGGATGCCCTCGCCTGCCAGCTCCCGCCAGGCTCCGATGTTCGCCTCGTGATCCAGGTTCGTGACCACGATCTCGTCGCCCGGCACCAGCGAGGGGCGCAGCGCCCGGGCGAGCAGCCGCACGTTGGCCGTGCTCGAGGGGCCGAGCAGGATCTCGTCGGGCTCGGCGTTCACGAGGCGAGCCACGGCCCGCCTCCCCTCCGCGACCCGCTCCCCCGCCTGGACCGAGTGCCGGTAGGTCGCCCCGTGCTGGACTTGCCAGCGGCTCATGTAGCGCTCGACCCCCTCGATCACGCCGCGGAGAGGCACGGCCCCCCCGGCGTTGTCGAAGAGGGCCCAGTCCTCGCTCAAGGCGGGGAAGTGGGAGCGGGCGAAGTCGACGTCGAACATGGTCACTCCTCGGGTCGCGGGCCGACACTAGCAGACGGGGACAGCCTGTCGAGTGCCGAGAGACTACGGCGGCGCGTCGCCCACCGGAGCAGCGGGGCCGCGAGCGACGAGCCTGACGATCGCGGCGATGCCCAGGACCGGACCCGGCGCGAGCAGCGCGAAGGCCCAGCGCCAGCCGGTCAGGCCGAGCGCCGCCGGGACGAGCTGGATGCTGGCCATGGTGAGGAGGAAGCCCAGCGAGGTCTGGAGCGTGAGCGCCGTGCCCACGGCGTGGCGCGGCGCGACCTCGGTGACCATGGCGCTGAACTGCGCGGAGTCGGCGACCACGAAGAAGCCCCAGATCCAGACCAGGGGCAGGAGCAGCCGGAGGTCGGCTCCGAAGAGGCCGCCGATCGCCAGCGAGCAGGCGCCGCTCGCCGCCATCGCCACGACCACCACCCGGGCGTAGCCCTGGGTGCGCGCGGCCCATCCGCCCCAGACGCAACCGAGACCGCCCGCAGCCAGCGCGCCGAAGGCCGCGAGGTCGGCCACTCGGGCCGGATGCGGCGCCGCGGTGGCCGCGAGGCTGGCGGCGAGGAAGGCGGGGATCCAGGTCCACATCGCGTACAGCTCCCACATGTGGCCGAGGTAGCCGGCGATCGCCAGCCGGCACGGGCGGTGCCGGAGCACGCGGGCCACGAGCGCCCAATCGAACGGACGGCGCTCGAAGGGAAAGGGTCCGTCGCGATAGGCGGTCAGGACGAGGAGTGCGGCGGCAGCGGCGCCCGTGCTGGCGGCGAGCGTCACGGTGCGGAGGCTCGCGCCACCGGCGGCGTGAACGAGGTAGGGCAGGGCCTTGCCGATCGCGAGCGCGCCCACCACCACTCCGATCGCCAACCCGCGCAGCGAGTGGAACCAGGTGGCCACCATCTTCATGGCCGAGGGGTAGACGCCGGCGAGGAAGAAGCCGGTGAGGAAGCGGGTGGCGAGCGCGGTCCCGTAGTGGCTCGCCCCGAGCAGGGCCAGGTTCGCGAGGCTCGCGAGCAGGGCGCAGCCGGCGAAGTAGGCCCGCGCCGGCCAGACGTCGGCGGCGTTCAGCAGCGCCGCGATCGCGGTGCCGGCCACGAAGCCGAGCTGGACCGCGGCCGTGAGCCAGCCGACGTGGCCCGCGTCGAGGCTCCAGCGCTGGCGCAGCTCCGGTGCGGCGGCGTTGGCCGTGAACCAGAGCGACATGCCGAGCAGCTCGGCGAGCGCGAGCACGGCGAGCGTGCGCCAGCGGGGGCCCACCGGTCGCTCCCGCCAGTCGTCGCCAGCCATGGGGCGCAGACTACACCGACGCGCCGTGCCGCTTCATTCGGCCCGCCGCCCGGGACGCGGGCCGCCCTGCCCACCGTGCTTCCTTGCAGGAGCCTGACGAGGGGCGTCCCCGCCACGCCTTGGGGGCGCAAGGTGTACATCCGGGCGGCAGCCCCGCGCCCCGAAGGAGACGGAGCCCGCTGCGCGGCCTGGGCTTGACCCGCACCTGTAACGCCGTGCCTCGTGGCACGCCCTCTGCTCCTTCCTCACCCGCGATTGCGGAAGTCCGCACGCGCAGTCGAGGACCGCACCGGTCTCAGGGGAGGACGACATGCTTCGACGATTTGCCTGGCTGATGCTGCTGGTGCCGCTGGCCGTGTCGTGCACGCCCGCCATGATGATGGGTTCGCGCACGTACCTCGGCTTCTCCGTGGGCATCGACAACGCGCCCCCGCCGCCGCGGGTCGAGTTCGAGCAGGCGCCGGCGACGGAGGAAGTCCCGGGCGCCGGGGTCTTCGTGGTCGACGACTCGGACTATGACATGTTCCAGTGCGACGGGTACTGGTACATGAGCTACGGCGGCTACTGGTATCGGGCGCCCAGCTACTCGGGCCCGTTCCTGGTCGTGGACGTGCATCGCGTGCCGCGGCAGATCCTCACGCTGCCGCACGAGCGCTGGAAGCACGATCCGCGCGGCGACTACGGAGATCGCGATCGTGGACGCCGCGACCGGGGCGATGAGCACGGGGATCGCGGGTACGACCACGGCGACGACGGAGGCCGATAGGCTCGGCGGTCCGAGCTTGCCTGGCGGCCGCGAGGCGCGCCGCATCAGCGGTCCTGGGGAGGGAACCCCGGGGCCGCTCGTTCTTGACCCCTCCCCGGGCGGTTGCTAGCTTCCGCGCCGCACGGGGAGAACTGCGATGGCGCGCGCCGAGTCGACGAACAAGCGGCGGATCCTCTTCTGCCGCAGGAGCCCTCGCTCGCGGGTCCTCGCGCGGCCCTCCGGCGCCTGCCGCCCGCCGGGCGGACCCGATCGGCGCTGCGGATGAGGCGTCGCTCCCGCTGCGCGCGCCCCTTCGACGTGATGCTGGCACTGCTCGCCGTGGCCGGGACGGCCCGGGCGGATTCGGCGACGACCGATCCCCACGCGGTCCAGCCCGAGCGGCCGACCATCGCCACCCACGCCCACACCGTGGCCCCGGGCTGGGTCGAGATCGAGTGCGGCATGGAGTGCGATCTTCATGGAGACGATCCCGCCGGGCTGGTGGCTCCCCTCCAGACCAAGATCGGCCTGCGCTCGCACGTCCAGCTCAGCCTCAACACTCCCTGGCAGCGCCCGGAGGAGGGGCCGGGCTCGGGCAGTGGCCTGAGCGACGTCTCGGCCGCGGTCAAGTGGAGGCTGCTCGACGAGGTCCCCGTGCTCGGCGATTTCGCCATCCAGCCCGCCTGGAAGCTGCCGTCGGGCTCGGCGGCGCGCGGGACCGGCACGGGCACCATGGACGGCACCCTGCTGCTCATCTCCAGCAACGTCATCGGGCCGGTCTCCCTGGACATCAACGGGGGCTACACGCGGCGGAGCGGCGACGGCGAGAACGCTCCTCGGGACGCCACCCTGTGGACCGTCTCGAGCGGGTTTCCGCTGCGCGGTCCGCTGAGCGCCGCGCTGGAGGTGTACGGGCTTCCCGGCACGAGCGGCCCGCGAGGGGAGCGACCGATCGTCGCTCTGCTCGTGGGGCCGACCCTGACGCCGCGCTCCTGGCTCGAGCTGGACGTGGGCACGATCGTGCCCCTCACCGGGCCGCAGCCGCACGCCCTCTATTGCGGCTTCGTCTGGAATCTGGGGCGGCTGTGAGCCTCGCGCCCCGTGGGGCTGGGGCCCTGTCCGGCCGCGCCGAGCGGGCCCTTCCCGATGGCCGGCGGCTGAGGCGCGTCGCCCTGTCGCTGTCGGTCCTCCTGCTGGCCGGCGCGGCCCACGCGGCCGGTCTGCATCGCGTCGAGCGCCTGCTCACCGAGCTGCCGGCGAAGCACGACACCCTGCGGGTGCTCGCCACCGTCCTCCAGGGCCAGCGGGGCGACCCCTGCTTCGAGACGGTGGAGACGGTGCGCGTGGTGGGGCGCCGAGCCGAGACGCAGCTCGTGGACAGCCTGCCGCCCTTCTGGAGGGACTCCCGAGGCGTGCTGCAGTCGGGGGTCGAGGTGGACGCGGCGCCCGTCGCCTGGGGAAGGCGGCAAGGCGTCGTCCTTCACCGCTGGTACGTGAACTACGCGCCGACTCGGGCGCAGAACCCGGAGTGCCGCTACCTGGCTCTCCGCGGCCACCGGCTCGTCCCCGTCAGCGCGTGGTGCAACGCGCTCGGCAGGCCGGTCGCCGGCGGCCGCGTCCTGGTCGAGAAGTCGTTCGGTTGGTTCACGGCCTTGGTCCCCGTGCGGCTCCGCGGCGGCACGAGGGACGGCGGGCTCGCGCCGCAGCCGGACAGGGATCGGAGCACGGGCCTGGCCGAGCTGGAGATCGGGGGCGAGGGGATCGGCGCCGAGCCGCACGCGAGGGGCGCGGGCCCTCCGAAGCCCCTCCGTCTCTATCGCGGGCCGGTCGGAGAGGAGGGGGACTCGGTCGTCGTCGGTCCCACGACCACGATCGTGCTGGGGCGTGCCTACGCGGAGGTCGGGATCGTGAGCGCCCCCCGCGACTGGGACCACCTGCCCGCGTGGGAGGTCGCGGAGGTGGTGGTCACTCTGAAGCGGTTGGCCGTGGTGGTCGGCGGGCGCCGCGGCTTCGTCGAAGAGCGCGACTTCCCGGCGCTGGGACTCGAGACCGAGGAGGAATAGGGCGCGCTCGACGGCGGCCGCTCCCCTCGCGGCGCGACGCGGCAGCCCTTGTGATTCCCTGGGCCCCGCGTGTGAGGGGAGGAGCATCCATGCGCGACATCCGCCTCAGCCCGCTGCCGCTCGCGATCCTCGCGGCGCTGGCCTGCCTCACGTCGCCTGCCAGCGGCCGTTCCGCCCCGGCGCCGGGGGCACCCTTCGTGCCGGCGCCGAGCGCCGCGGCACGAATCGATTCGCTTCTCGCCTGCTACCAGGCGCTCGGCCTCTTCAATGGCACGGCACTGGTCGCCTGCGCGGGCCGGCCGCCGTTCGAGCGGGCCCTGCACGATCTCGTCCTCGATCCCCTGGGCCTCGAGGACACGGGCGACCTGGCGATGCGACCGCGCGCCGTGGTCCAGGGGTCTGGACGCTGACGCGCATCTATCGAATCCCCGAGGATCACCTCTTCATCGCGCTGGCCAACAACACCGGCGACGCCCCGCTGCGGGAGCTGTTCGCCGGCACCGGCGACGTCCTCTACGGTCGCGAGCCGGCCTGGCCGAGGCCCTCGGCGGCCGAAGCCGTGCACCGGATCGCCAGCGAGCAGGGCGGCAAGGCGGCCGTGGCCCGCTACCGGGCGCTGCAGGCGAGTGCCCCCGGCGAGTACGACTTCGCCGAGCGCGGTCTCAACGTCCTCGGCTACGCGCTGCCGCAGGAAGGGAAGGCCGACGCCGCCGTGACCGTCTTCCGGCTGATGGTCGAGAGCTTCCCCGAGTCCGCCAACGCGTACGACAGCTTCGGCGAAGCCCTCGCCGCCGCCGGCCGGCGGGACGAGGCCGTCAGGGCCTACGAGCGCTCCCTCGAGCTGGATCCGAAGAACCGAACGCCGTCGCGATGCTGAAGAAGCTGAGGGGGGAGCCGTAGCCGCGCGGACGAGAGGAGGCGCGGCCGACCGGCTCGGCCGCCAGGCGAGTCCCGTCACCTCCCCTGGGTGCCGGCGTCGACTGGCCCGCGGGATCCCGGGCTCCCGTCGCCGCGCGAGGCGCCCGGGGCCACGCCGGAGGCCGCCAGCCGCGCCAGGAACGGCGTCTCTCGAGCCGGATCCTGGACGAAGTCGAAGTAGAAGCGCTTGAACATGCCGAATTCCTGCCGCACCTCCGCGTCCGACTGCCCCGGCAACCGGGGAAGGAGCTGATCCAGCCAGTTCGGAAAGTCGACGAACTCCGCTCCTCGCTGCCTCCATGCCGCCATGAGCGCCGGGTTCCAGTGAAGCAACAGGCCGGAGTACTCGCCGAACCTGACGACCCCCAGCGGGATCTGCCCCGCCAGGCCGAGGACCTCGACGGCCCGCGGGTGAAAGATGACATCGGCTCCGCGTCGGGTGATGAGGTAGGCGGGCGGCGCGTGCTTCTCGTGGCCCACCCGCCCGCGGACCGCGAGAGGTTGGCGCGCCAGCCAGCGGTCGGTGAGCCCCCCTTCGCACTCGACGGCCTCGGCCGGCCGCGCGTAGTACACGGTGCGCGCCTCGCTGCCGAGGAAGGCCACGCACACCGGCAGGCCCGCGAAGAACGGACGGAGCGTGACCGCGCGCAGGCGCAGCGCGTCGGTGATCCTCCTGGGATAGAAGGCCCACTCGTTCGTGATGCCCGACTGGATTCGGGCATCCGGAAGCGGCTCCGGCGTGAGCCAGAGCGCGGCCACCGCCACGGCCGCGGTCAACGATCCCGCCAGCGGCCGCCGGTTCAGCAGCGGCTCGAGCGCGATCTCGAGGAGGACGAAGAGGAAGGGCGTCGCCGGGATCAGCATGCGCGCGTACATGAAGTCGCCCCCGACGCGCACCACGTACAGGGAGAGGCCCAGAGCGAAGGCGGCGGCGAGGGCTGCTTCCTCGAAGCGCGCTCGGTGCGCAGGCGAGGCGGGGCCGGGACCGCCGGGCCGCGTGAGCCACAGCGACAGCGCCGCGGCCGGGAGGGCGGCGCCCGCGATCCAGTACTTCTGCAGGTAGAGCCGCGCGTACGTCCATCCCTGGCCCCACCACGCCCGGTCGCCCGACTTGGCGTAGAAAGTGTTCGGGAAGAAGTCGCCGTAGTACCACAGCCGCCACGCCGTGAATGGCCCCCAGAGGACGAGGAAGCTCGCGGCGAAGACGACCCACACCCGCCACCCGCCACGGCGAGTCGCCACCAGGAACGCGCCGCCCAGCAGCGCGAACAGCATGCCCTCCGGTCGGGTCAGGGCCGCGAGGGCCAGCGAGATTCCCGCGGCGCTCGCCGAGGAGACGGAGGCTCTCGGCGCCAGCAGCAACACGTAGGCGAGCACGAGCAGGGCCGTGAACAGCGAGGTCTCGAGGCCGCTCGTGGCGTACCGTTGCCAGTCGAGGTGCGTGGCCGCCAGCAGAGCCGCGATCGGCAGCGCGAAGCCGACGCCCGAGTCCATGGACCGGCGCCTGGCCCGGTACGCGAGCAGAGCCACGGCGGCGCCGTAGCAGACGACGCCCCAGGCCACCGACCAACCCTCGGCGTCCGCCCCGAGCCTCAACCCCAGCGAGATCCAGAGAGTCCAGAGGAAGTTCGTGTAGCCCTCGACATGCTCGCCCGGGTTGAAGACGAGCCCGAGGTGATGGACCAGATTCCAGGCATAGCGGAAGGAGATGAACGCATCGTCGCAGACCCATGCCCATCGCGAAGCCATCAGGGCGGCGAAGGCGACGGCGACCACACCGAGAGACATGCCGAGCAGGTCGGAAGTGGACCTTCCGCCGCGACGAAGGTGACGCTCCGCGCCTGGCCGCGGGCGCGCGGCGTCTGCGGGCACGGTCACGCGGCCCCGCCGAGAGGGGGCCCGAGGCTCGGTGGCTTCGTGAGCGTGGCCGTCGGCGTGGGCAGTCGCCCTGTCGTCTTCCTGTTCATGAAGTGCGGCATTCGCTTCCCCCCGCGACGAGCGAGCGGACCGCCGGCACCAGGCGCGGTCGGGGCGCGCCGGTGGGCGAGAACGCTGGAGTCAGCCTGGAACCATTATGCTCCCCCGGGACGCAGACCCCACCTGAGTCCGGTGGCCGCCTTCCCCTTCCGTGTGACGCAGGGCGACGTGAGCTACTATCCCCGAGTCGCGCCGGGACCCCCAAAGGGGTCACGAGCCTTCGGCCGCGCGAGCCCGGTCGGCCTCGGTGGCCGGGCCGGGCGGCGCGGCGCCGTCGGCTCGAGGGGAGGCCGTGGCGTGGACCCCGAAGCGAAGAGCCCCGAGACGCTGCCCGAGGTGGCGGCGTACTACGACCGCTCACCCGAGGAATCGCGGCTGGAGAGCGGAGTCTTCCGCCTGGAATTCGCGCGCACGCGGGAGATCCTCGCGAGGGTGCTGCCCGCGTCACCCGCGCGCGTGGCCGACGTGGGCGGCGGCGCCGGCGCCTACTCGGTCTGGCTCGCGGACCTCGGCCACGAGGTCCACCTGCTCGACGCCTCGCCGCGGCTGATCGAGGAGGCGCGGCGGCGCGATGCGTCGCGAGAGCGGCGCCTCGCCTCGATCGGCGTCGGGGATGCGCGCCGGCTGCCGTTCGAGGACGGCTCGATGGCCGCCGTGCTGCTCCTGGGGCCCCTCTACCACCTGCCCGAGCGGGAGGCCCGGCGACGCGCGTTGCACGAGGCCCGACGCGTGCTGACTCCCGGCGGCGTCCTCGCGGCGGCGGCCATCTCGCGCTACGCCTCCGCACTGAGCGGGCTCTCGCTGCGCCTGGCGGGCGACCCGCTCTTCGTGCGCATGCGAGACCGCGACCTGGCGGACGGCCGGCACGTGAACGACACCGATCGCCTCGACTTCTTCACGACCGCATACCTGCACAAGCCGGACGAGCTGCAGGGCGAGATCGAGGCCAGCGGCTTCGGCGAGGTGCGGGTGCTCGGCGTGGAGGGACCCGGCTGGATGCTGCCCGACTTCGACGGCCAGTGGGAAGACGCCACGCTGCGCCAGGGGCTCCTGGACGTGGCGCGCGCCCTGGAGGCCGAGCCTTCCGTGCTGGGAGCGAGCGCCCATCTGCTCGCGCTCGGACGGCGCTGCTGAGGCCAGCCGCATGGAGACGCTCACTCGGCGCGCCTACCTGAGACGGTTGGCTCTCGTCCTGGCGGCGGCCCCACTCGGCGGCTGCGGGAAGCGGGACCCCTTCGCCGAGCGCTGCGTGTGCATTCACATCTTCGAGCCCGGCGACCGGCTCCCCCCGCCCCTCCTCGAGCCGCCGCGTCGGCGGGGCCAGTCGAGTCCTTCCCGGCACGACTTCGACATCGGGCTGCCCGAGCTGCTGGTGTGCGTGATGCCCGTCCGGCTCCTGGACGTGCATCGCTACTTCGGCCCGGTGACGCGCGGGCATCGCGACGACCTGGAGCGAGCGGCGTCCCTGCGATTCGTCCGGGCGACCCTGCGCTCGGCGGAGGACCTCGAGGCGCTGAGGGCCTTCTTGCGGCGACCGCTCGCCGTGGGAGAGGGAAGGGCCGCGCTGACGACTCTGATCCTGACCCTCCACGGCGACAATCGCCGATGGCTGCCCGGCGTCGTCGAAGCCTGGCGCGAGGCCCGACTGGATCAGCTCGTGATTCTCAAGGACCCGACGACCCCTCCCTGGCTGTGCGAGTTCCCGGCGCGGCAGCTCAACCGGCCGTGGTGAAGGAAGGGTGCCGAGGTCAACGGTGGCTGATCTCGCGGGAGAGCCTAGCACCGGGCTCATCCGCCATGCAGGGTTGGCTCGAGTGGTTGGCTCGAATGGAATCGCGTCCGGGTGTCCGCGGCGGGTCGCTGTTTCCAACCTCCAGGGATCCGGCTGCGTGGAGGGTGCGGGCGCAGGAGAGCCGGCCGGCGCGAAGTCGCACGGTTGCCACGGCTGCGGCATGGCGACGACGCGAATGCGAATTCCCGGGCAGCTCGTCGTATGGCCGTGGATGAGGGGGCGCGTCTGGCACTCGAAATGCAGTCGCGACGCTTCGCGCGAGACGGCGACCGCTTCGGCGGGGCCGACCTCCGCTCGTCGGCGAGCGGGCAGTGGGCCTTTGCGCTTGAAGCGTCCTGCCGTCGAGCATAGGCTCTGGAAGTTGCTCGGCGCCCGAACCGTCTGTCCGTCCGATGGCCAGCCTCGGGCTGGCCGCCCCGGGCTTGCAGGCCGACGGCCGGCGCCCCTGGATTCGAAGCAGCGACTTGCCCGTCCGGCCGGCATCCACGGCACTGGCGTGGAGAGAGGCAAGGGAATGCGCGGTCAGCGCAGGGGGGCATTCACATGGACGGCGTCGGACGGGTTCTGACATCCTCTGCAGGCTCTCTGTGGCTCGCGGTTCTCGTGGCCGGATGTGCCGCCACCTATCGGCCGCCGACCGTGTTCCAGCCCGTGGCCACGGCCACGACGCACGAATTCTTCAGCAACGGCGTGCCGATCGCGGTCGTGCAAGGCGACAGTTGCGCCATGCTGCTGGCGGCGGAGCCGACGCGAATCGGCACCCTGCAGTACCTGCGGCTGTGGTGGCTGTACGCCAATCAGGGACGGGCGCCGGTGCTGGTCGAGCCTCTCGCGGACATCTCCGTCGTCAGCCGCAGCCGGACATCGGGCGAGGAGCAGCGCGTCGGCGTGGAGCCGCCGTCCCTCATCCTGCAACGGATCAGGAGCGAGGCGGCCACGAGAGAGATCGCTGCCGTGATCGGTGGCACCCTCGAATCGGCGGCAGCGACCTTGGACGATTCCCGAGAGGCGGCGGTCCACGACCGGCAACGGGCTCGTGACCGAACGGACGAGGAGCTGGCGCAGGCCCGTCTCGCCTGCGCCCTCTACGGCGAGAGCGTCAACAACGGTGTGCTGCGGCGGAACACGGTGCTTCCCGGCCAGGGCGTGCACGGCTACGTGTACGTTCCCTGGTTGACGGCGCCCGACCGGACGTCGTTGTCGCAGCTCTCGCAGGCGAACGTGCCGCTGCCCTCGGCCGAGACCGAGCATCGAGTGGTGATTCGCGTGGGAGCCTACGCGGACAGCGTGCTCTTCACGCCGGGAGTCGGCGAGTAGGAGCGCCCACGAGAAGCGGGAGATCGTCGAAGCCAGGGAGACCCATGCCATCCTTCGATCCGCCGCCACCCGTCTCCGGCAGCGGCGTCCGCCTGGAGGACGGAGAGGCGGCGCTCGCGCGCGGCGACTTCGAGAGCGCGCGGCGAATCCTCCGCAATCTCGCGAACCGGGGGAGCGCCAACGCCCAGTTCTATCTGGGCGTGATGCACGTCAACGGGCAGGGCGTGAAGCAGGATCCCGCCGAGGCGCTGAGGTACTTCCATCTCGCCGCGGGGCAGGGACTGGCCGAGGCCCAGTTCAACCTCGGCGAGTCGTACGCCAACGGCATCGGGGGGGCCCCGAACTTCCCGGAGGCGGTGAAGTGGTATCGCCTCGCCGCCGAGCAGGGCGACGCCGAGGCCCAGCTCAAGCTGGGCACGTGCTACGGCGAGGGCCGGGGCGTGAAGCAGGACATGGCGGCGGCGGCGCAGTGGTGGGCGAAGGCCGCGGAGCACGGGCTGGCCGAGGCGCAGTTCCAGCTCGGCCGCTCGTGCCGCGCCGACGGTGAGCGGGACGTCGCCGAAGCGGTGAGGTGGCTCCGGATGGCGGCCGACCAGGGATACGCCGAAGCCCAGCACGAGATCGGCATGTGCTACGCCACCGGCGACGGGGTCGCGAAGGACGAGGCGGAGGCCCTGAGATGGCATCGCGCCGCGGCGAGCCAAGGGCACGTCGAGGCCCAGGTCCGGCTCGGCGTCCTCTATGCCAGCGGCGCGGGTGGGGAATGCGATCCGAGCGAGGCCCTGAACTGGCTCCGGCTGGCGGCGGAGCGGGGGAACCCGCGCGCCCGGCTCAGGCTGGGCGAAGCGCACGAGAACGGCCGCGGCGTGGCGCAGGATCACGCCCAGGCGGCGAGATGGTATCGCGCGGCCGCGGAACAGGGCGATGCCGAGGCGCAGCACCGGCTCGGCGTGATGCACGCCGCGGGCAGAGGTGTGAGGCGGGATCGCGGCAAGGCACAGAAGTGGCTTCGTCTGGCTGCTGCTCAGGGACACGCCGAAGCCGAGCGCAGCCTGCGCGAGCTGGACGGGGAGCGCACCCCCCAGCCCGCCCGTGAGATCGAGCCGCCGCCGCCACGTGGACGGACCGCCGAGCCGAAGGCAGTGGCCGGGCCACGGCCCAAGGCCGCGGGCGGCTCGACGCCCCACGTGGGACAACCGGCGGCGCGCCGGGACTTGAAGGATCCCGACTGGTGCCGAGGGGCCGCCGAGCTGGGCGACGCCGACGCCCAGCTCGCGCTCGCGACCATGTACTCCGAGGGCCGGCTCGTTCCCCGCGACGATGCTGAGGCGGCCCGGTGGCTGCGTGCGGCCGCCGAGCAAGGACGCCCCGAGGCCCAGTTCGCCCTGGGCTGCCTGTACCTGGACGGCGTGAAGGTGCCGCAGGACCGCGAGCAGGGAACGAAGTGGCTCCGCCTGGCCGCCGAGCAGGGGCACGCCCTGGCGCGGTTCCGCCTGCGGGTCCTGGGGCAGCGATGGCGAGGCGAGCGACGGCAGCCGGGCGGCTCGGCGGAGCGCCGGGACTAGGCTGGCGCGGGGACCGCTCGGGCGCGGGTCCCCGGTGGCCTCAGCGGCCGGGCCCGCGGCGCAGCACCAGGAGGGTCTGGTCGGTGGTCACCGTGTCGGTGGCTGCCATGCTCACGTAGGGCGCCAGCGTGGCCGTCCGCTCGCGGTCGCTGCGAAACGGGCGTCCCGCCCCCGCGAATGCCACGTTCCCGCGGATCACGCCGGCCCTCACGACCAGCCAGTCCGGTCGGTACGAGGCCACGAGGTCCGCGTACCAACCCTCGCCGCCGCGCGCGCGCAGGCTCGCGGCCTTCGGGGTGACCAGACCCGTCTCGTCCACGATGCGCAGCGAGCGACAGCGCCAGCCGATCGTGCCGATCGGCTCGAGCATCAGCGTCTCTCCGCTGCGCGCGTGCGTCGCCACGTAGTCCCCCACGGCGCCGAACATCCCACCCTCGGCGTTGGCCCGGCCGACGTAGAGCCGCGGCTCGAAGCCCCAGTGGGCCGCGAGCGCGATGCCGATCGCGGCGTAGACTGGCCAGCCTCGCACCAGACGCGGCAGGCCCAGGCTGGCGACGAGCGCCCAGGCGCAGAGGGGCGCGGCCAGGTACCAGAAGAAGTAGGTGGCACCCACCGCCAGCAGCGCGAGCCAGATGATGCCCAGGCCGGCGATCGTGGCTGCCAGCGGCGTGCGGCGCCTCGCCCACACCGCGGGCAGGCCCGCCAGCGCCGCCGGGAAGAGCACCAGGGACAGGCTCGAGAGGTTGATGACCTCGGACGCGCTGTGGCTGTCCCGCGCCAGCGGAATCGGCAGCAGCCACAGCCACCACTGCTGGGCGTGCAGCGGTCCGGGCGAGCCGTAGACGATCGCCTTGGCCAGCACGCTCTGCGGCACCGGCGAGCCGTAGTAGATCGTCAGCGCGAGGAGCGCCGCCACGACGATGCCCGCGGCGAGGAGGCGGTCCCGACCGCGCGCCCACAAGGCCAGCACCGCGGCGGCCAGCAGTCCTTCGGGGCGGAACACGGCCAGCACGCCCAGGGGGGCGCCGGCGGCGGGGTGCCGCACGTCGAGCAGGTACGCGGTGCCGGCCACCAGGGCGAGCAGCGCCCCGCTCTCGAGGCCCGTGCTGGCGAGAGCGGCGAAGTAGGGCCAGGCGGCGAAGAAGATGGCGAAGCACCAGGCGGCGGCCCGCGACGCGTGCCGCTCCAGCAGGGAGGCGGCGGCCAGCAGGGTCACGGCATCGGCCGCCCACAGCGAGGCGCGGGCCCAGTGCAGCGCGCTCGAACCGAGCCGGATGCCGAGCGCGATCCACGCCATCCACGGCAGGGAGGTGTAGCCGAAGACCCGCTCGCCCGGGTTGAACACGGCTCCGTGCCCCTGCGCGAAGTTCCAGGCGTAGCGGAAGGTGATGAGCGCGTCCT
The DNA here is from genome assembly GCA_033853925.1 of Candidatus Eiseniibacteriota bacterium. Taxonomy (GTDB): domain Bacteria; phylum Eisenbacteria; class RBG-16-71-46; order RBG-16-71-46; family RBG-16-71-46; genus JANXPZ01. The sequence goes on from JAWOLC010000117.1 coordinate 47,455, forward strand.
CGCCCCCGGGGGCGATCCGCAGGGCGAAGAAGGCGCGGCTGGCGAGCAGCAGCACCAGGGGCACCAGGTAGGGCGCCCGCGGGTCCAGCAGCGTGGCGAGCCTGCTCGAGGCGGGCCTCGCCTGGGCGGCCACGGGGGACCTGGCCGTGTGGCGCGTGGAGCGGGAACGGCTCATGACGAGGGTCTCCGACGGGGACGGCACGGGACCTGCGAGCGGAATCTAGCCGTCGTCAGACTGCGCGGCAATCCGAGGGACAGACGGGGACCGTTCGGGCGCCCCTGCCGACCCGGCGCGTGGGCGCGCCCGAGCCGCGGATCGCGTGCCCCGCGAGGTGACGAGATGGTGACAAGGCGAGGCCCGATCGTGTCTATGGTGGACACCGATCCCGAGCACGCCTGTGCGCGCGGCCACGATCTCCGAGGGAACCATGGCCATCAAGATCCGCGTTCCGCCGCCCCTGCGCGACTGCTGCGCCGGCGCAGCGGATATCGAATCGGCAGCCGGCACCGTGCGCGCCGCGCTGGCGGAGCTCGAGCGACGCTACCCATCGCTGCACCGGAGCATCTGCGACGAGACCGGGGCCGTGCGCCGCCACGTGAATCTGTTCGTGAATGCGTCCCACATCCGCGACCGCCAGGGACTCGACACCCCGCTCGTGCCCGGGGACGAGGTGACGATCCTGCCCGCGGTCTCAGGAGGCTAGTCATGCCGGCGCGAGTGATTCTCAGCATCGGGACCAGGAAGGGGCTGTTCGTCGCCGAATCGTCGAGGACGCGGGGGAGGTTCGCGCTGCGCGGGCCCTTCGGGCCGGGCGTGGCCGTCTATGCCGCCTTGATCGACACGCGCGGCGCGCCGCGCCTCTATGCCTCGAGCTGCAACTCGTTCTTCGGGATGAAGGTGCTCCGCTCGACCGATCTGGGGAAGACGTTCAAGGAGACGAAGTCGGCTCCGGCCTTCCCCAAGGAGGACGGGCGAGCGCTCGCCAACATCTGGTCGCTCGAGCCCGGCAGCGGCCGGAAGGGGCTCTGGTGCGGGGTCGAGCCGGCGGCGCTGTTCCGCAGCGACGACGGCGGCGACAGCTGGGAGATGGTCCCGGGCATCAGCAATCACGAGCATGCGCGGAAGTGGCAGCCCGGGGCCGGCGGGCTCTGCCTGCACACCATCCTGCGCGACGGAGAGCGAATGCACCTGGGCATCTCGACGGGCGGGCACTACCTGAGCGAGGACGGGGGCACCACCTTCCGGGCCGCCAACACCGGCATCGGCGCCGGCTTCACGCCCGATCCCTACCCCGAGTTCGGGCAATGCGTGCACAAGATCGCCGGTCACAAGGACGCGCCCGGGCGGCTGTACATGCAGAACCACGGGGGCTGGGGCGAGTGGGACGGGCCCGGGGGGCGGCGACCCGGGATCGGCGTGCTGCGCAGTGACGACCACGGGCACACCTGGCGCTCCATCGCCCAGGGGCTGCCCTCCGACTTCGGCTTCCCGATCGTCGTGCATCCGCACGACCCCGACACGGTCTACGTGCTGCCGCTCGAGCCCCCGACGCGCACCTGCCCGGGCGGGGCGCCGGCGGTGTGGCGCAGCGAGGACGGCGGCGGCTCGTGGCGGAAGCTCGCCCGCGGCCTGCCGCGCAAGCAGAGCTTCTTCACCGTCCAGCGCGACGCCATGACGACGGACGAGCTGGGGTCGCCCGCGCTCTACTTCGGCACCACGACCGGGCAGCTCTGGATCGGCCGGGAGGGCGGCGAGGAATGGAGCTGCCTCTTCGACTCGCTGCCGCCCATCCACTGCGTGAAGGCCGCCGTGGTGTGAGGCGCGCCGGCCCGGTCCCCGGCCCGCCCTTGGGATGCCGGGAGCCCGATGCGGTAAGCTGTGGCGGCAACCTTGGCCCGAGGCTCGCGCACGTCCGGTCACGCGCCCGCCACCGCACAGGGGACCCATGGGCATTCCTCCTCGCAATTTCGCGCTCACCGGCGCCGCCGGCTACATCGCCCCGCGGCACCTGCAGGCCATCCACGACACCGGGCAGCGGCTCGTCGCCGCCCTGGATCCGTCGGATTCGGTGGGCATCCTCGACCGCTACTTTCCGCGGGCCCGGTTCTTCGTGGACTTCGAGCGCTTCGACCGCCATGCGGAGAAGCTGCGCCGCCTGGAGCCGGAGCAGCGGATCCACGTCGTCTCGATCTGCTCGCCCAACTACCTGCACGACGCGCACGTTCGCTTCGCGCTGCGTATCCGCGCCGATGCGCTGTGCGAGAAGCCGCTGGTGCTGAATCCGTGGAACCTCGACGCGCTCGAGGAGCTGGAGGCGGAGTACGGGCGACGCGTCTACACGATCCTGCAGCTCCGTCTTCATCCCGCGATCGTGGCGCTCCGCCAGCGCGTCGCTGCGGATCCGGCCGGCCGGACCCACGACCTCGAGCTGACCTATATCACCTCGCGGGGGCCCTGGTACTTCGTCTCGTGGAAGGGTGACGAGAGCCGGTCGGGCGGCATCGGCACGAACATCGGCATCCACTTCTTCGACCTGCTCGTCTGGGTCTTCGGGCCCGTGCGCGATCAGCGGGTCCACCTGGCGAGGCCGGACAAGATGGCGGGCTCCCTCGAGCTGGAGCGGGCCCGCGTGCGCTGGTTCCTGTCCCTCGACCGGGCCGACCTGCCGGCGGAAGCCGCGGGCAAGGCCACCTATCGCTCCCTGACGATGGACGGCGAGGCGGTCGAGTTCTCCGAGGGGTTCGGCGACCTGCACACCGCCTGCTACCTCGAGATGCTGGAAGGCCGGGGATTCGGCATCGCGGACGCACGCCCGGCGATCGAACTGGCGCACCGCATCCGGACGTCCGGACCCGTCGGCCTGACCGGCGACTTCCATCCCCTGGCCAGGAAGGCAGGGTAGGCGACGAGAGTCGGGCGGGGAGCGACCGCGAACGGCGCGGTTTGCTCTTCCCCGTCGGCGGCCTTCCGCGTAGCCTAGAGCGGATCGGGCAGGCGAGAGGAGCGAGACCGATGGCCGACGATCTGAAGTCCGATCGTGGCGGGAGGGTGGATCCGTGAATGCATCGAGCGCCGGGCGCGCTCCGGAAAGCGGCGAGCAGCTCCTCCGTTGGGTCGAGACCCTCGGCTGGAGGGGCCGGCTCGTTCCCATCGCGCGTCTTCACGATCTCCGCGAGGCCGTCGCCGGAAGGCACGTCCGCGGAGAGCTGGACGAGTCACTCTATCAGGAGCAGCTGGCGGTCCTCGCCAGCCAGGCGGTGGATCCCGCCGAGGCCACGACGATCCTCGTGGTCGCGGTGCCGACGTCCCCGATGCGCGTCTCGTTCCTCTGGCGCGGCGCACGCATTCCCGCCGTACTCCCGCCGACGTACGTCAGCCATCGCCCTCGCACGCGGAACGTCCAGGAGGTGCTGAGCGGCTGGCTCGACCGCGCCGGCTTTCGCTCGAGCGCGCCCGAGCTGCCGCTCAAGACCCTGGCGGTGTGCAGCGGGCTGGCCGAGTACGGGCGGAACAACGTCAGCTACGTGCCCGGAATGGGCAGCTACTTCCAGCTGGTGGGACTGTTCTGCGACGTGCCCTGGAGGGAGGACTCCTGGCGGACGCCGAAGATGCTCGACCGCTGCGCCCGCTGCGACATCTGCCGGGATCGCTGCCCGACCGGGGCCATCGCCGAGGATCGCGTCCTGCTGCACGCGGAACGCTGCATCACCCTGCACAACGAGAGCGAATCGGACTTCCCGGATTGGCTCCAGCCCTCGTGGCACAGCTGCCTCTTCGGCTGTCTTCGTTGCCAGGACCGGTGCCCCGAGAACGGCCGCGTCAGGAGCTGGATGACCGACCGCGCCGAGTTCTCGGAGGACGAGACCGCGCTGCTTCTGCGGCGCGGCGATCCCCGATCGCTGCCCGCCGCACTCGCGGCCAAGCTCGCGGAGCTGGGGCTGAGCTTCGATTCCCGGCTGGTCGGACGCAATCTGGCGGCGCTGCTCGAGGCACGCGAGCAGCGCTGCTGACGAGGCGCCTCGCGCCGAAGACAGAGGCAACGTCCAGGCAGTCGAGAGTCTGCTCCGCGCGCCGATCAGCGGGGTCGAGCGGATCGCCTCCGTCGCGAGCGCAGGAGCCGGGCCAGGCCGGCGGCGACGGCGAGCAGAAGGCCGCCGGCGGCGATCACCCGGACCGGCGGGTTCTTCGCGGGCACGGCGGGCAGCGGGCGCGGGGCGCGCGAGGAGGAGGTTTCCGTGGTGAAGAAGGCGTACCCCCAGTCGAAGGTCTACCGTCTGCTGGAGCCCGGCCCCGTCGTGATGGTCACCACCGAGCAGCGCGGGCGGCCCAACATCATGACGATGTCGTGGCACGTGATGATGGAATTCGAGCCGCCGCTCGTGGGCTGCGTCGTCAGCGACCTGAACTACTCCTTCGCCGCGCTCCGGGCCACCGGCGAGTGCGTCCTCAACATCCCGACGGTCGAGCTGGCGGCCGCGGCCGTGGGCTGCGGCAACGTCTCGGGTCGCCGCGTGGACAAATTCGAGCGCTTCGGCCTCACCCCCGTGCCGGCCGCTCGGGTCGAGCCGCCCCTCATCCGCGAGTGCTGGGCGAGCCTCGAATGCCGCGCCGTGGACACGCGGCTCGTGAAGAAGTACGGCTTCTTCGTCCTGGAAGTGCTCAAGGCGTGGGTGGACCCCGCGCGAAAGCACCCCCGCACGCTGCACCATCGGGGCGGCAGCGAGTTCATGGTCGCGGGTCGGACGCTGAAGCTGCGGTCGCGGAAGGCGTGAGGCGGCGATCGGTCGCCGCGCCGCGCACGACCGCGGGCCTCGTCGCGGGCGACGGCGATCACTGGCCGCGCCGCGCACGGCCGCGGGG
>JAWOLC010000118.1:0-3117 GCA_033853925.1 Candidatus Eiseniibacteriota bacterium
CAAGGCCGCGCCCGACGCCCGGTACGCGGCCCGCGGCGCCGGAGCCCGCCCGCGCGGCCCGGCGGGGCGCGCGCTGACGAGCGCCGTCCTGGTCGGAGCCGCCTCGGGCTGCGGCATGCTCGAAGTGGCCGCGGTGCCGGCCTCGGGGGGCGACTCCCGCGCCGCCCGCAGGTCGGGCGGAGCCCGCCTCAGCCCGGGCTCCGGGGTCGGCCGCCCGGCGGCGTCCGGCTCGTCCTGCGACGCCTGCGCGAGCTGGGAGCAGTGCCGCAGCCTGCTCGAGAGCGCGGGAGCCGGCACCCAGATCGTCCCCTTGAAGAACGGGGTCATGTACGTCTACACGGCTGACACCCCCGCGGCCACCCGCGCCATTCAGGCGGCGGTGGAGCAGCACCACGAGCGCCTGCACGCCCTGGAGGCGGCCGGCGACAACGTGCGGCTCTGCCCCAACTGCCGGGCGATCCGGGGTGCGGCAGCCAGCGGTCGGGTCGTGCACGAGGTCCTCAACATCGATGGGGGCTGCATCATGGTGACGACCTCGCCCGACCCCAGCATGGTGGCGAAGATCTATGCGGCGGCCGGGATCTCGATCCCGGCGCGCGTGAAGAGCTGATACCTCCCCACGGGTCGCGAGGGCCGGCCCGGCGGGGGTCGGCCCTTTGCGTTGCCGGACAACAACCCAGGGGCTAGGCTCACGAGCCATGGCCGTTTCTCGGTCCAATCCACGCATCGGCCGGCGCCCGCTCGCCTTGATCGGCTTGGCGGTGGCGGTGCCCGCGATCTTTCTGGTCGGGCTCGGCATCTATTTGACGTTGCGCATTGCCCAGGCCGTCGAGGAGGAGAGCGCACGCTACAACAGCTACATCGCCCTGCAGGTGGGCGAGACGTTCGAGCGCGAGCTGCTGGCCGAGCTGCGTCGGGGGATCCCCCCGGCCGAGAACGCCGCCCGCGCCGACGCGGACACGCCCTCGGTGATCGCGGAGCTGAGGACGGGCACGCGCGAGTTCCTCGCTCCCCATTTCGTGCCCGAGTCCGAGATCACGGGGATGACGGCGATCATCGTGGAGTCCACGGCGCTGCTCTACGCCCAGGGCGAAGGGAGCCGGCGCGGCCAGGTGTTCGCCGGGCTGCTCCTGCACCGGTCGGACGGTCAGGTGCTGGGGGTGGGCGGCTGGTGGCTCGATCCGCGACGCTTCCTCCTCTCGCACTTCGAGGAGGTGGTGCAGGACCGGCTTCCCGAGAACCCGCGGCTCTACGGCGGCATCGTCTCCACGCGCCGGCTGAGCGTGGCCCTGGCCGGTCCCACGGGCGAGGAGCTGGGCCGCGTGCGCCAGCCGGGGGACGACCGCACCGCGCGGACCGAGCCGCTCAGCGGGCCCTTCGAGGGCTATGCCGTGCGCGTGGCGCCGGCGCTCGGCGCGCCGGCCGTGCGGGCCTCGTACTTCGTCAGCTTCATGATCACCTTCGTCGGGCTCATGGGCATGGTCATCGTCGTCGCCACGCTGTTCGGGATGACCTACCTCTCGCGGCAGCTCGAGCTGGCCCATCTCAAGTCCAGCTTCATCTCGAACGTCACCCATGAGCTCAAGACGCCCATCGCCCTCATCCGCCTGGCGGCCGAGACGCTGGAGATGCACCGGGTCCGGACCCCCGAGGAGGGCGACTCCTTCCTGCGCAGCATCGTCCGCGAGACCGTCCGGCTCCAGCAGCTGGTTGACAACATCTTGGACTTTGCCCGCCTGGAGGCGGGGCAGGCCATGCTGCGTTTCGAATCTGTAGACCTGGGAGCCGTCGTGCGAGAGACTGTCGACACGTTCCGGCCTCGGCTCGAGCACCAGGGGTTCCGCGTCGAGCTCGAGTTGCCGGAGAGCCTGCCGCCGGTGCGGGGCGACCCTCGGATGCTCCAGCACTGCGTGCTCAACCTGCTCGACAACGCGCTCAAGTACTCCCGCACGCGGCGTGAGGTGAAGGTGTCCGCGGAGTCCGACGACGGCGCCGTGAGCGTCTCGGTGACGGACCGAGGCATCGGCATCGCGCCGGCGGACCAGAAGCGGATCTTCGAGAAGTTCGTCCGGGTGGAGACCGGCCTCGTCCACGATGTCAAGGGCGCGGGCCTGGGGCTTTCGTTGGTGCAGCAGATCATGCGCGCGCACGGCGGGCGCGTGGAGGTCGCCAGCACCTTGGGCGAGGGCAGCACCTTCAGGCTGGTGCTCCCTCGGATCGTCGAGGCCGAGGAACCCACCGCAGCGCCCGCGGAGACGCGGGTCACGGATCGCCGGACCGGCACGTGACCGGGGAGGGAGACGAGATGAAGAGAGTCCTGATCGTGGAGGACGAGGAGGGCCTGCTCGAAGGTCTGTCCCACAACTTCAAGTACGAGGGCTACGAAGTCCTCCTCGCCAAGACCGGCCAGGAAGGGCTGCGCATGGCGCTCAAGCAGAAGCCCGACCTCGTCGTGCTCGACATCATGTTGCCCGAGAAGGACGGCTTCACCGTGCTCAAGGAGCTGCGCCAGCGTCACCGCGACATCCCCGTGCTCGTCATGACCGCGCGCAACTTCGAGGCCGACGTGGTCAAGGGCTTCGACCTGGGCGCGGACGACTACGTGACCAAGCCCTTCGGCATCAAGGAGCTCATGGCGCGGGCCAAGCGGCTGGTGGCGCGCGGACCCTCGGGTGCGCCCGCGCCCGGGCCGACGATCTACAAGTTCGGCGACGTGGAGGTGCGCTTCGAGCCCCGCGAGGTCCACAAGGACGGCAAGCAGGTCGCGCTCTCCTTCAAGGAATTCGAGCTGCTCAAGTACCTCATCGAGCATCGCGGCCGGACGGTGTCGCGCGAGGAGTTGCTCGAGGAGATCTGGGGCGTGGACGAGGAGCTGGGGGTGACGACCCGCACCGTGGACACGCACGTCTCGAACCTGCGCTCCAAGCTGGGGGCCGGCTTCGCGCAGCCCTTCATCGTGGCGGTGCACAAGGTCGGCTACAAGTTCGTCGAGCCGTGAGCGACTCGCTCCGGCACGACGCAGGGCGGACGGCCCCGCGGGCGCTCGCGCTCGCGGGGTCGCTGCTGTGCGCCGCGCTCGCGGCCGGCTGCGGGCCGCGCATCCGCGTCGCGGTGGTG